>CAJXCR010000022.1 GCA_913051825.1 uncultured Halieaceae bacterium
ATCTACTTCACCAATTATGTCTTTCTAATCCCGCGGGACACAAACTTTGGTCGAAGGCAGATGTTATATTAGCAATAGGAACACGTCTTAGCATACCTAGAATCCACTGGGGTATGGATGATCATTTAAAAATTATCCACATTGATATCGATGACGAAGAATTAAATCGTCTTGGTAATCCAGATATCGGAATTCTTGGAGACGCCCAACTTAGCCTAACGCAGCTTATTAACACTTTACCTGGATACAATCGAAATCGTCCATCTCGAAAGGATGAACTGCTATCACTTAAAAAAGGCATGCTTAAAGAATTTGAAGAAAATATTGGGCCACAATTAGAAATACTTAATGTGATACGAGAAGAATTGCCAGAGGATGGTTTTTTCGTAGATGAGGTCACGCAAGTAGGATTTGCTTCTTGGTATGCATTCCCTTGTTATCATCCACGTCACTTTATAACCAGTGGCTATCAAGGAAATCTTGGTTATGGATATGCTACTGCCCTAGGAGTCAAAGCAGCACATCCAAATAAAAAAGTTATTTCTATCTCTGGCGATGGTGGCTTCCTGTATCAAGCGCAAGAACTAGCAACTGCAGTAAAATATGGACTGGATGTGGTCGCCATTGTTTTTAATAATAACTCATATGGCAATGTGCAAAATGATCTTGAATTAATGTTCGAAGGCCAGTCAATTGGTGCGGAGCTTCATAATCCAGATTTTGTGAAATTCGCGGAAAGTTTTGGAGCGGCGGGATTCAAGGCATCCAATCCCAATGAACTGCGATCGGCGATTCAGAGCGCTTTCGCTGAGTCAGGACCCGCCTTGATCGAAATGACGGTGGGAAAAATGCCAAGGCCCTGGCCTTACATTAACCTTCCTAAATGTAGAGGATAAGATTTAACAATGAGTGCTTACTTCATCCTATTGGCCTCTATTATCCTAGAAGTAATAGGAACGTTAACCCTTCCTGCCACTCAAACTTTTACCAAACTAGTCCCAACTAGCCTAGTTTTTATATCATACGCTGTATCTATTTACCTTTTGGCTATGGCTGTCCAAAAATTGCCACTGTCTCTCGTCTACGCTTCTTGGGCCGGCCTTGGCGTATTCTCAGTAGCGATTATGAGCTATATTTTGTATGAGGAATCACTGGCATGGCAGGCCATCGTAGGCTTATTTCTAATCGTCATCGGAGTAACATTGGTCAACGTTTTTAAGATTTAGTCTTAATCTTTTTTTAAAATATCCTAGACCAAATTCAAATAAAATCTTTAGGTGCCTAGTTTTTCTAAAGCTTTGCCACCACCGACTTTAATTCCATATACTGCAATAGAGATTCCAAACCATTTTCTCGTCCCCAGCCCGATTGTTTATACCCACCAAAAGGCACCGACATATCTGGGATTCCATGGCAATTTATCCAAACTATTCCTGCGCGTATTGCAGCAGCCGTCTTATGCGCTTTACCGATATCTTTTGTCCATATGCTCGCTGCTAAGCCATATTGACTGTCGTTAGCAATTAAGCTTATGTCCTCGTTTGATCTGAAAGGCATAGTAACCAAAACAGGTCCAAAAACTTCCTCCTGGACAATATGCATGTCATGATTTACATCTGCAAAGACAGTCGGCTGCAGAAAATATCCTCCACCATCGAGAATTTTATTCCCACCTGTAACTGTACTCGCTCCTTCTCTTTTAGCCGATTCAATAAAATTACAAACCGAATCTAGGTGACCTTTAGAGATTAGGGGGCCCATTTGAGTCTCATAATTGAGTGCCGAACCAACCTTTAGCTCAGACGCGAACTTTGATAAACCATCAATTACTCGATTATAAATATCTTCCTGAATATAAAGCCTAGAACCGGCCACACACACCTGCCCCGCGTTTGAAAAAATTGCTTGGGCAGCGCCTAGTACTGCAGCGTCAAGATCTGCATCATCAAAAATGATTACTGGTGACTTACCACCCAACTCAAGAGTGACTTTCTTTAAGTTTCCCTTTGCAGCATCTATTATGGATTTACCAACGGACGTGGAGCCAGTAAAGGATATTTTATCGACATCCGGATGCTCCGCCAATTGTTGGCCAATCTCTGATCCTGCACCAGTCAAAATATTAATGACCCCTGGTGGTACACCCGCTTCTGCCATCAACTCACCTAGTCGAAGTGTCGAAAGCGGTGTTTGTGTCGCTGGCTTTACCACACAGCTACAGCCAGCAGCCAGTGCAGGAGCTATTTTCCAACTCGCCATTACTAATGGACCATTCCAAGGCACAATTAACGCTGCCACTCCCACAGGTTCACGACGAGAGTAAATGTGGAATCTTGCATCAGGTACGGTAGATAATTCTGTAGTTTTACCTTCAATTTTTGTGCACCACCCGGCGTAATATCGAAAGCAATCTGCAGCAAAAGGCACTTCTCCGTGGCGCGCATCGGCAAAAGGCTTCCCTGCATCCAACATCTCAAGCTCGGCAAGTTCTTCGGCATTTTCATCCATAAGATCTGCAACTTTCCATAGAATCTTTCCGCGCGCCGCCGGAGTTAATTTGGTCCAAATGGCATTATCAAAGGACGACCTCGCCGCTTGCACTGCTGCATTAGTGTCATCACGCGTCGCCACTGAATAAGATGTCAATATCTTCCCGTCTGAAGGATTGCGCACCTCTCCAGAGCCTCCATTGGAAGAGTGGACCCAGGCACCGTCAATCAATAGTCGCTGAGGGCACTTTAGTCTTTGTACCACCGATTCTGAAATAACATGGTGAGTCGTCATGATCGAAAAGCCTAATCGGATGAATGGTACTTGGCAACAAATGCCTCTAATGCATCTAGTACCTTTCCATTTTCATGATCGGATCCTATAGTGATCCGAAGTTCTCTGTCTTCACTTCCACCAACTGGGCGAGGAATTATTCCTCTCCCCTGAAGAAATTCAGCGGCATGCATGGCAGTAATATCCATTTTCTCTGGGAATCGAATTAAATAGAAGTTCGTCACGCTTGGTAAAACATAAAGCCCCAGTTCAGAGAGCCGATTCCGGATAATCAACTGCCATCGCGCATTATGTTCTGCAACGTTCTGTACAAAATCAGTATCTCGAATGGCTGCTTCGGCAGCTGCCATCGCAGGTCCGCTCGCATTAAAAGGTGTTCTAATTCGCTGGATAGGATCCATCATTGTTGGAGACAAATAGGCCCATCCAATTCGAAGAGATGCTAGACCATGGATTTTCGAAAATGTCCGTGTCATCACCACATTCTCAGAATGTTCTACCAACTTAGCACCCGAGTTAAAATTATCATCTGAAACATATTCAGCATAAGCGCCATCCAATAACAACACGACTCTATCCGGGAGGGATCTATGCAATCTCTCAATCTCATCAAATGTAACGAAGGTGCCAGTTGGATTATTTGGATTGGCCAATGGAATGAGTCGAGTTTTATCCGTAACCCGCTGAAGCAATGCATCGATGTCTAGATGATCACCGGATTCTGGAGCAACAACCACGTCTCCACCTTGTGCAAGTGCATGAATGCGACACATATGAAATCCATTTTCACTCACTAGAACTTCGTCACCTTCGCCTACATATGCTCGGGTAACCAGTCGAATGAGTTCATCAGATCCGTTACCGCATACAATATTGTTAGCATCCAAACCATGCACCTCAGAGATAGCCTGTCTCAATGCAATCTGATCTCCATCCGGGTAACGATGAAGCGATAAATGAGCGGATTTATATGCTTCTATAGCTTTTTCACTGGCTCCCAGTGAAGATTCATTTGAAGAGAGTTTTATAGGCGACTCAACACCGGCTATGTCACTCTTTCCTTGAACATAGGGAGCTATTCGTTGAATACCTGGCCTTGGTATCGGACCAGATTCAATATCTTTATTCTCAAAAGACATTATCTTCCTTCCATCCGTTTTAATTTCCTTTGTCTTCTATAGATCACGAAAAAAACTGGAAACCCAAGAAAATAAATCCATACCAAGGGGTTAGAAAATGCCCGGACCAGTCCTGAAAAAATGTCGTCTGGACTGACATAAACCTTGCTTTGCATAGTCTGATCTGGATGGCTGTGTATAACAAGATGATTTCTTTTAACTTCAAATTTTCCGAACTGAAAGTCAATATCCGCCAATTTACTTTTAACTTTCATTTTACTAACTCCTCAGGTTTTTCTTAGACGACCGGTTTTCTGAGCATGTTCGATCCTATCTTGAAGTAATTTTGAAATATCCTCCGCCGCATAACCACCTGGCGGCGTAAATAACCCCCGGTCATGAAGGTCGTCAAAGACCTCCTTACATATAGACACTTTTTCAGCCAATGTTCTAGGTGGTTTTCCTGAAGGAAAACGATTAGGCGGGTAAATAGGTTTTTCATAGATTTGTTTGAATCCTTCCGTTCGAACATCTATCCAACAATTATGTCCCGTGCGCGTTCGATACTGACGAAGAGCCTCTATGTCCACTGGCACCGATAGGACTTGCTCTGCCGGATAGGGCGCTTCTCGAAGCACAAGTCCAGTATAGTCGATTGCAAATGAATGACCTGGGCAAAACGCTTTAGGGTAATAATCATAATTAACTGTCCCCCAATTAGAACCTAGCAAATAAGCCATATTGTCATGAGCTCTTGTACGTCGCGTAAACATCCAAAAATCCCATGGTTCGGAAACACCTTCAAATTCCTGTATCGCTCCAGGGTGACAAATTACTTCAGCTCCATTAAAACCCAGCGCCCTTGAAACTTCTGGCGTACATCCGTCGTGACAAGTCATCGTGCCGAGCTTCCCGATCTCAGTATCAATAACGGGAAATAACGTTTTGATATCACCTCCAAAGACTTCACAGTATTCATCAAACATGTCATGCGGACTCGTACCCAAACCAATATAAGCCGGGATATGCCATTTGTGATAACGGAGCACAACATCGCCACTGGGGCCAACTATAAAGTTAGTATTAAACCAGCGGTCCGGAAATTCTTTCACCTCTTCAACAACACCTCCACCGCAGATGTAGAGACCATATTCTTTTGCTATCGCGCCTAACTGACCAATTTCGGGCCCATCAATTGTCACCGCCTTCTTCATTTGATCTTTAATACCAGATTCTCCCTTACCAGGAGTACCCACTCCCTGCATAAAATATTCAGGAAGAATAACTAAGCGAACAGGAACCTCCCAATAGTAACCAACACCGAAATGAATTAAATTACAAACTCGATCAAGATTCTTTTTAATTCCTTCGCGATCCTCTACTACTGTAACCTCTGGTTGTACAATAAGTGCTGTATAGGTATCTATTTTTTCTCGCTTCATAATCCCCACCAAACTGCTATAAAATAAAACGTTTCAGAAATCAAAATCATCATCCTCTGTCTTTAGTCCTAAATCATATAACATCTCATTAGCAGTTATCGTTCCCATTCCTGAAATACCTCCTCCTGGATGGCACGAAGGTCCTGTCATGTATAACTTTTTTACTGGACCTCTGTAGTTAGCATAGTTTGGAAATGGACGAAAAACCCCCATTTGAGCCAATGTCCGCTCGCCTCCAGTTGTGACTCCGCGGTAAAAACATCGATTCGCTCTCTCCAAACTAGGTCCAGTCTCGATATATTCGGCAAGAATATTTTCATCATCCATATTTGTGGTGTAGTTACGTAACTGTCCCAATAATTTTTCACGGATGTATGAAGGTGCTACTTCTTCCCAATTATCACCATTCGCTAAGTCAACAGGGACAAATGTATCCATGATCAAGGTATGCTTACCTTCTGGTGCACGCGTCGGATCCATCGTTGTCCAAGCAGCCGTCCAAAGGAAAGGATCAGATGGAGCAACACCTCTAGAGATTTCGTTATATTGTTTATCAATGTCACTAAGAGTTCCGAACATTCGCTGAAAAGCGGTCTTATCCATATCCGACCCGTTCTTGAATCGTGGCGCCTCATTTAACGCATAATGAACACGAGCGATGGTCACATCACCAAAACTAAAATTTCTAACCATTGATAAGAAATTTTCTGGAAGCACTCCCTCCTCAAAACCATTTAGGTACGTTTGATAAGGGTCCAGGGAACTCACCACTCCCGAATTAGCAAATATTTCCGTACCATCTTCGAGTTTAACTCCCCTGCACTCTCCTTGATCAATTAGAAATTTTGAAAATGTTGCTCCGGTTACAACCCTACCTCCATTGGCTTCAATAAAACGGCTCAAAGACTCCGCCAGCATACCACTTCCACCTTCTGGAATAGATTGGCCATAATAATGAATACTGGGAATCATTACATAAAACCCGGCAGCGGTACCCAATTGGTCTGGCAACGTTTGAGGAGCCATGGCCCAACCTAAAATAAATGCGCGAACATGATCGTTCTCAAAATTCTCCAGGGTGAATTGCCGAGAACTCAACTGATAATCTCTTAATCGTTTAAGTCCTTCCGGGTTGTTCTCCATCCCTTGATAAAGATAGCTTGGCGGAGACGGCGGGGAAAACATAGCCTTTATGACTCCGTCCTGAATCTCACCAAATTCTTCATAAATTTCTTTATATCTTATTGCGTCACGCTTGGAATACTCCGCAATTGAATGACAGGTCTTGTCTACATCCTTATAGACAATAATGCCTTCTCCCTCAAATTTGTTGGGATGGCCGGTTATATGGTCATCAGACCAAATATACTTAAGACCATATTTTTCGAGCTCAGGTTTGATTGTCTTAAAATCAGGATTTAGATGAATCCACACATGCGATGAACCAAAAAGATCGTGTTTAAAACCAGGAAGTGTGACTTCTCGTGTAAGAACACCACCTCCAACCCAATCATTACTCTCGACAATTAACACACTCAGCCCATTTTTTGCCAAGACACTGGCACAAATTAGACCATTGTGCCCACCTCCAATGACGATAACATCACAATCTTGACTCACGTACTTCCCTCCAAAGTAGAACTAAGCTACACCTCATATTACCAGAGTTTGAATATATAAAACCGACTAGCTAATGGAAATTAACCTACACCTGAGTAGTAAGCATTTCGCCTTCACTCCACCAATCAGTATTGGAAATTTTTCTTAGATATTGATCTCGAGAAAAATCATCATGCCCATGAAGTTCCGAGATAACTTTTTTAGCAACTGGATCTGCAGTCCATCGAAAGCGATTTCCACTTGAATTGGCTATCTCAACAAATAGATCCCCAACAACCTTTGGTTCAAAAGCATCAGAAAGTCGATCTTTTATTCTCCGCCACTTATATTCCATGAGATCTCTATAGGGAGAATCTTTATTATAAGAATGCGGAAAAATAGATTCTTCACCATCCTTGTTTTTACCAAGAAGATTGGTCGCATACATCCCCGCCTCTACTAGAGATACTTTGATCCCCCATCGATCCACTTCATGCCGCATTGCTTCTGCTGCACCCTCCAATGCAAATTTACTAGAGGTATAAGAGAAATCACAAGGCAAACCAGCCAATCCTGATAGAGAACTCACCATAATAATGTGGCCGGTTCGCCGTTCACGCATGTGTGGTAATACAGCTTTAGAAAGCAACACTGGTCCAAAATAATTGGTTTCCATTACAGTTCGAAGGGTTTCCTCCGAAGTATCTTCCAACACCCCGGCACGAGAAATTCCAGCGTTATTAACCACTACATCAATACCACCAGATTCATTAATTATTCGACTGATACATGTATTAAATGTGGACGGCTGACTCATATCCAAGGTCTCAGTTCTTATTTCAAGGCCTTCGTCACCAGCCAGATCTCGAAGAAGATTGCTTTTGGATTGATCACGCATCGTTGCATAGACTCGGAAACCGCTCCGAGCAAATGCGAGGGCTCCATTTAAGCCAAAACCGCTATTTGAACCAGTAACCAGCACTACCTTCATTCATTCCTCCATTAAAAAGAAAAAATTAACCTTTTAACAAATCTCATCCTTTCTAGTTATTGCTAAATTTTAAACAAAAAGACTGACGGCACTTTGATTAGTCACTAATAGTATTTGTGCTAATCTTAGCAAATACTTGTTATAGACCAGCTCACATCAGATGCCAAAGAGAATTATCTTTCCAAGAAAAGGCGAAGTCGTTCTAGAAAACTTCGAGCTACCTTCGCTGCAAGCACAAGATGTTCGAATAAGAACACGATATAGCTTAATGAGTATAGGCACAGAGACTACTATACTCAATCAACGATATGACGCGGATACACATTTCGCTGAGAGATTCAAATTTCCTCAGCTAAAAACGGGCATGCAAGCGGTGGGCGATGTAGAAGAAATTGGCTCTCACGTAAAGGATCTGAAGATCGGTGATCACGTTTTTATGCGTATGGCGCATGGCTCGCACCAAGTGATCGCATCATCAGAATGCTCTCTGATCCCTGATACAGTAGATCTAAAAGAAGCATGTTGGTGTGGTCTGGCCAAAACCGCCTTCCGCGCCGCTTGGGCGGGGAATTATTCATCTATCAACCAAGTTTTAATTATTGGTGCAGGTGCAGTGGGTCAAATGGCGGTTCGATGGGCAAGTGCTTTTGGAGTCGAATCAATACTGATAAATGATCTATCATCTTTTCGACTCGAACACGCAGTACATGGTGGCGCGACTGCTACTCTATCTGGCAATATTAAATCCCATGTGGAGCGCTTAACTGAGGTTACCCACAAAAATGAAATACCGGTCATTGTTGATACCACCGGAAATCCTAAGGTCTTTCAATATGCTCTTGCAGCTGCACCCATGTTTGGAAGAATAGTGGTGCTCGGTGACACCGGTTATCCTAATCGCCAATGTCTAGACTCAAATTTCATGTCGAAAGGATTAATTATTCAAGCTGTTCACGACAGCCATAATCTCGGCGGATGGGATCAACTATCGATCGACAGAAAATTTTTTACACACGTGATTGACGGCAATTTTAATCTCTCTGGATTGATTACACACGAGTTTTCACCAGAAGACTGCAGTGAAGCATATAAATTTGTCCAAAATAGCCAAGAGAATATTTTAGGCGTCTTATACGATTGGAATAATGATTATCAACAGTTCTAGCTAAATTATATGCTTTCAAAAAAAAGGCCCGAACAATGTCGGGCCTTTTACATTCACAATAACTAAATTAGAAGTTATAGGTCAGACTCCCTCCAATAACGCGAGGGTGTGGCCGTAATCTAAAGCCGGAAACTCCGAAGTTCTCTTGCGTGCCAGTATAGTACTCTTTGTCCGCAAGATTTTGGACATAAAGAACCAAACTGACGTTACCAAAATCTACCCCACCTCTGATGTTTATAACATCATAGTCAGGTGTTCGAAAAGGGAAGTCGCCAAAAGTTCCTACCGAGTTTCTTGCTAGACCTTGGTTAGGTGAGGGTCCATCCGTCTGCAGATAAGTCAAAGCTTCAACATCTGAGAACTGACCATCACGGTGAATAAACTCACCGCGAATCCATGCATCATTTCCACCGAGATCGAAGCGGTAATCTAGCGCTAGATTAAAGGTGAGTTCAGGAGCTTTTGGCAACTCAAGCCCCTGCAATTCCACGATAAATCCACCTGTAATTTCAGCACTAGTATCACTAGTGATTTCAGTATCCAACATGCCTACACTTGCACTAAAGGTTAACTGATCATCTACGGCATAGAGCATCTCAAGCTCCATTCCCATCGCTTCTGCTTCTTCAACACTAGTAGTCTGTTCAAAGTTTGATGATAGATCGCCCGGAGCAAGGAAACGGAAGGTCTCTACCTGCAAGTCTTCCCAATCCAGGAAGAAAAATGAACCGTTGAGTCGCATATTTCCATCCATCAATACACTCTTAAATCCTACCTCGTAATTCCATAACTCTTCCTTGTTAAAAGGTAGAGCGATCCCCGATCCATCACGAGGATCATTTCCTACGGAGTTGCCTCCAGCCTTATATCCCTTGGATATATTCGCATAAAGATTAAGATCGTCGCTGGCCGCATACTTAAGAACCAGTCTCGGTGAAAAACCCGTGTACTTACTGTCAGTATTAACCGGATCGCGCGCGAAGTTACCCCAGCTAGACCAGAAATCTCCAGGATTAATACCTGGAGCGATACCGAATCCCGCTAAGGAATTACTGACTTTGTCTCGTGTAAACCTGCCACCAAAAATAACATCGAAAGTATCGCTGACGTGATATGTGAAATCAGCAAACAAAGAGACGCTCTCTACTGACCATTCCTTATTGTTTTTGGCCAAACCGAGAAGATATGGAAATGGAGGTAAGATTCCAACACCGCTAATAGTAGCAGTCGCCTGTGTGCCAACATGGACAAGATTATCCTGCTTTTGCTCATCATCGGCATACATCGCACCTATAACCATATCGTAAACGTCGGTGCGTCGATCGAACCGGAGTTCTGTACTCCAAGACTCTCCATCGTAAGTATTGTCTCGACGGACAGCATCCATACCACCCACCAAATCGTTATCAAATTCCCTGGTGGTTTCCGCATCAATAAATCCAGTAATCCATTTTAGTGAGTTAGATTCATTAATTTCATGAGTCAAATTCAAAATGAATACCGTGGACTCATTACGCGTAAATTCATCTCTGTCATGGCTCAGCTTGTTTCTGTTGTTAGGCCAAAAACCTGTACCAGGATCAACAGCAGAAGATATACCAAAGGTATCTATAGAATCGACGTCCAAGACTCCAGAAGGAACGTTCTCGTCGGTATCTTGATCTTCATCACTATAGATAATGGTCGCAAGCAACGACGTGCGATCGGAAATATCAAAGTCAGCATGGACTCTGAAATATGCATATTCATGAGCACTTCCACCAGCACCACTCGGGGTATACCCATTTTCAGCTGCGCCTGGGCAAGCCGACGGACTCGCACCTTTCGCACAGATATTTTCTACGTAGCCATCGCTATCTTCGTAGTAACCAACTGCTCTTAATCTAAATGAGTCGGTAACAGGCACATTGACAACACCTGTGACGCTATACATCTCTCCGGCATCATCATAGCTCTCGGCGCCAACGCTTATCATACCTTCCAATTCATCAGTAGGCTTATTGGTCACCAAGTTAAGTGCTCCGCCCAGAGAGTTTCGTCCGAAATACGTACCCTGCGGGCCTCGCAATACCTCCACACGCGCCATATCGGGCAACATCGGATTTGCAACCTGGTTCGGTACAGATGCTACGCTAAATTCATCCAAATAAATGCCAACCGAGTTAACAAATGCATTCTCTCCGGAAACCAGGTTATTGATACCTCTAACCGCTATACCTAGTCCGCGACTTCCCGTCTGACCATCCTCGGTAAAACTGACATTCGGAGTCAGCGCCAAATAGTCAATCGCTGACTTGATGTTACCCTCTTCTATCTGAGCGCCGGAAAAAACCGACACACTAATGGGTACATCTTGCAAATTCTCTTCTCTTCTCTGAGCCGAAACAATTACTTCTTCAAGCTCGGTGGCGCCACCTTGTGCAAGCAGCGGCACCGAAAATCCCGATGTAGCAGCACACAGGAGACTGGCTGACAATACATATTTTAATTTCATAGCAACGTCCCTCTAGCAGAACTTATATGTTTTTTATAATAGTTATACACTGAGAAAGACCCGGTTAATCAGGGCCGAAATTAATCTCAGCGCGAAAATATCCACTTTCACATTGATTAAATCCCATTGTTCCAGCTAATTCAAGTCGATATTTTGCTTAAAAATACTCATTAAAATTCACAAGCTATTGATTTTTATGGTTTTAAAAATTTTTTTTGGTTTTTAAGATGCATCTAGGGGGAATTTCATTTAGTACCAAAATCGAACAAAAACCGATTTAGCTAACAAAAGTCTCTCATAGATCTTAAATAGGCCCGCACAAGCTTCTAAATTTCTCCCAATATTTCTCTCTTTCGCCCAGTGCTCCCTTATAGCCCAATACAGTTCTAGCAGAAGCACATCCCACTGTCACAGAGGAAATCAAATCTAGCTGTTTAATGCGAGCCAACACGTAGCCTGCGTTAAATGCGTCACCCGCTCCCGTGGCATCAACAACCTCATTAACGGGCTTGACCAACACCTCATGCATAAAAGTACCATCACTAACCAAAACCGGTTTATCTTTAGATTTAACAACCACCTCTCTAACACCAGCTTGGTGATATCTATCTAACACTTTGCTAGCGTTAACTTCAGCTCCCCACAACTCCTTCTCATCGTCCAAGGAAACAAGACTTACGTCACAAACCTCCGCCAGAGCCGCTAGAGCATTTTTTGCGCTTTGCTTATTTTCCCAGAGTCTAGATCGATAATTGCTATCCATTATTATGATTGCTCCAGCTTCACGACATTCCACTAAGAATTTAACAAGTCTATGTCGCGCTTCCTCTCCTATTATGGCTAAGGTAATACCGGTCAAATATATAGACTTAAAGCGTGCTATTTTTGATGAAATAAAATCTATCTCATCAACGGAAGAAAACATTTCTCTAGCAGGAGATTGATCACGCCAATAGCTAAAACTGCGTTCCCCATTTTCATCATTTTTAATTAAATATAACCCTGGGAGTCGCCCTGGAAGAAGTTGAACGAGGCTAGCATCGACCCCCTCTTCTTCCATCATCTTGAGTATAGAGCGAGATTTGTCATCGTCACCTAAGTTTGAATAAAATGAAGTTTCTACTCCCAATCTTGATAGCAATACAGCTGTATTAAAAGCATCGCCAGCAAAGGATAAAGAATGAGTTAACCGATTGGTGCTGCCAGAAAAGTCAGGCGCGAACTCAATCATGACCTCACCGATTGAAAGAACCGGAGAATCCCACTCGATGGGATTTAAATTACTAACCATTTATAGAGCAAGATCCCTTAGTTTTAATACGCATCATCTTTGGCCTGATTCCACATGTACAAAAAAGGCTAATAGAAAAGCTAACGAAGCAACAGTCAGCATTCCAGTAACCATAAAGGTAATGGAATGGGTGATGAGCCCACCAATCACGACCGCAAAGAATGCTGACACTCCCATTTGAATGAAACCTAAAAGAGAAGAGGTGGTGCCAGCCATATCAGGAAAAGGGGCTAATGCAATTGCCATAGAATGAGGTAATACAATACCAAGTGCCAGCGTATATAATCCCATCGGTGCCGCCAAACCAAACGCAGCTAAAGGCCACTTCAAACTGGTTAACAGCATGATTCCCGTTGCAATTATCGCTAGAAATGTGCCCCCAACCAAAGCGCTAGTAGAGTTAATCTTTTTTGACAGCCAAGCACTTAATCCACTTCCTAACGCATATCCGCCCACAAGAGGTAAAAGAATAAAGCCAAAAAATTCCACCTTCACACCCATCTTCTGAACATATACGAATCCTGAGCTAGCAAGATAAATCATGAGTCCTGAATACATCATCGAGGTCACTATTGACGAAGAAATAAAGGTGCGATTAGTTATCAGTGTAAAATAATTCTTAATAACGACCCTTGGAAGAATGCTTTGAGCGACTGGAAGAGATTCTTGCAAATAACGATTGATCAAAAACCAAATCAACGCTCCATATATTGCCAAAAAAATAAAAATCGAAGACCAATGAAAGAAGTGCAACATTAACCCACCGAATAATGGTGCTACCGCTGGTGCCAGTGTCATCATCATCGCCACTAATGATAACGCTCGCGCAGCACCGTCAGCTCCAAAGACATCTCGTGCAATCGTCCTTGTCAAAGTAGGTCCAACACATGCACCCATACCTTGCAACACGCGAAAAAATATAACTTGATAAATGCTATTTGAAAAAGCACACCCTACTGAAGCAAAAACGAACAACGCTATACCCAACAGAAGTATTGGCCTCCTCCCAAATCGATCCGCCAAAGGTCCGCAAAAAAGATGGAAAATTGAGAACCCAAAAAGATATCCACTAAAGGTAAGTTGTGTTGTTCGAACATCCGCTGCAAATTCCGCGGCCATTGCAGGCATAGCAGGCAGATACATATCTACTGTAAATGGTCCCAGTGCAGCTATGCTAGCAAGGAAAATTATTAAAGTTCGGTCATTCATATCAAAGACATTGAAAAACTGATCGATTCGATCAAAATATTATTTTTTTACTTAATAAAGTAGAAAAACAACAGCTCTATTCCACAGAAATTACTACTTGTGACGCATTAATAAAGCGTTGCCACCATCTTCAGGAAGAGATTGTTTCGCTGGAAGCGGTATTCGAACCACATGGCCGGATCCTGGTGCTTCAGTGACTAGCTCACCTTGCTTATTAATAATATGTTCTAGAAGAAAGCTCTGGTTACCCCGCGGGGTGATTAATTCTAATCGGTCACCCACTTCAAAATAATTCTTAACATCTATTTCAAGGGTACTTTCATCACAAGCAATAGCTTCGCCAACGAACTGTTGGTTAGGATTGGTGGAAAATCCTTTGTCATAATTTTGCAAGTCATGCGGAACATGACGTCGATAAAATCCCTCCGTGTAACCTCGGTTGGCGAGGTGCTCAAGTTCTCCCATTAAATTGTGGTCAAACGCAGCACCAGCGACAGCATGATCAATTGCTTTTCGATATACCTGCGCCGTGCGCGCTACATAGTAATGACTCTTGGTTCTACCTTCTATTTTTAGAGAATGAATACCCATTTTTGTTAACTTTTCAACATGCTGGACGGCTCTCAAATCCTTAGAGTTCATTATGTAAGTTCCATGTTCATCCTCGTAGGCTGGCATATACTCACCTGGGCGATTTTTCTCTTGAAGTAAAACAGGATCAACTTCCTTTGGTTGAGCAGCAATGATATCTCCAGATTCTGCATCCTTAGCATCATGAACGTTATATTCCCAGCGACATGAATTTGTGCACGCTCCTTGATTGGGATCTCTGTGGTTCATATAACCAGAAAGCAAGCAACGGCCAGAATAAGCGATACAAAGAGCACCATGCACAAAAACCTCTAGCTCCACTTCGGGGCACTGGGTTCTAATTTCTTCAATCTCTTCCAAGCCAAGCTCGCGTGAGAGAATAATGCGTTTTATTCCTTGTTTGCTCCAAAACTTCACAGTGGCCCAGTTGACAGCATTAGCCTGCACCGATAAATGAATCTCCAGATCTGGCCAGCGCTCTCTAACGAGCATAATCAGTCCAGGATCAGACATAATAAGTGCATCTGGTCCCATCTCTATGACAGGTTCTAGATCCCTGATATAGGATCGAACCTTGTCATTATGAGGCGAAATATTAGACGCGAGATAAAATTTCTTTGATTTCTGGTGAGCTTCTAAGATAGCCTCACCAATATTCTCAAGCTTATTAAATTCATTATTTCGAACCCTGAGAGAATATCTGGGCTGTCCCGCATAAACTGCATCTGCCCCATATGCAAACGCGTAACGCATGGCTTTTAAACTGCCGGCCGGTGAGAGAAGCTCTGGAACGCCCAATTTCTGCATATGAGTTTTTCAAAAATGTAATAATTTAAAGCGTATTGTACTAGTTAAGACCGTCTCTAGCTAATTCGATAAACTAGGTTACAACAAAAATAACTGGCTTTTGTTAAAAACTGATTAGAGTTGAAGATTATAGGATCGCCACATACCTCTAACCGCATCCGCAAGATGTTTTACAAATCGCTCTCGATTAAATAGCGGCGATTGCATAGCTTGCTTACGCAGATTTTGTCTTAAAAGCACCAATGAACCAATATCTTTACTAAATTCTATTGCCTTAAAAATATACTCTTCCTTATCACTTGCTATCCACGTGGATTGATCCGCATTATGAGCAACACTTTCCCCAAGATGAGATAAAAACCGATCGCCCGCCATGACGATGCTTGGAACACCCATCCATAAAGCTTCCGCACTAGTGGTACCTCCAGGGTATGGAAAAGGATCTAACAGTATGTCAACTTCATTATAGCGGTTTAGATATTCATGGCGAGGAGAACTCCCTTCCAGAATGAGGCGGTCAGTCTGGATGTCATGGAGAGAAAAACGTTCGCTTGTCTGCTGACGAAGGTCGAGGCTATCAAACTGCTTACATTTCAAGAAAAGTTTGGCAGTATTCATTTCTCTTAAAATGCTCACCCACGTCCAAATAACCTCATCAGTAATCTTAGTGAGATTATTAAAACATCCAAAGGTAATATAACCGTTTTCAAGTGCAGGCAAAGGACCTACATCAATCTCATACGCTGGTTCTGTAAAACACAAATAAGTCTCTGGCAACCTCCAAATTTTCTCAGAAAAATGATGCTCTTCCTCCTCGGGAGTTACGTAAGGATCTCCTAGTAAAAAATCCATCTCCTTAACACCAGTAGTTCCAAAATAGCCGAGCCACGAACATTGCACTGGAGCAGGTTTATAAGAAAAAATTGGCAGGCCATTAGCTGCCGTATGGCCAGCTAAATCAATTAAAATATGTAAGTCATCCTGATATATTTTCTCCGCTGCTGTTCCCCAATCAAATGCGGCAATTACTTTCCATTCCTTAAAGAAAGGCTTTGCCCTAATGGTGAGCTCGTCTTCATAAAAAGTGGTTGAATATCCGAAAAATTCAAAAGGACCCTTGCTCATATCATCCAAGATCCCCTCTAAAAAATATCCCACCGGATGGTTGCGTATGTCTCCTGATACAAATCCTACTTTGAGCACAGATGACTCACGATCACAATTCCAATTCACATACTTATCCAAAGATTTTTCAGAACAGATCTCACTAAAGCCAACTGCTTCAATTAGTACATCTTCAGCAGATGTCTTTGCTTCGGAGGCGATTGAAAAAATTAAATTACTATGCGCATCAAAATATTGCGGTTTTATAAAAATGGCTTTCCTAAAATTCTCTTTGGCTTGCTTAAACTTACCTTCGCTCAAGGAAAGTGTACCAAGATTATTGTATCCTTCGGCGAAATCAGGTACGACAGAAATAGCATTCTCATAGTGGCGACGCGCTTCTTCGCTGCGACCCAATTCTTTGAGTAACGTGCCAAGATTATTCAGAGCACTCGCATTGCGCGAATCTTTTCGTATAGCTTCTTCATAGTGATTAATCGCTTTTTTATGATAACCCAGCCGACTATAAAGATTGCCTAAGTTATCGTGCGCACTCGAAAAATTAGGCGAGAACTCTATAGCAGCAAGATAACAATCTAAAGCCTCTCTTTCCTTTCCCGAGTCTGCCAAAACTAAACCGAGGTTGTTGTGAGCTAAAGAATAGTCTGGCCGTTTTTCTAGGGCTATTTTCAAGTAATCTTCGGCTGAACTTAGCTCCCCTCTAGACATAAGAGTAGTGCCAAGATTATTGTATGCCTCTGCAAAATTCGGATTAATCTCTATTGCCATCTTATAACGGAGAATAGCTTCATCCAGATCGCCTATTGCTTTAAAAGCGGCTGCAATTATATTTAATGCGAGCGGATCATTATTTAACTCAGGTGGAAGTGTTTTAGAACGGGCTACCACATCTTGAAATCTACCTTGCTCCAACATTTTTTTGAGCTCTAACAAATAGCTTTGCACTGGTAAAACTTCTTTGGAAAGGGTAGTTGAATTTAGATATTCTACGGAGCGTTTAGCTTCAACATTGTTGGGATAGACTTCTAATATTTGATTGTAAATCTGGCGCGCTTGGTCAATCATGCCGCGCCTGGCAAGACCTTTCGCTTTCAATAGCAATTTCTTGGTTTTGAAAGCCATTAGCAGTAGCTAAACAATCTTTTAGATGCAACTGTAAAAAAAAGACAACTCATTCTTTCTAAACCTTATCGCATTCTTCGATTTTTGACTAAATATATTTTTCCAAACACAAGGAATCGTTAGAGCTAGCTCTTGCTTCATAACGTAAAGATTAATTAGAATAAAATCCAATTAATTAAAGCTATCAAAACCATGCAATTTTAGTAAGCAATTTGCGATCTAAGCAGCATTTCTTGGTCTATTTTCTTGAGAACATGTAGAAATATGCACACCAACAGCGTTACCTAACTTCGGGTTATAGTTAGACACTAAAAAATGAGATCTCTTATATTACATAGTCACCTGTTTAAAAATGCTGGATCAACATTTGACTGGTCACTACGAAGATGCTTTGAAGACAACTTCCTTGATCATCGAGATGACGAAGGTATGCGCGAGGGTGGGAATGAGTTTTTAAAATCTCTAATTCTAAAAAATCCTAAACTTATGGCAATTTCAAGCCACGTAATGCCTCTTATACACTCCTATCCAACCGAAATAAAGATTATTCCCATCTACTTCTTAAGACATCCTCTACTTAGGGTTCGTTCGGTATACGAGTTCGAGCTTCGACAACTACCTGCAATAACCCCTGGCGCTATTGAAGCGAAAAATAGAAGTTTTAGAGAATATATAGCGTGGAGACTCGATGAAAAAGTAGGTGCTATAATAAGGAACTATCACTCTAGATACCTTGGTGGCCTGAGACGGAGAGGACCTTCCGCTAAAGGTGATAAAGAAGACTTTGAAACAGCTTTACAAACCCTTTCTCAAACTACAATCGCACCTATAGTAGAGCATTACGATTCCAGCATGATTATACTTGAAGAAGCTTTAAAGCCACTATTCAATTCAATAGACTTATCTTATGTGCCTCAAAACGTTCTTCAGAAAGAGGATAAAGAAATCACTTTGGACGAAAAACTTTTAGAGCTTAAGCATGATTTAGGAGAACTTTATGATGACTTAGTAGCCGTTAATCGATTCGATCTATTGCTATACGAAGCCGGAATCAAATTACTTTATTCCCAAAAAGAAAAAATCCCTCAGTTCGAAAATAAACTTTGTGATTTTAATCACAGATGCGAGTGTTTAAAGAAAGAAGGTTAATTAGAATTCACAAAATCCAAAAATAGAAACTACTACTCTTCGCCTCCTTTTTGACCTGGCTTTGGCGCCCCAGAAAACGGGAACGAGGCCACATTTCCTTCAGCAGGCTTTGTTTCAGAAACCTTTGCAGAGCCTTCTTTATCCACTTCGTCAATACGAACAATAGCCTGTAACGGTATATAAGTTCTCTTAACTCCATTAAATTCATTCTTAAGACGCTCTTCACCTGGATCAACTACTATTTGTGATCTTTCTCCAAATATTAGCTCCTCAATTTCTATAAACCCCCACATATCACTTTGATAAATATGACGAGCGAAAACTTCAAAAACTTGAGCACCATTCTGGAAGATGATTTTGTAAACTTGTTTTGAACTCATAAAACCTCTTTCGGACTATATTTATGGCTTTAACGTAATATCCCGACAAACTTTGGTAAAAACTGGTAATAACCACTGAATTCAACCAAAGGATACAGGCACAGCAAGTTATCACAGCTTAATTGTTAACTAAATCGCTATTTTAGGCTAACTTGACGATTTAATGAAAATATTTTTAGTTTCTGACTAAAAAGAAGAATATTTCCCACTCATAGAGTGCAATCTCAAAAATATTCCCCAGACTAATACTCATTAGATATATCTAATGTTTGACAGTTGAAAAAACCAGTATATGCTTAACGGTCTCGAGATTAGTACGGTCCAACCGATTAAAAGTTTGAAGACTTTTCCATCGACAGAATTGTCGAGCCAATTAAATATTTCCCTCGAACCCAATGATACTAGGCATTTGGCGTGCTTATGTGGTGAATTTGACTCTCATCTGCGACAAATAGAAAAATATATGAATATCACCATTGCCACTCGCGGAAATTTATTTAATTTAGAGGGCACGTCAGAAAAAATTCAAAAGGCACAAAATCTTTTAATAAAACTTTATGAAGATATATGTGAAGGATTGGCGCTTACACCAGAATCGTTACATTTATATCTACAAGAAGCCAACATCGATTCACTCTCGAAGGAGAAAGAAAAAATCGAACCAAACTCCCTATCGGCAATCCGTACTAAACGAAGCTCAATAAAACCTAGGGGCAAAAATCAGCAGAATTATGTTAAGGCGATTCGTGAATACGATATTAATTTTGGAATTGGTCCAGCTGGAACTGGAAAAACTTATTTGGCAGTAGCGTGTGCCGTCGAAGCACTAATATCAGACAAAGTTCGTCGTATAATCCTTGTGCGACCTGCAGTTGAAGCAGGAGAAAAACTTGGATTTCTTCCCGGCGATCTAAATCAAAAAATAGATCCCTATCTTAGGCCTCTTTACGATGCTTTGTACGAAATGCTTGGTATTGAAACTGTCAATAAATATATTGATAGAAACATAATCGAAGTAGCTCCACTTGCCTTTATGAGAGGAAGAACGCTAAATCATTCTTTCATAATTCTTGATGAAGCACAAAACACGACAAAAGAACAAATGAAAATGTTCCTAACTCGAATCGGTTTTGGATCAACCGCCGTTATCACCGGAGATGTAACTCAAATAGATCTTCCTAAAGGTGTTCAATCAGGACTAACTCACGTCATGAATGTCCTTTCTGATATAGAGGCAATAGGTAGCGTATGGTTTGCTAATCGAGACGTAGTAAGACACCCCTTGGTAAAAAAAATTGTCGAAGCATATGAGCTGTTTGACAAAAAAGAAAAGATTTTAGATAAAAAAATTAGATGAAACTTAAAGTAGACTTCCAAAAAGCTTGTACTGAAGAAACTCCCACTATGGAAGACTTCGAGAAATGGATTCAATTTACTGCAACTACAATAAAGTATTTAAAAAGACAGGCTGAAGTTAATATTCGAGCAGTAGATGAAAAAGAAATGCTTTACCTTAATAGCACTTTTCGAAAAAAACCCGCTCTCACTAATGTGCTATCTTTTCCCGCAAATTTACCCAAGGAAATTGAAATAAATTTACTAGGAGATATAGCTATTTGCGCTCCTGTAGTTCAAAAAGAAGCAACTAAACTAGGCAAGCCAGAAAAAGCTCACTGGGCACACTTAACCGTGCATGGAATGCTGCATCTGATTGGCTATGACCATATCAGTGAAAAAGAGAGCGTAAAAATGGAATCTGTTGAGATTAGCGTATTAGCAAACCTAGGTATTTCAAATCCCTATACTCAAAAAGCAATACTGGAATAATCTAACCAATGGCCGAAGAAGACATAAATCACTCCGAAAAAAAATCCTCCTGGATTTACAAACTACTAAATATTCTTTTTAGAAAGTCGCAAACTCGTGGAAATTTGGAATCGCTTATTGCAGATGCAGCTGAGAACGAAGTAATTGACAATGACGCGAAAGATATTATCGTCGGCGCAATGCAAGTGAGCGAAATGCATGCTCGAGATATAATTATCCCCAGAACGCAAATGAAGGTTATTGCTGTTGATTCCAAGCTTGAAGACATCTTACCGTTAATTATTCAAAGTGCGCATTCGCGATATCCTGTTGTTGGTGAAAATCCAGATGATATTTTGGGTATATTGCTCGCAAAAGATCTCCTGCCACAAATTCTAGACCCAAAAAATGCTGGCTTCGATGTGCGTGAACTGATGCGTCCAACTCTTTTTGTGCCTGAAAGTAAAAGATTAAACGTTCTCCTTAGAGAATTTCGGCAAAATCGTAATCACATGGCCATAGTTATAGATGAGTACGGTGGAGTAGCAGGACTTATAACCATTGAAGATGTTTTAGAAGAAATTGTTGGAGAGATAGAAGATGAAACTGACACAAAAGAAGATCCTTTCATTCGAAAAATAGCCAGTGGCAACTATTTCGTGAGCGCACTAACGCCAATAGAAGATTTTAACGAATATTTTGAAGTTAATTTTTCTGATGGAGAGTTTGACACCATTGGCGGTCTGGTCAGTCATGCATTCGGTTACATGCCTACAAGGAACGAGATAACCGAGATACAAGGTTTCAAATTCAAAGTAATAACCGCAGATCAACGCAAAATTCATAGCCTCCATATGAAATTCCCCAAAAGCTAGGAGAGATGCCTCTGCGTAGCTGCCGAAATATCTTGACCAAAAATCTTATATTAATGTTCTTGGCTATTACCGCGGGAGCGGTAATTACATTATCATTTGCCCCAATAGACCAATGGTATTTCGGCATCTTAGGCTGTTTACTTTTACTAATAATACTCGACAAAATTCCTACTAATTATTCTTTTTGGATAGGCTGGTTATTTGGAATAGGCCTTTTTGGTTTTGGCACGTCTTGGATTTCAGTAAGCATAGATCTTTACGGAGGCGCATCTTCTTTACTAGCTTGGACATTGACTCTTATATTTTGTGTCAGCTTGGGAATTTTTTACGCAATCTTTTCCTACGCCTACAAGCGATGGCTCCATGATAATCTATTAGGTAGTACTCTAGGATTTTCTGCCTTATGGGTTGTATTCGAATGGTTGCGGAGTTGGATTTTTTCTGGATTCCCCTGGCTTTATCTTGGGTATTCGCATTTGGAAACGCCACTTTCTGGTTATGCCCCCATTGGAAGTGTATTTGCCGTCTCGTTTCTATGCGCACTTAGTGCGGGTCTATTGTTTGCAGTAATCCTCAATCCTCAAAAGCCTATAAAAATTTTCGCTGTGTGCTTCTTATTTCTAATCTGGATCTCTGGATTGATGTTGAAAAATATTACTTGGACATCACCAGCTAGACAAAATCCAATTGATATAGCCATTTATCAGCCTAATATTCCTCAAGAAAAAAAATGGGAATGGCAATACAAGGCTTATATAAAGGAGAAAATCGCTAATAAGATTAGTCAACTCCTTGGTCACGATCTTATTGTTTTGCCTGAAGCAGCAATCCCAGATTATTTCAGTAACTCTGCTACTCTGCTTACTCCGATCATACGGAAAGCTCAGAAGCTCGATTCTGCTCTTTTACTAGGAATACCTACCTTAAGCTCTGACGACCGGAACTCTTATAACAGCGTAATGATTCTTGGAGCGGGCGATGGCATCTATCATAAAAGACGACTTGTACCATTTGGAGAATATGTACCATTTGAAAATCAACTAAGAGGTCTCATTGAGTTCTTTGACCTGCCTATGTCGAACTTCGCGCAAGGAAAACAAGATCAGTCGTTGTTAAATGCGCAAGATATCCTTATTGCTCCCTTTATTTGCTATGAAATAGCTTACGCAGACCTTGTTTTAAGAGAAGCTAAGAAAGCAGATGTAGTTGTTACGTTAAGCAACGATTCTTGGTTTGGGGATTCTATGGGACCGCATCAGCATCTTCAGATCGCCAGAATGAGAGCTCTAGAGACAGGGCGTTTTGTAATTAGAGCGACAAATAACGGTATCTCAGCCATAATAAATCCAAAAGGCATAGTCACAACGACAGCTCCACAATTTAAAGAAGCTGTGATGACAGGCAAAGTTTATTCCATGCAGGGCAACACACCAGCAAGTTCAGCTGGTCTCCCAATCACTATAGGTGGTTGCTGGATATTTTTACTTTCCTTAGGTTTGAGGACCTATCTTGCTTCAAGAAGAGGATGAAATTCTAACTCGGCGAATTAGTCACATCGCTTGGCAAACACTTTGCTGGTAGTATTTATCTCATCTGCTATCACAAATAATATCAGTGCAACTATCTGGGTTATAAATTCTAATGGAAGAAAAATACCACGCACATCAAATTGAATTGAAAACACAGAAACTCTGGGAAGAAAATCAGAGTTTTGCCGCTGACTACGATGCAAGCAAAGAGAAATTTTACTGCCTTGCAATGTTTCCTTACCCTAGTGGAAAACTTCACATGGGGCACGTTAGAAATTATACAATCGCTGATGTAATAGCTCGCTTCCAAAGAAAGCTAGGGAAAAACGTTCTGCAGCCAATGGGTTGGGATGCTTTCGGGTTGCCAGCTGAAAATGCAGCTATCCAGAATAAAATAGCTCCCTCAGATTGGACCGCTCGCAATATCAATGAAATGAAATCTCAGTTACAACGACTCGGATTTAGTTATGACTGGCGACGAGAATTAACTACCAGTAATCCAGACTATTATCGCTGGGAACAATGGTTTTTTACGAGACTTTTTGAAAAGGATCTTGCATACAAAAAGACAGCTTCTGTGAATTGGTGCGAGACAGACCAAACTGTTCTTGCAAATGAACAAGTCATAGATGGGTGCTGTTGGCGCTGCAATAATCCTGTCCAAAAGCGTGATATTGAACAGTGGTTCATACGCATTACCAGTTACGCAGATCAATTACTTGATGACCTAGATCATCTAGATCATTGGCCTGAGCAAGTAAAAACAATGCAAAGCAACTGGATAGGAAGATCTAAGGGAATTTCAGTAAAATTTACTACTGAGGATGACCATTTCATCGAGACTTTCACCACTCGACCCGATACGCTGTTTGGTGTGACTTACTTGGCAGTCGCTCTCGAGCATCCTATATCAATAGCAGCCACCGATAAAAATCCGGAAATAGCTCGATTTGTTTCTTCCCTTAATAAAACGAATAATTCAGAAGAAGATTTAGCTACTATGGAAAAGCTAGGAATTTTTTCTGGATTCTACGCCCAACATCCACTAACTCAGAAACCAATACCCATCTGGATAGCAAATTTCGTTCTCATGGATTACGGATCCGGAGCGGTTATGTCAGTTCCAGCGCATGATCAACGGGACTGGGAATTTGCAAATAAATACAGCCTCCCTATCAAGCAAGTTGTTGAACCTAATGACAACTCTCTATGTGACTTAAAAAACGGAGCCTTCATAGACAAAGGAACTTTAATTAATTCTGAAAATTTCTCTGGCTTGAATTTTAGTTCAGCCTTCGAAGCAATAGCAGAGGAATTACAAAAGAAAAATAAAGGCACGAAAACTACAAATTATCGGCTAAGAGACTGGGGCGTTTCTCGTCAACGTTATTGGGGGACCCCCATTCCCATAATAAACTGTAAGTCTTGTGGAGCAGTAGCAGTTCCTGAACAGGATCTCCCAGTTATTTTACCCACAGAAGTGGAATTTAAAGGTGTCAGCTCGCCAATTAAGAGCATGCCTTCTTTTTATGAAACAACATGTCCGAAATGTGGAATATTGGCCGAACGTGAAACCGATACTTTCGATACCTTCATGGAGTCGTCATGGTATTACGCCCGATACGCATGCTCATCGGACAAGACAGCTATGCTAAATTCTGAAGTGAATTATTGGGCGCCAGTTGATCAATATGTGGGCGGAATTGAACACGCAATACTGCATTTACTCTATGCTCGTTTTTTCCACAAACTCATGCGAGATGAGGGACTGATAGAGTCATCAGAACCTTTCAACAATTTACTAACTCAAGGGATGGTTTTAAAAGACGGATCTAAAATGTCGAAATCCAAGGGGAATACCGTAGACCCTCAAGAATTAATTGACAGATATGGGGCAGATACAGTTCGACTATTTAGTATGTTTGCGGCCCCTCCAGAACAGTCCTTAGAATGGTCCGATTCAGCGGTAGATGGTGCAAATCGTTTCCTTCGGCGGTTGTGGCGGTTAGTGGTAGCACATGTAGAGGGTGGTGGGGACGAGGGAGATCTGAGTAATTACGACAACCTAACAAGTGATCAGAAAAATCTGCGTCAGAAAACACATGAAACAATAATTAAAGTGTCAGACGACTATGAAAGACGTCAAACATTTAATACTGCGATTGCAGCAATCATGGAGTTATGTAACGAAATCGCGCGCTTTAAATCAGAAAACTCAACTGATAGACGAATTGCTGGGGAAGCACTGCGATCTTCTGTGGTAATGCTGGAGCCGATAGTGCCGCATATTTGTCATTATCTTTGGAAATATCTTAATTTTGGAAGTGATATTGAAGAAGCGTCTTGGCCGGAACCAGACAAAAAAGCACTTGAACGCGAGACAATAGAAATAGTAGTGCAGGTTAATGGAAAGGTTCGAACGCGAATCAAGACACCACCTGAAATTTCAAAAGAATCTCTCGAAGAAATGGCTCTGAATGAAGACAATGTGCAGCGATTTCTAGAAGACGTCACAATACGCAAAATTATTGTAGTTCCAAAAAAACTTATTAATATCGTTGCTAATTAAAAAAATGCTAAAGCTAAATTACTATTACCGCCAAATATTAATAATATTGTTTTCCCTAAGTGTAATTGCATGTGGATTTCAACTAAGGGGTGAAGGTTCTAAATTCCTAATGCCTCCTAACTGGAAGAAATTTGCATTAATAACTTCGAACCCCCAAAGTGAGTTTATCAGACAAGTAGTCATGGTTTTTCAAACCGCTGAAGTGAAATGGGAAACCACAAGCTCAGCGGACCATGTCCTCACTCTGAAACCAGCAAAATTAAGTACGCACTTCCAGTCTCTCAACTCTAAAGCAAGGCCATCAGAAATTGAACTTACTCTTACCTCATACATTTCCATATCGAACAAAGATGGAGTGGAAATCCTGCCTGAAATAAAAATTTATGTGCGTAGAAGAATTAATAATGATCCAGCCAATGCAACTGGAGTAAATGAACAAATTAATTTAATCACTTCGGAGATGCGTCGCCAATTAGCAGAAAATATTCTTCTTAGAGTAAGCACTCTTGCCCATTCAGCAAAAACAGAATAATGCAAATTTATCCAGAAAGGCTATCTACTCATCTTGCAAATACACTACTGCCAGTGTACTGCATTAGTGGAGATGAGCCACTATTGGTTCAAGAATGTTCTGACCTAATCAGAGCTAGTGCACGAAGCGCTGGATGCAATGAACGTGAAACACTAGATGCTGGAAATACTCATTTTAAATGGCAGTCTCTTTTACAAACTGGAAATAGTCTTTCATTGTTCAGTGAAAAACGAATTATTGAACTAATAATGCCAAGTGGGAAACCAGGAAAGGAAGGTAGCAAAGTTCTATGCGAATATATAGACACATCTTCATCGGATGACATCTTCCTAATTATTTCAGGAAAAATTGAAAAGGCATCGACTACCAGCAAGTGGTATCAAAAAATCAATTCCGCTGGAGCAACTATTCAAGTATGGCCAGTATCTAATAAAGATATGCCTAGATGGCTATCACATAGAGCCAAAGAGATGGGTCTATCTATGGAACAAGATGCTATTGATTTATTGGCTGATCGAATACAGGGAAATTTGTTGGCCGCATCACAAGAGATTACAAAACTAAAGCTGGTTGCAGATGAAAATGGTCATGTAACAAGAGAAGATGTTATTGAAGGAGTACTAAATAATGCACGATATAATCCTTTTGTGATGATCGACTCTGCCGTTTCTGGAAATACCCGTGGCGCAATTAAAACTCTGAGAGGATTGCGTGCAGAAGGAGTTGATCCAATCATGATCTTATGGGCTCTAGCAAGAGAATGTCATTTGCTACTTGACCTCCAAGAAGATATACAAAATGGAAAAGAAATAAATCAGGCTTTATATGACCATAATGTTTGGAAGAGTCGAGCTTCTATAGTCCGTCAAGCCTTAGCACATCACAGCATGGAAACATTACAAACCTTACTTAGCCACGCAACCGAAATTGATGCTGCGATAAAGGGACAGAGCTTTCTCAACCCATGGTTAATAATTGAAGATTTGGTTGTCACCTTGTGTCAACCAAATAATCCTCCTATCAAAAAAATGCTGTCTAAATTATAAAATTTGCCTAGTTCTCTCTCTGCGCATTATACTGTATATATAAACAGTATAATGCGCAGAGAGAGAAAATGAACAAGAAACTAAAAGAAATAATAAATCGTCCAGACACCTGGATCGCCAAGCAGCAATCTAATAACGCTTCAACAAGTAGAAATAATCTTCTTCAAGACAAAAGTCTATCGACAGGCTTCGATTCAATAAACGAAGTGCTTCATCTAAATGGTTGGCCGCTTGGCGCAAGTATTGAAGTATTTGAAGAAATTCATATGAATGGATCCATGAGCTTATTGCTCCCCGCGATGAAACACTTGAACCGCCAAAATCGCTGGCAAATCTTTATCGCACCACCATACATACCATATGCACCAATGCTTATAAATAAAGGAATCGATACAAAAAAGATACTACTCATACATCCTAGATCTGAGGAAGAATTACTATGGGCAACTGAACAAGCACTTCGCAGCACAACTTGCAGTACAGTATTTAGCTGGCTTGGCTCTAAAAAATATCGCTATAGCGATTTGAGAAGGTTACAACTAGCGGCGGCAGAAGGAGATATGCTTTCAGTACTATTTCGTGATGGAGCAACAAAAAATACTCAGGCTCCATCAAGTTTACGTTTATTGATAAATAATCATCGCAGAGTGACCGTACTAAAACAGCGTGGCGGAAAACAAAATATAACTATTCAATTAGCAAATGAAGAAA
>CAJXCR010000023.1 GCA_913051825.1 uncultured Halieaceae bacterium
TCAGCAAATTAAATTAAACCAGAGCTGCATTTGCTCGCCAGCAAGCACTTGCTTGTTGGCCAGGCCCGGAAGAAACGCAAATGTCGACTTCAGTTAGCCCACCTTTTGCTAAATCATCGCGTAATTTATCTAAGAGATAATAAGATAATTCCTCTACCGTAACGTTAGTAATCGGTAAAACTAAAGTATCGCGAGTGAGGAAACGAAACTCCTCATTATCAAAACTAACAACATAATCTCCATTATCTTCTACAATTGATTGATAGGGGGAATTTTTTGCCAGGACCATATACTCATCAAGCTCATCACAAACCGCCTTTATAAGATTTTTATAGAGATTGTAATCCGCAGAAAATCCATTACTACCCAAAGGAGCGACAAGTCGAGCCGAAACCGAATAATTATGTCCATGTAATCTTTCGCGCTCTGTTGCGGAGAAAATAGTGTAGTGCGCGATAGAAAACTTATGGCTCTCTTTATTTATGTATATTGTGTTGTAACGCAAAATAAAAACCCTTCTAGCGTGGTGAAAACATATTGTCATTGTTGTAATTGAAGGGTGCAAGTAAGATTTTAGTTATGCAACTATGGATAATGGGATGTTATGATCAGATTAAAAGCATGTCTTTAAATTTAATAGGGAAATCGATTAATAATATGAACACAGCGATCATAACTGGAGCAAGCGCAGGAATTGGAGCTTCTGCTGCTGCACTTTTCTCTCAAAGAAACTTTAAAGTGATCAACTTATCTAGGAGACCGTGCAAGGTTGAGGGAGTTTTAAACCTGTGTGGCGACCTGGCATCCGAAGAAAACTTGGGGAATATTTTACCTCGCCTACATGAAGCAGTGAGTAAAAGTAACTCAGTTTCACTCGTGCACAATGCAGCAAAAATGCGCAAAGATTCGGTTTTAGATTGCTCAGAATCTGAACTACGTGAAATGTTAGAAATCAACGTGGTAGCAATTAACGCGCTAAATAGAAGAGTGATACCGCAAATGCCGAAAGGATCAAGTGTAATATATATCGGTTCGACCCTTTCCATGAAGGCTGTACCTAACTCTTTTAGCTACATATTATCCAAACATGCCCAAGTAGGTATTATGAGAGCGACCTGTCAAGACCTCATGGGTAAGGGAATCCATACAGCCCTCATTAATCCCGGCTTCACTGATACCGAAATGTTACAAAAACATCTCAATAACGACACCGAACTTATAAAATCACTTGCAAAAATGAATAGCTTCGAGAGGCTTGCCAATCCTAAAGAGATAGCGGAATGCATAGTTTGGGCACATCATAATCCAGTGATAAACGGCACTATTTTAGAAGCAAATCTCGGACAGAAAGAGAGCTAGAAATGGTCGAACATGCCCTAAGTGAGCGCAGGGAAAGGGTATTCATAATATTGGCAGGAATTTTTCTTTGCTCGATGACGCTCTTAAATGTTATCGGCATCACCCGTTTCATTCAACTTGGTCCTCTCGCACTAGCAGTAGGTGTTCTACCCTATCCGTTGACATTTTTGTGTACCGATATTATTTGCGAACTTTATGGTAAAAGTCGGGCAAATTTTCTCGTCTCAGTAGGGTTAGGTCTAAATTTTTTTATTTTAACAGTCTTGTACATTGGAAATACGGTCCCTAGTGTTCCTGCTGAGAGCATGCCACCTTGGCAGATTTTACAACTTGCTGCACCTGTAGCCCTTCCTAATGGGGAAATAGTGTCGGGAAGCATTGGTTTCTATCAGCTAATTTATGCTACGACATCAGGGGCGGTTTTCGCATCAATGCTAGCTTATATAACTGCGCAATATTGTGATGTGCAACTTTTCCACTTTTGGAAGCGCATAACAAGAGGCAAGCACTTGTGGATCAGAAATAATTTCAGCACTCTACTTAGTCAAATGGTTGATTCCATAATGGTCGTCACAGTAACGTTTGGCGCTGCATTTTTAAGAGATGAGATAACGTTTCATGCGATTGCTATTTTAGTAATAAGCAATTATCTGTTCAAAGCCAGCATTGCATTATTAGATACGGGCCCCCTATATTTAGCTATTCATTACCTAAAAAACTATCTCAAACTAGATCCTTCTGAAGATTTATCTATTCGTACAGACAAAAACTAAAATTAATTCTAATTTGAAATATTATGAAAACCAAATGTCAAAAGCTCTTTTTAAACAAGAACTTTGGACACAAAGAACACTAAAAAATAGCTTAAGAGTATTTATATGAAAGATTTGAGAGTTAGTGTAATTCAATGGGATTTAAAATGGGAAAATCCGAAGTCAAATAGATATGAAATAGAGAAAATACTTTCCTCACAATCTGTAGAAACAGACATCGTTGTTTTACCAGAAATGTTTTCCACAGGCTTTTCTATGAATGCTTCAGAAATATGTGAAGCGCCTGGAGGAAAAACGGAAGAATGGATGAAGTCTACTGCTTTAAAACTAAACTGTGCCGTAGCCGGGAGCATTGCGACGAAAATTGATGATCGAGTACTAAATCGCTTCTTATTTGTAACTCCTTCAGACACGTTTCATTATGACAAGCGCCATTTATTTAGAATGGCGAATGAACACAAAACTTATGAAGCTGGTACTGAGCGAGTGATTGTCAAATGGAGAGGATGGAGAATAAAACTCGAAATTTGCTACGATCTTCGTTTTCCCGTCTTCAGCAGAAATGTTGGGGACTATGATTTACTTTTAAACGTTGCTAATTGGCCCGCAAAGAGATCTTTTCATTGGAAAAGCTTGCTACCAGCAAGAGCAATTGAAAATCAGGCCTGTGTAGTAGGAGTAAACAGGATCGGAAAAGATGGAAACGGCTACATGTTTACGGGCAACAGTTTAGCCATAACCGCATTTGGAGAAACCATATTAGATATGGGCTCACAGGAAGGATATGGTCAAGCTATCTTTAGCTATGAAGAACTAATCAAATACCGGAAAAAATTCCCCTCATACAAAGACGCCGACAGCTTCACACTCCACTTGTGACAAGAATTTTTAAATAATTTTAAACCTACCAATCCAATATTTCTTTAACGAAAGGAATGGTCAAGGACCTGTTATTCTTTAGTGAAGCAGTATCTAGCAGGTCTAGAAGCTCGATTAGATTTGACATATTCCTATCAGCGCGATGAACAATATAATTGGCCACATCATGTGTGAGCTCCAGTCCAAGCCGAGATGCTCTAAATGAAAGCACCTTTGCCTTATCGCTATCATCAAGACAAGGCAGATGATAGCTAACGCTCCAACTAAGACGTGATCGCAAATCGGCCAAATTAAAATCTATGGCTGAAGCCGGCTGATTTGCGCTGAAAATAATACGACAGCCACTGGAATGCGCAGCATTAAAAGTATTGAAAACAGCCTCTTCCCAGTCGGGATTTGATGCTACTAAATGAACATCATCCATGGCGATCAACTCAAGTGAACTCAAATCATCAAGCACATCATGCGCGGAATACGAAATTAACTGACTTATTGGCAGAAACTGCGCTCTTCCAGTCACACGTTCGCAAGCGCCCTGAAGTAAATGTGATCTACCACTGCACGCCGCCCCATGTAACCACAAATATTGGTGTGCAAAGTCTACCTCTCCTTCAATAATCGCTAAAACCTCTTTCAAAGAGGGCAGAGCGCAAAAATTATCAAGGGTGGCATCTTCGCTAAGCTTTATGTCAAGCGCTAATTGTGCACTTGCTCTGGTTTTCTTTGCGGAAGTCATTAATTTTGGTAGAAATCACTTTGAAGATATTCAAGAATTAGATGACGTAAAAAAACCATCACTATTGCAGCGATTGGAATTGCAACTAATAAACCAACGAAACCAGCAATCACACCTCCGGCCATCAAAGAGAAGATTACCATCACCGGATGAAGACCAATTTTATCCCCTATTAGGACCGGAGTTAGGAAAATACTCTCCAAGATCTGGCCAAAAAGAAACACCAGCCAAACTAAACCAACCATCTCCCAATCATGATACTGCAAATAACCGGCAAAAGATGCGAACGTGACACCGACCACAAATCCGAGATATGGAATTATACTAGCGAGACCTGCCATCACTCCAAGCACCAAAGCCATTTGAATTCCCAAAAGGGAAAGACCTAACGAATAAATCATTGCTAGAGCCAGCATGACTAGCAGTTGGCCGCGGATAAATGCGCTGATTGCTTCATCAGACTCATCCATTAAAATCTTGAATCGCTTCCTCCATCCAGAAGGGGTTAGCTGCAATATCTTGGAGATCATAATGTCCCAATCTCGTAGCAGATAAAATCCTACCACCGGAACGAGCACCAAATTGGCAATAAACCCTACAAACTGCATGCTCGAATTCGCGAATCGCTGTGCCAGGCTTTTTGTTACTTGACTCAAGGCACCCAAGTTGTTCGAAATTTTAGAGGACCAGTCTGTGTCAACTATCTCACCATTATTCAATGAGATATAGGAACGAACACTAGGAATCCAGTCATTTACAATTGATGCATAAATCCCAGGAAGTGCAGAGAAAAATGTCTCAAATTCAGAAATCAATGGAGGCAATACAAGTAAAACACCAAGTATCAATATAGCGAGAAAAAAAGCGAAGACTACTAAAACGGAAACCGTTCTAGAAAGCCGGAATTTTTCAAGTTTATCAACTAGCGGATCGCCCAGATAAGCGATTAGTGCACCAAAAACAAATGGCATCAAAATTGGGTGGATAGCGTACAAAAAGATGCCGAAAGATAATAGAAATAAACTGATCTTAAAAACTCTGGATTGAGCTTGATTCATGGTGATTCTTGACTCCATGATCGCCATTTAAATGTAAGTCTATCAAAGTTATCTTCTGAACTCAGAGGAATTAGATCCGAATTTAGGTTAATAATTTTAGACAAATCAGTAATGGAAGCTACAGAAGTTAAACGAAACTCCATTACATTATCTACAATACGATCGAGATTAGCATATTCAATAACCTCAACTCTCTCTAGCCAAGAAACAAGGCTCATGTAATCTCCAAAGCCTTCTATCCCTACTACGCGCAGAATAGGCCCCGTACTATCATCACCATGAAGCGATTTTACAGAAAACCTAGACGCCATGGCTTCAGCAACAAGATCCGCGCCTGTCGCAAACATCCCTCTCGAATCTACTAAGTCAATAAAACGGCTAATCTCTTTTTCGTCATCTTGATAGATCCATTCTCCAATCCATTGGCCTGAAGAAAGCTGGGATAATCTTCCTACAAGAATATCTTCAATTCCGTACCTGTCTATGACATGTTGAAAAGGCTCTTTGTTTTTATCCCAGACACTATCAACTGATAATACCGCATAATCAGTTAGATCCAGCAATGGATATCTGAGGGGCACTCCTCTCTCCGAAAATGCTTCTTCTAGCTCTATCCGCAAGTCATTAACACTCTCGGAATCTAGAAAGGTACGGCCAAATTGATCTTGAAATACTAAAAGAGCCATCACTGGAGAACGATTCGCCGTCCATATCGGCGCGCCCGCAGCCACTAGTTTTTTCAAGACCTCGTCTTTATCAAATTCCACTTTCAAAAAAAGCTTTTCATTACCCTCTTTTTCAGAGTAGCCATACCGAACTAATAATGATCTAGCGGAATTAGTAAGTTGAATGATTTTTGGCAATTCAAGGACAGCTTTATCTCCAGATAGTTTGACAATTACTTTTGATAAACCTTTCTCGATAGCTTTATTAAAAGTCACATCTGTTCGGTCGGGCACCCAGATCTCAGATTCATACAGATCAACTAATACATCTGCCATAGCGTTACAGGATACAAACAGCAGTAGACAGAAGGTAAGATAAAAACGATTCATTTTTTTCATCCTAAACGTCATTAAACCTATGCTCTTCCAAGAGAACTCGAATTAACAAGAACAGTTGCTGAACTAATTCATAATAATCGTTAAAATACCCTGTTACTTCTTTAAGAGCAAAGATATAACCATGAAGAAAAATGATGACAGGTCTGAGCTAACATATAAAGACGCGGGTGTAGATATTGATGCTGGTGAAATGCTGTCAAAGAAGGCAAAGTCAATTGCTAAAAAAACAAGGCGAAAAGAGGTAATAGGAGATATCGGTGGGTTTGGAGCTTTATTTGCACTACCAAAAGGTTACGAAGAACCTCTTTTAGTTTCCGGAACCGACGGAGTAGGAACAAAGCTGCGTCTTGCTCTAGATCTAGGTATTCATAACACCATTGGAATTGATCTAGTCGCAATGTGTGTTAATGATATTGTAGTAGCAGGAGCAGAACCCCTATTTTTCCTAGATTATTATGCTACTGGCAAGCTGGATCTTGAAATAGCAGCTGAGGTTTTACAGGGTATAGGAGAAGGTTGCCAGTTAGCTGGATGCTCTCTAATAGGCGGAGAGACCGCAGAAATGCCTGGGATGTACAATGGAGACGACTATGATCTCGCTGGATTTGCAGTAGGAATTGTCGAAAAATCCCTACTAATTGACGGGAGCAATGTGGAAGAAGGAAACATCTTAATAGCGCTCCCAAGCACTGGCCCACATTCGAATGGTTACTCTCTCATACGAAAAATCCTTGATTTCAGTGATGCTGATCTTAAAAAAAGTTTAGGAAATGTGTCGTTAGGAGAAGCATTACTTAAACCCACCCAAATTTATGTAAAACCAATTTTAGAATTAAAAAAATCCGTCTCAATTAACGCAGTCTGCCATATTACAGGTGGCGGCATAATCGAGAACTTACCAAGAGTAATTCCTAGCCACTATTCTGCTCTAATTGAAGAAAGCTCCTGGAAATGGCCGCCAATTTTCAGCTGGTTACAAGCCGCAGGAGGTATTTCAAAGCTCGAAATGTACAGAACATTTAATTGCGGAGTAGGCATGGTGTTATGTGTAAATAGCTCAGACGTAGAGAAAACACTTGAAATCTTGGAGAAAAATCAATTGGAAGGATGGAAAATTGGTGAAATAAATAAAGGCCCTCATCAAGTACAATTGATTCCATGAGTCCATGTAAAGATCCTCGTATTGCAATATTAATTAGTGGTCGTGGTTCTAATATGGTTTCAATTATAGAAGCTTGCGATTCAAATTTTCTAAAAGCAAAAGTTTGCCTGGTCATCTCTAACAATTCAAATGCGGAGGGTTTACTTGCAGCAAAGGCCACTGGACTCCCCACTAAATGCATTGATCATCGCAACTATGACAATAGAGAGTTATTCGATGGCGCAGTGCTGTCTGCTCTCACTAAAGCTAAAACCGAATTCGTCTTGTTAGCAGGGTTTATGCGAATTTTAACTCCAATAATTATAGATCCTTTCTTGGGTCGCTTAATCAACATTCATCCTTCACTACTACCTAAATATCCCGGTTTGAACACCCATCAACGAGCTATTGATGCAGGAGATAAGGAAGCGGGGGCAACCGTGCATTTCGTAACCAGAGAACTGGATAATGGTCCTGCAATCGCGCAAACCAGAGTGCCAATTCTACCGACAGATACTGCAGAGACTTTAGCAAAAAAAATACTGAAAAAAGAACACCAAATCTATCCTCTTGGTGTTCAACTTCTAATTGAGAAAAAAATAGCACTCGAGGGTAATAAAGCAATTATGAATGGTTGTGTACTTCCAGAAACCGGCATCATTCATGAGTAGACATTTCTCACTATTTTTTATTATCTTATTTTTTTCTATCTCCGGCGTTTCGCAGGAAAAATCCACACCCACCATGGAATTATTAAAACCCTATAAAGCTGTATACAAATCGAAAATTAAAGGCATAGACATACTATTTGAACGACAATTATCGTTAAAAGATAATGGAAATCTAGAATTACGATTACAAGGCAAAAAATTTATATTCCAAGTTTCCGAAATTTCAATTTTTTCACTAGTGGAAAAAACTATAACGCCGATTAGCTACAAGGCTATAGTCGCTGGAGGCATTACACGACGAAAAGAAATTGAATTTGACAGTTCAGCACGAGAAATAAATAGCCTAAGCAAAAAACAATGGTTCAAACTACCATACGAGGATGGAGTGTTGGATCGTCTAAGCGTTCAGGAACAACTTAGGCTATTATTAATTGCAAATAGAAATATTCCCAAAAGAATAAGCTTCCGTGTTGCAGACGGCTCACGTATAAAAGATTACAAATTTTTGTTCGCAGGTGAAGAAACGCTCCAGGCAAATATTGGTGATATAAAAACTATTCGCTTTACTAGGGAGTTTAAAGACCCCAATCGACTAGATACAGTGTGGTTAGCGCCAGATTTAGATTTTTTAATGATTAAGCATGTGCATAAAGAAAAAGGGAAATCAAATCAAGCTATTCTACTAGAAGCTTCAATGGAGGGATTTGGCAAAATTAAAACATAAAAGATAGACTATGCTTTTGGTAGAGTAACGCCCTTTTGCCCCTGGTATTTCCCACCTCGATCCTTGTAACTAGTTTCACAAATCTCGTCAGATTCAAAAAATAACATCTGTGCGACACCTTCATTAGCATAAATTTTAGCTGGAAGTGTAGTCGTATTAGAAAATTCTAATGTTACGTGCCCTTCCCATTCAGGTTCCAATGGAGTGACATTTACGATAATTCCACAACGAGCATAGGTCGACTTTCCGAGACAAATTGTAAGAACATTTCTAGGGATTCTGAAATATTCAACCGTGCGCGCCAAGGCAAAAGAATTTGGAGGGATTACGCAGACGTCAGCTGAAATGTCGACGAAACTATCTTCATCAAAATATTTTGGGTCAACCGTAGCTGAATTTATATTGGTGAACACCTTAAATTCATTGGCGCAACGAACATCATATCCATAGCTAGAAGTTCCATAAGATATTATCTTACCGTTATGGTCTTCTTTTATCTGATCCGAAATGAAGGGCTCTATCATTCCAGAAGAAGAGACCATTCTGCGAATCCAGAGATCAGATTTAATGCTCATAATAAAATGCCTTATAATGAAGTTTCAATCTTCAGATATTTTTATTTCCGGAAAATCAACTCTCTCTGTTTTTGTTTTTAATGCCTCTAAAATCTCGTTAGCCGCTGCTTCAAAACATTGGGATACTTCTGAATCAGGAAGTGAAATGACAACAGGACTGCCTGAATCAGATTCTTCACGAATTCTTATGTCGAGTGGTAGTGATGCCAATGTACGGACTTTGTAATCTAAGGAGAGCTTTTTACCGCCATCAGATCCGAAGACGTGCTCTCTATATCCACACTCTGCACACACATGAACAGCCATATTTTCAATAATGCCCAAAATAGGAACGTTGACCTTTCTAAACATTTCGATTCCCTTTTTAGCATCTAATAAGGCAATATCTTGCGGCGTGGTAACTATCACCGCTCCAGACAGAGATGTCTTCTGCGACAAGGTGAGTTGAATGTCACCTGTTCCAGGAGGCATATCTACCAATAAATAGTCGAGATCACCCCAAAACGTCTGTTCTAACATCTGCGTCAAGGCACTACCCGCCATAGGACCTCTCCATATCATCGGCACACCCTGCCCTGAGAGAAAACCAATCGACATAGCCTTAATGCCATGAGCAAGAATAGGTGATATATATTTACCATCTTTTTGTTCAGGTTGGATATCATCTGAAACACCCAACATTCTTTGCTGACTTGGACCATATATATCCGCATCAAGCAAACCTACCTCTTGCCCAAGCTTACTTAGTGCTATTGCCAAATTAATTGCTATGGTGGACTTTCCAACACCACCTTTTCCTGATGCTACAGCTATAATATGTTTAACTGAGCTAATCATGATTTTCTTGAATAATCCAAACTAGTAGCTTTTGTGCTGGGAATTTAACGCAGTATAGATATAAGCTCTATAGAGAACAATGGATATTGAACAGCTAATGAAAAACCCTGTCTAAACAGATATAGTGCGCACAACTTAGAAAATATTCAGTTGCCAAACAATGCCTACTCAAAGACGCATACTAGTCACAAGTGCACTGCCTTACGCTAACGGGCCATTACATCTTGGGCACATGCTCGAACAAGTTCAAACCGATATTTGGGTTCGCTTTCAAAAATCTAGAGGCAATTCCTGTCTTTATGTCTGCGCGGATGACGCTCATGGAACCGCCATCATGCTAGCGGCTCAGAATGAAAATTTAACTGCCGAGGAATATGTCAACTCCATATGGCGCCAACATAAGCAGGATAGTGCAGATTTCTCGATAGATTTTTCTGTATTTCACACCACGCATTCGGCTGAAAACCGTAAATGGAGCAGAAGGATCTATAAGAGGCTTAAATCAAACAATGACATAATTTCTCGAAAAATAACCCAGGCTTATGATCCTAAAGAGAAGTTATTTTTAGCAGACCGCTTTATCAAAGGCACCTGCCCAAAGTGTAAAGCAGAAGATCAATATGGAGATAATTGTGAGGTATGTGGCGCCACTTACAATCCAGCTGATTTGATTAATCCGATTTCCACAATATCGGGAGAAACTCCGATCGAGAAGGACTCAGAACATTTTTTCTTTAGGCTTAAAAACTACCAAACTCAGCTAGAAAAATGGATTAAATCAGGAACTTTGCAGTCACAAGTTGCTAATAAACTTGGTGAATGGATAGAGATGGGGTTGCAGGACTGGGATATAAGTCGCGACGCTCCTTATTTCGGTTTCGAGATACCAGGCACTGAAGACAAGTTTTTTTATGTTTGGCTGGACGCCCCAATCGGATACATAGCAAGCTTTGAGCATTACTGCAAGCAATCAGAGCTTAACTTCGGGGAATATTGGAATGAGGAAAATCAAACAGAACTCTACCATTTCATCGGAAAAGATATAGTGAATTTCCATGGATTGTTTTGGCCCGCCATGTTGAAATCTTCTGGACTAAGACTCCCTACAGGAATTTTTGCTCACGGCTTCCTGACTGTTAACGGGGCTAAGATGTCTAAAAGTCGGGGAACTTTTATAAAAGCCTCAACCTATCTCAAATATTTGGATAGTGATTATCTAAGATACTATTTTGCCGCAAAACTTAATGGCTCCGTGGACGACATTGATCTTAATTTAGAAGATTTTATTCAACGAGTAAATTCAGATTTAGTTGGTAAAGTAGTAAATATTGCTAGTAGATGCTCAGGATTTATAGAGAAGACTTTCGAAAATCGCTTATCCAAGGAATGTGGAGAAGAAACCTTAATTAAAGACTTCATTTGCGCCAGTGAGAACATTGCGAAGCTCTATGAAGCACGGGAATTTAATAAAGCAATTCGCTCTGTAATGGACTTAGCTGACCGCGCAAATCAATATATCAATGATAAAAAACCTTGGGTTCTTGCAAAGAATACTAATGAACTTGATGAAGTGCATTCCATATGTAGTGTTGGAATTAACCTCTTCAGAATACTAATGATTTATCTGAAACCTGTTCTTCCAAAAATGAGCATTGAAGCAGAAACGTTTCTTAATTGTAGCTTAGAATGGACTAATCTAGAAAATTTTTTAATCGATCACGATTTGAATAAATTTGAACCTCTAATGACCAGAATTGACCCCAAGGTAGTAAAAATGATGATAGAAGAATCTAAAGTAGATGATGCGCCTGATAGACAAAGTAAAGAGAGCGACAATTCAATCGCGATAGAAGATTTTTCTAAGATTGATATCCGTATAGGCGAAATAGTAGCTGCTGAGCAGATTGAAAACGCGGACAAATTATTGCGTTTACGTATAAACCTTGGCGACCTAGGAGAAAGACAAATCCTATCAGCGATACGCCCTCATTATTCACCCGAAGATCTCGTAGGCAGACTTACACTAGTTATCGCAAATCTTAAACCACGAAAAATGCGTTTTGGAATATCTGAGGGAATGTTATTGATGACCGGCGACGAGTCTCAATTATATTTGTTGTCGCCAGACTCTGGTGCACGAGCGGGTATGCCCGTTAATTAGGACGCGTCCAAATAAGATTTTTTCCTATTGTTCGACAAACGCTCTTTCAATCACATAGTGGGCCTTGGTACCTTGTCTAGATTCATTAAAACCTCGAGCATCTAAAATATCGCAAATTTCTTTTAACATGCTGGGTCCACCACATACCATAAACCGATCATCTTCAGTATTGGGGTGTGGCATACCCAAGTCTAAAAAGAGCTTTCCGCTTATCATTAAATCTGTAAGACGGCCATTATTCTCATACTTTTCACGCGTCACCGTAGGATAGTAAGTTAATTTTTCGGAAACAAGATCACCAAAAAACTCGTTATTTCTTAGCTCATTTTTAATAAATTCCTGATAAGCAAGTTCAGATATTAAACGAACCCCATGAGTCAATATCACTTTGTCATAACGCTCGTATAACTCTGGATCCTGAATGATGCTCATAAAGGGAGCAAGGCCGGTTCCTGTCGAAATTAAATACAAATTCTTGCCGGGTAATAGGTGATCTAATACAAGCGTACCCGTTGGCTTATTGCTAACCAGCAATTCATCTCCAACCTGAATATTTTGGAGCCTAGAAGTTAGGGGACCATCAGGTACTTTTATACTAAAAAACTCTAATTCTTCGGCGTAATTTGGGCTCACTATGCTATAGGCTCTTAGTAGCGGTTTTTCATCAACCTTTAAACCAATCATAACAAAATGACCATTTTCAAATGTTAAAGATCTATCTCTAGTCGCGGTAAAACTAAAGAGCGTATCATTCCAATGATGAACCGACGTTATTTTTTCAGAAAAGAGACTAGCCATTTTTTAAAAACCCAAATATGTGAAAATAATTTGCGGAACTGAAGCAGCCTGAAAGGCATTTAAACGGCACTAGCCCAACATTATACGTGTTAAAAAAACTATAAAATAGATCAACTGTCCTATTTTATCGATTATTTAAAATCCCAATCAGCGATTCTATTATATATGAAATAGAAATCGGCGCGCACACCTAGGAACGGACAAAAAGAAGGTAAATGACTATTTTCAACTAGATATGGAAATGTTTCTTCTGGAAAGAAATTCCAGTTTTTGCAAAATAATAGCACATAGCTCGTAACACATGATGTTCTCAAGATGGCACTGCACCAATTTTCAGGACTCTTTCAACCAGGATTCCTAAGAGGCTTAATTAAAAACGGAAAAGTGGTTTGCGATATATATGCTCTATTTTTTTGCAAAAAATTCTGGAAGATTGCTCACTACAACTTTTCAGTTATATATTCTTATCATCTACCACCAGGCGCTTCTATATTTGACAGATATCTTGTATGTTCTATACAGCTTTACTATACGTACGGACAAGGCATATATAAAAAACACGGCATAGAGTGTGTCCACCCAGATTCCTTAGAGATGAAATAATGGAAATTTACGCCCTAATTCTAAGTGCAGTATTAGTAAGCAATTACGTATTAGAGAAAAATTTTTACCTACCTCTGTTCTCCAATTCTTCGCATCCAATAGACAGAGCGATAGACTTCTCATTGACTACTGCTCTCATTTTAATGCTTTCTTCCAGTCTGATTTTTGCATTATACAAATACATTTTTTTACCTTCAGAGCTAAAACTTCTTAGAATTATTTTGACGTTCATGACCATCGAAATTACGACCAGAGTAATATATTCTATTTCACAGCAGACTTGTCCGTCACCATCAAAAGGGCAATTACCATTCTTTCTTCCGCTGACCTTAATTAATTGCACTATTCTAGGTGCTATTCTAATAAATCTATCAAAGGATCTAGATTTCCTTACTTACATTGTGGAAATTTTTTTTTCCGCAATAGTATTTTCTATCTTTTTAATTTCTTTCATTGCAGCGAAAGAAAGAATTTCACACACCGAGATTCCAAAACCATTTCAAGGACTACCAATTTATTTTGTTACCATAGGATTTGTAGCGCTCGGTAGTTCAGGATTTAACGGGTTCCTGAATTAGTAATTTGCTCAGCAAATAAGAAACAATTGACATGCCAGTATTTGCAAAACTAACGCAATGGAGAGAGAAGTAACTAAATCATCACCTAACACGCTGAACTCTGATTTGACACCGGAATCTGCAGCTCGCACAGTACTTATTGCCACTATACCTGGGATAACTGCCACTATTTTTTTCTATGGTCCAGGTATTCTCGTAAACATACTATGGGGAAGCATGATAGCGGTATTGAGTGAAATTCTGGCTCTTAAGCTTAGAAAGCAATCTCCGCTATCCACTATAAAAGATTTTAGCGCCATCTTGACCGCTACTCTTCTTTGCATGTCGATACCACCTTACTCGCCATGGTGGTTGATCGCCATAGGAGTCTTCTCATCTTTAATACTTGCAAAGCATATCTTTGGAGGAGCTAGGCAAGCTATCTTTAATCCGGTAATGATTGGATATGCCGTGCTACTAATTTCTTTTCCTATTGAGATGACATCCTGGCAACCTTCCACTCATTTTTCAGAAGCACCGACTTTTTTAGCCGCTTTGAAAGCCTGCTTTGCTCCTGACTATTTTGATGCCAAAACAATGGCGACACCTCTTGATATCCTTCGACACAATAAAGCATTAACCACTTCTGATCTATGGCTAAGCCATCCGCAGTTGGGACACTGGAGCGGAAAGGGGTTGGAATGGATCTCTATCGCTTATCTTGCAAGCGGCCTTTGGATGTTAAAAAAAGGGCTGTTTACTTGGCATGCTCCTTTTTCAATGCTTTTAGCTATAACTTTAGCTTCAGTTGTATTTTATGACTACGGAAGCTCTGCAAGTGGCGGATCACCTATTTTCCATCTTCTTAGCGGCGGTACTATGCTTGGTGCTTTCTTTATTATCACACAACCAGGCGGCTCACCAAGATCTGCAGTAGGAAAAATAATATTTGGTGGTTTGATTGGAATTCTAATTTACATCATCCGCTCAGAGGGCCTTTATCCTGACGGTATCGCTTTTTCAGTACTGGTGATGAATTTTGCTACTCCATTGATTGACCACCTAGCTCGACCAAATAACGCAACTAAAAGTAATGTGGCATGAGACATTTACGCAAAGTTTTATTTAATATTACAGCCCTAATATTCATAATTATTTTTTGCGGAGGTCTTTTGGTAGCCACGCTCTATAATACGAATTCGAGAATCCAAAAAGAGGCAAATCAATATGAAGAAAAAACACTTTTAGGAATACTTTCCCCTTATTCCTTCACAAATTCCATCGTAGAAGAAAGGATTACAATTCCAGTCAATACCAATGCAGGGATTGAGGAAGGATCGAAAGCATATCTTGGAAAACAAAACCAAAAAATCATTGCAATCCTACTTCCCATAACCGCAAAAGAGGGTTATAGCGGAGAAATAAAAATGTTAGTTGGCATTTCATCAAAACGAGAAATTCTAGGTATTAAGATTCTTTCGCATCGCGAAACTGCTGGTCTCGGTGATAAAATTGAGAAGGATAAATCTGATTGGATAACGAGATTTAAAGGTCGCTCTATTAAAAACACAGATCTTAATGCATGGGATGTAGAAAAAAATGGCGGGGACTTCGATCAGCTCACTGGAGCAACCATAACATCACGATCAATTATTATCGCCACTAGAAAGGTGTTAAATTACGTAGAAGATAATTACGAAGCCTTGTTCAACCCTGACTAAAATTTAGATAATGCAGATTATGGCTATAAAAGCGTCTATATGTCCGATATAAAAAAAGAAGCTTGGGAATACAATCAAGTGGAACTTCTATTGCTTGGTTTTAGCCCCATACTTATTGCTACCAATTCTTTTTCTAACGCTCTTGTCTTAGCATCTGCAACTACAGTAACCCTGATACTATCAACTGGACTGGCTTTTTTTTTTAAAAAAATCATCTCCCCCGAGATTAAATTACTATCTCTCTTAATAATAATTTCATTTTCTACAACCATAACTGAACTTTTAGCACAGGCCTATACTTTCGAACACTCTATAATTTTGGAGTCTTTTTTCCCTTTGATTGCCACCAATTTTCTAATACTAATCAAAATGGAAAAAGTTTTGAAAAATAATAACACTTCACTTCAAATGCTTCATGCGGCTAAGATCGGACTCATCGGATTTCTAATACTCTTACCTTTAGGCTTTATTAGAGAGTTAGTTGGAACCGGAGAACTGTTTTCGAACATGGATCTATTTTGGAGTCCTGCAGCAATAGAATCAAAATTTACTGCGCCTCAATTTTTTAACCCGCTAATTATTATCACTCTTCCATCAGGGGCTTTTATATTTTGTGGGTTACTCTTAGCGATTTATAACTTGATAAGATCAAAAATACACAAAAGTTAGAGCGACAAAGACATCAGGATAGCATCTTCTCGAAAATTATCCGTTAAATAATAGTTTGGCCGAAATCCATCCACGGCAAATCCTAGCTTTGTATAGAAGCTTTTAGCTTCGTTATTAGACATCCTCATCTCGAGCAAGCATCTTTTAGCACCTTTTTCTCGCCAAAAGCATAAATTATCAGTCAATAGCTTTCTCCCTAATCCTCGTTTGCGTTGATCCGGGGAGATTAAAATATGCATTAAAGTAATCTCATCCGCAACAAAGCCTCCGCTGATGGCAAATCCCTTTAATCTCTCATTAAGTATCAAAAGGGTAAGATGTGTTAAATCATTTTCTATGAATCTTCTAATCTGAGTTACATTCAGTCTCAGATCATTTTCTGAATTAAGCGCTGCTATATCTTTGCAATCATCGACTACGGCGGTCCTTGTATCACCACTATCCCTTAACATGTTCCAGCAATTCAGACCAAAAAACACGTTTGGTTTCTGGTTTTAAAAGCATCTCTCGAGAACTAATACTCAGTTTTACTAACGAACTAAAATTGCCACTCAAGTTAAAGTGAGTTATCTCACTTTCACCTAAAAGAAAACTTTTTTCCCAGTGAAATCTAGTATTTAATCTATCTAAAAATCCACCTAAGCTAGTTGCCGCCGCTTCTAGACTATTGTCAAACTGCGGGTTTTTGTGGACTGGCCAATCAAAATTCGCCACCTCAAGAATTTTTCTCTCTCCTTCCATCACCGCATTTATGTCAGTAATCAGTTGACGCTGATCCTCCAAAAAGGGATTATTCTGCAAATCTTCAAGCCACAAAAATCGATCACTGAAAAAAGCTATCGCACTGAAAGCGATATTGTTTTGTCCTGCTTTTTCAGAAGTTTCCTTGGGAGTGAAAATTACATTTTTGTCCTTATTATTCTCCGAATGCGAATATTTCGATCTATTCATCTTAAATTCATCCGCAGATTTATCATTTTTCGGCAAGCCTTCCGATATTGATTCTGACTTTACCTTATCAACCAAACCAAATCGTTTAGTCTTCGCTGCTCCCGGCAAATCATATCTAGAAATGTAGACGTCTTGATCCATTAGCGACAAGATTTCTCTGCGTCTAATTTCCCTGTCCACGATAATTTTATTATCTTCCTGCATGCCTATTAATTTTATATGAACCGCCAACCGTGAGTGTTAAAAAATCTTATACTAGACCTTACAAAAAGCCAAAAATGCCACAAACCTTTTTTGGCCGCACTCCCTCCATGATGCACAATTTGTACTCTAGGATCCATCACAATACTTCCCATTTCATTAATTCTCAATGAGAGATCAAAATCCTCAAAATACATGAAAAATTTTGGATCAAATCCTTCAATCGATTGCAGGATACTTGTTTTACAAAGCATGAAACAACCACTAGCAAGGGGCACTGATATTTTACTATTTGCCATGACTAGATCGCGCATTTCGTAATCATGTAATCTTGATTGAAAAATTTTCATGATTGATGCTGGGGCGAAGGCTCGCAAAAACAGCACTAATAAGCTTGGATGCCGCTTGCAAAGAAACAACTTATCTCCTGAAGTCGAGATCGCATTTGGAGTAACTGCCGAGATATTAATTTTACTAACCAATGTCAATACACCGTAATATAAGGCGAATTCCTGCACTTCCACATCCGGATTCAGTATCAGATGAGCATCTGATCTTGTATCTCTTATCGCCTGATTATGTGCCGCACCAAATCCATTATTTTCTTGATTTTTCTCGAACTCTACTAATCTAATTTGATTCGAATCCAAGCAGTTTATGATTTCTTGAACTTTAGTCGAATACTGAGGATTTATAGAATTATCGATCAATCTAATAGACACATCTCCTAATGCTCCTTTCGTCTGTGCAAATTTGATGGCTGACAAAGTAGTCTCTAGCGTTTTTGATAAGTAATCTAGTCGACTATTAAAAAGCACTATAGATATGGAGAGGCTAACTGTAGAGAATTGGGTCACGACTGCAATATTAACAGTTACCAAGAATATACAACAGTTGCCCTACACACCCTAAGGGATACACTAGAAGATTGACCAAAGAAAAAAATCAAATCTTGCGCGTAATGAAAAAGACAAATGAAAGTAAAACTATCTAATCTAGGTCCAGGAATAATTGTAACCGCGGCATTCGTTGGTCCCGGAACCATTGCTACTGCTACTCATGCAGGTGCTAATTACGGTTTTTCTCTTCTGTGGGCCTTACTATTTTCGATTGCCGCCACAATAATATTGCAAGAGATGGCGGCAAGACTTGGATTAGTAACTCGAAAAGGCCTTGGTGAAGCTATTAGGGACATATTGCCACGTGGACCATTAAAATCAATTTCGATAGCTCTGGTCGTCGTAGCAATCGGGTTCGGAAATGCAGCATTCCAGACGGGAAATATAAGTGGTGCGGCCATGGCACTTGAATCGATCTTTATGCACGAATCTCCAATTTTTTCTTTAGCAATTGGAACAATAGCAGCCCTTCTGCTTATAACTTCCAGTTACTCTTTAGTAGAACGTGTTTTAATATTATTAGTTCTGACTATGTCGAGCATTTTTTTATTAACCTCTTTGGTAATACTTCCAGAGATTTTTCCGTTAATTAAAAATACTGTCATATCTAGTAATCTATCAAATCATTCGGCCATTACAGCAATTGCTCTAATAGGAACCACAGTAGTTCCATACAACCTTTTCTTACATTCTAAAGCCGTTGGTGAAAAATGGCCTAAAACCATCTCTCCCGATGAAGCGATCACTCAATCACGGTTAGATTGCGGGATATCAATCGGTGTTGGAGGCTTGATTACGCTGGCCATAATGAGCACTTCGGCAGTTGCTTTCTTCGGTACTCAAATAGAAGTTTCAACAGAGGTTATTAGTAAGCAGCTTGAACCACTGCTCGGCTCGGCTTCAATTTATGTTTTCTCAGCGGGATTATTTGCAAGTGGCCTTACCAGCGCGATCACGGCACCAATGGCTGCAGCTTACGCTGTATCTGGAGTAATGGGATGGCAAAATTCAATGTCGGACAATAAATTTAAATGCGTTTGGTTCTCAGTACTTTTTTTAGGCACAGCCCTGGCAAGTCAAAATTTCAACCCGATAAAAGCAATTGTAATCGCTCAAGTTGCCAACGGAATTTTATTGCCACTTATAACTCTTTTTCTTTTGATAGTCATGAATAGTTCATTACTCCCGAAGAGGCACCGGAATGGACTCATTGCTAATTTATTTGGAATATTAACGATTTGTTTGATCGCTATAATAACCATTTCGAAAGTTCCTTCTCTTTTTAATTAAAAAAAGCTTAAAGCAAAACCTATCTAACCAGACTTGATTCATGTTCTATTTTTATACACTTATCAATTACACAGGTAACACCTGCCCGTTCAGCTATTGCAATACCAGGAAAATTCACCACTCCAAATTGCAGCCAAAGATATTTAGCTCCAATGGAAACTGTTTCTTCAGCTATTACTGGGATGAAAGATGAGTCTCGAAATACATTTACAACATCAATTCGGTAAGGTATATCTCGCAGGTTTGAAAAGCTTTTTAGCCCAAAAATTTCGTCCTCGTTTGGATTTACAGGAGTTACCTGATAATTATTTTCCAAAAGATAATTACCGACGATATTGCTATCTCGAAGTCTATTAGAAGATAATCCGACGACCGCAATATTTTTCATATTTAACGCTTCTCGAATATCATCAGGATCTTGCCATTGAGATAAGTTATTCATATTAGTATTGTTTTAACGGATTAGTCTTCACCTAAAAAGCTCTGAATTTTCTACGGGCCGAATTGTCGGGTAGTATAATCAAACAATCTCATCTCTTCTCGAGATTAAATCTCTATAGAAATATTTAACGAATTAAATCTCCGAACAAAGATACTAGTAAAATAACTGGGCGTGTTCTGCAACCGAATATTCGATGTTCTATTTATCAGCTCCTCTATCATCACTTTGGTCTCTAGCCTCGCTAACACCGCACCAAGACAAAAATGAGATCCTCTCCCAAATCCCATATGATTCTTGGGCCGTTTTCGGTTAAGAGAAAAATTATCTGAATCTTCAAATATTGTTTCATCTCTGTTGGCGGAATCCCAACTCAGCATCAGCTTTTGCCCAGGCGAAAAATCATAGCTCCCAATTTTACAACTAGAACGCACACTCCTATAGTGAAACTTAAACGGTGGCGAAAGACGAATCACTTCCTCAATAAATTTATCTATAAGCTGAAGATTAGATCGCAATTCCTCCTGTATTTTTGGCAAACTAGCTAAATAAAATATACAAGATCCCATCAATGCAGAAGTAGATTCACCTCCTGCGCCAAAAAGGATGACAGAAATACCTATAGCCTCATCTTTGGTGATAGTACCCTCATTGCACTCGCTATGAAGAAGTTTTAACAAAGGTTTACTGATCGTCGAGTCTAAACAATGTGATTGATCAAAATGCATCGAAAGATAGGATTTCATCGCTGAAGTTTCTCGAGCAAGATTCTCAAGTTCTTTTGCTGAGACTTCACCAGCGAGCATGTAACCACCTATCATTGCCCATTTCGTAAATTGATCAGACTCACCGCAAGGTAGGCCAAGCAATTTTGCGACAGCTAAGGCCGGAATTTTTTCAATGAATTGTATACAACTACCTCCACGATCAAATAAGAGCTCATTAAGACCTTCTTGTGCAATATCACGAATATAGTTCTCGAAGTTAACTAAAGCCTGCTGCGTAAAAGCCGGCGAAAGGATTTTCCGATGACGCGCGTGATCTTCTCCATCTGCAGTCGCGATTACACTGGTGGCACCGGTATCGGGAAAATCAAAACTACCTGGAAATCCTTCGCTAGTTTTGTAAAGCACTCCTACTAGGTTTGCGGAGAAATCTTCTTCTCTTTTCAAAATCTCCCTGATGAATTCCGAAGAAGTAACCAAGAAAAATCCGGAATTCCCGATTTCTGATATTGGTTTCTCCGCTCGTAAATGAGCATAGAGAGGGAAAGGATTGTTTATAAATTCTGGACTAAATATCTCATTTGTATTTTTTGAATAATGCGGGGCTCTCATTAAAAAAAATCCGAAACTGCGTGCTTCATTTCCATAAATGCTTAACCTGAAAACTCAAAGGAATCATCCTAAAAAGTGCAAACTAGGGATGAACAGTTCCTATGTGAAAGATGAAAAAGAATAATACTAGATTTTATACGATTTAATTATTCAAGATTAAAGATAATGGCTAATACTCATCTATCCACAATGGAGGCAATTTATATCTAGATGTAAGCTTAGAAGCAACATCGGCTGCTTCCTTGGAGGATGCAAGTTCGATAATTCTAACTCTATATTGTTTTGGACTTGAATCTGATTTCGTCTCGATAGCCACGGAAAATCCTTCATTCTCAATCCTATCCGCCCAAACTCTCGCTAACCGAATATCATTATAAGTACCGAAATTAACAAACCAGGAGTTATTTTCTCCATAAAGCTGATCTGAGCCTATCTTTATATTGTTTTCAGTATTTTTTATTAAGTTCTTTTCTTCTAATACATCCAGGCGACCTTGAAGGTCAATGAAAGATCCATGTAAACGCTCATTCAAATCTGTTAGATCCGATACTGCTTCACTCAACTCTGCCGAAATCACTTTCGCCGAGTTTGTTTCCAAATCTAAATCTCGCATGTAATTTTCCAAAACAGAGATTCTTTCAGAAACTCCATCAGAATTTGATCTGGAAAAAGAATCAGTCAGGAAAGTAGCCATTTTTTCTTTATTCTTTTCAGGAAGAATTATCTGAAAAAAAATCCCTCCTAACATGAAAGATAAGAGAGTTAAAGCGACGCTCGATCTTAAAGAATTTCCGACAGTATCCATGGTATTAGAAAAATCATCGGTCGCGACTATTTCATCAGGTGATTCATCAAATGTCGATAAATCATTTTCTTGAGCTAGATGCTTAACTTCAGAGATTAAAGCTTCTTTTGATTTTGCTCTTTGATGGTTTTCATTTTTATCGTAAGTTTCTGATTGAAATATAACTTTTTCAGTAAGAATATCTGGTATATCTTCCTCACTGGAAAAGTTCTGATCGAGCACTTGACTAGCTGCCTCTGCTTCCTTCTCGTCTAAAAGAGCGTTTAGCTTATTTAATAGAAGATCATTATTCATTATAGTCAGTTATTTCCTGTCCACCATAAAGGGGTAAACATTACTTTTCTCTTTCAGAGTATTTCCCTGATTGAAACCTTGATCCTGCTCAGATTCAGATTGCAAATGCGGACGAGCTTCACGCAGCCACGTAGCAAGTTTATAAAAACCAAGAAGCTCATCGGTCACTCTAGATTGAGGCATATCCACTACACCACAACCCGTTTCTGCCGAAACAACAAAACTCTGCCTATCAAAAAAAGAAGCTATCAAAGGCAAAGAAATCGAATCGACATACTGCATTAAGGTATTAGTGGATTTGGATCTATTCCGAACCCGATTCAACACTACCCCAATTCTTGGACTCTGATCCAAACCTTTAGTAATGGTCAAAAGTTCAACCAATGCTCTCGTCAAAGCTCTAGTATCATATGCCGAAGGCATAAGTGGAATTACGATTCCTGATATTCCTCCCCTCTGCATATCCACTAACTCCTCATGAGAAGGTCTAGCAGGAGCATCGATAATGATAGTTTGTGTCTGACGCGGCACTTGTCGCTGTAGATGGTAGGTCGATTTTTTGTAATCTCTACATGCCTTTACTCCATGGATGGGAGGTAAAGAATCAGGCCTTTTGGACAACCAATCCATCGAAGATTGCTGCTCATCGTAGTCCATGATAGTGGGAACGTCTCCACAGGCTGCATAAAGAGCCGCCAAATTAGTTGCCAAAGTGGTCTTTCCACAACCACCTTTAGGATTAATTATTAAAACTTTCCTTACATTTTCATTCATAACTCAATCCATTCACGATAAAATATTTTTCTTATTCTTTGCGTGACAAAAACACGGCCGGACACCCTAACAGGTAGCGCAATCTGCTGCAAGGTACTGAATTAGATAAGTTTTGTGTATTTTCCCGCAAAGACCAGATGTCTGTTATGAGGAATCCTTGCAAAGTAAACAAGCTAAAAACGAAGAGTTCGTGACCTTCATCGATCCGACAACATAAGTAGCGCCAATGATACCGTCAAACGCCACCAAAAAATAAAGCGATTGCTCTGCAGTTCCATTTACCGACGCTAACAGGATTGAACCGGCAGCGGTCAATCGAACTAACCCTTGCCAAAATACAATTGGATAGCGCCTTACTAAATCTGTGGATGCCCACATTAAACAAGCTGCTGCCATAAAAAGGAACATTCCTAGTACCATCAGCGGGATAAATTGCTCGGGGGCTTGATTTCCATTTATCAGAATCGAAATTGCCCCATAGATAGTTAATCCTCCTACTAAAAAATCACTCGCACCAGTCCAAAATACAAATTTAACCAACATAAAAAACCCTTAATTCAAAATTAAACATATCCATTATCTCTGAACCAATCTATTGAATCCTTTACGGCAATTTCAATGGGTGTCTGAGGCAAACCGAGCTCCTCAATAGCCTTCGTAGGGTCGGAGTAGACTTCTCTAAGGGCGTACATAGAGTTTCTAATCGTGGTGAGGGGTGGTCGACCGCTAAAAAATGACCATGCCTCTAGAACCTTGGCTACAGTCTTCATAACTGATGGTGAAATTTCTTTAACTGCAACATCAGGAATCTCTGCAATGTCTCCAACCAAACGAGCAAATTCTCTTTGGGAGATGTTTCCATCCTTATTTGCGAGTAAATATGTTTCACCTATCCTCCCTTTCTTCATAGCTAGAAGATGTCCGCGCGCTACATCTCTGACATCTACTGCGCTGATTCCTCCTTCAAAATAGTTCCTCATCTTTCCTTTGAGAATTGAAACAATTAGACTTCCGGTGGGCGTAGGTGCGCGATCACCAGGACCAAATGGGAATCCGGGACAAACTATTGTTGCTGGAAGACCATCAACCACCATTGCTTTAACAAGATTGTGACTAACAAATTTTGACATAACATATGCACCAGCACACTCCCATCCCTTGAAAATGGTTTCTTCATTTAAAAGCTCCCCTTTTTCGGGGACCCCAAACGCTGCAATACTACTCGTATAAACTACTTTCTTAACACCTGACTCCATTGCCGCCTTCATGAGATGGTTGGTACCTTCAACATTAACTTTAAGATGTAAATCAGGATCTTTGGTCCATATCGAGAAGAGTCCTGCCAAATGGTAGATACCTTCTACTCCTTTAACACATTTTTCGAGTGTTTTTTTGTCTAATAGATCTCCTTCTATAATTTCCAAGTCCAAGCCATCTAGAGCACTTAGGTCTTCACCCGGCATCACCATAGCGCGAACATCATCACCTTGTTCGATACAGAATCTTGTGACGTGATTTCCTATGAATCCGGCTGATCCGGTTACCAAAACTTTCATTATCTATCTCCCGGATAGCTTCAGTTAAGTGGTCGTTCCTTATCAAATGTAATATGCATTTGTTTGATGCCAGGAATAAAATTAGATTTAAGAATCTCTGGAGGTTTTCTAAATTTTGGATTCTTCAATCTCGGTACAAATTCCTCAAATAAAACTAGTAATTCTCTTCGCGCCAAGTGAGAGCCAACACAAAAATGCTGTCCTACCCCAAAGGTACGATGCTTAGTTCTCAAGTCATTTACCCTCATTGCTCGAGTAACATCAAAACAATCAGCGTCTACTCCGAAGATCTCCGGATCATGATTTGCAGCTGGATAATACAACCTCAAAATATCGCCTTTTTCAATCTCCATTTCTCCTACCTGAATATCTTGGACTGCAGTCCTCTGCATGAATATGAAAGGCGGATAAAAACGTAATATCTCTTCGATGGCACCCTCTATTAATTCAGGTCTCTCGATGAGAAGCTTATGTTGATCTGGATGTTCTATAAGAAGACGCATCCCATGAGCGGTTGCGGTTCGTGTGGTTTCTACCGCACCAGCTATCAGAATTAGAAAAAAAGTACAAAATTCAAATTCAGTTAAAGCTTCCCCATCTATATTTCCATTTAATAATGTGCCAATCAATGTTCCATCGTTTGGATTTTTTAAGTGGTTTTCAGCTAGCTCCATCGCAATACCAAATATTTCAGCTGCAGCATTTTGTCCATCTTCCTCAGAAAATCCTAGATCCGGATCATCCATACCAATCATTGTCGTTACGAGGTCTGAAAAGTTTTTCCTTCTCTCTAACGGCATATCCACCAATGCGCAAATGACGAACAAAGGCATTTCCGCTGCCACTTCTTGAGCGAAGTCACAATGTCCTTTAGAGGCCACTTTATCAACTATTTCCTTTGCAAACTCTCGCATTAAATTATCGATCCTATCAACTGCCTTACCAGTAAAGGCGTCTTTGATTACACGACGAAATCTTAGGTGCTCGGGAGGATCCATGTTGATAACCAATTGACGAGTAATTTCCATCGTATCGGGATTTTCAGATATTGGCTGAGGATGTGCGAGATTTTCACGAGAAGAAAATAATTTTGGGTTTTTAGAGATAAAATCTATATCGCTACGTTTAGTTACAGCCCAAAAGTTTTTGTTGCGTTGTGAATCTAATTGGAGAGAGACCGGACACTTTGTTCTCAGAGATCTAAATAGATCAAATGGAATAAAGTTTTCATAAGTCGACGGATTCATTAGATCAGCATCAAATGGACATTTTTTCCCTTCCTGTTCATTATTCAACTTAGGCTCCTACAATTAAACTTAACCCAATTTAATTAAAGTAAATTACATCAATAGTTAAATATAACAGACCGAAGGAAGCAAGGGACCTTTATGTATGTAAATGACTCACTGGATTGTTTTTGAGATATATAAAATAAAACCTCGAACGAAATTACGCACGAGGTTTTATCAAATTTATAAGCCTGGCGATGACCTACTCTCACATGGGGAAACCCCACACTACCATCGGCGATGCGCCGTTTCACTTCTGAGTTCGAAATGGAATCAGGTGGTTCCAACGCTCTGTGGTCGCCAGGCAAACTGGTTTAAAGTGCAGATAACTAATAACGCAGATTTTCCACATCTGTCACTTTAAATTAAGATGGTAAACCAAGCTGAAACACCGAACTTAAAAGCACAACACCCAAGTCTTCTTTATATTTTCTAACTAAACAAATAACTTAGATTATATGGTCAAGCCTCACGGGCAATTAGTACTGGTTAGCTCAACGCCTTACAACGCTTCCACACCCAGCCTATCA
>CAJXCR010000024.1 GCA_913051825.1 uncultured Halieaceae bacterium
TCGTTAATCCAATCAGCTATCCAAATGCCGAATGTTAATTTTATCGGTGTTGAGGTGCACGCGGCTGGAGTTGGTAAAATCTTAAATGAAATTGCTAATCGGGACTTAAAAAATGTAAGGATATTCTGGCACGATGCGGTTGAGGTAGTTGAAAAATGTCTACCCTGTGAATCTATCAGTGCAGTAAATATTTTTTTTCCAGATCCATGGCATAAAAAAAAACATAACAAGCGACGTCTGATTAAAGCTGAGTTTGTTAACAGCATAAACAAGATACTTTGCGAGGGTGGACGCCTCCATCTTTCAACAGATTGCAGTAATTATGCGGAACAAATGATGGAGGTCATGTCTGCATCTAAAAATTGGAGGAATCTTTACGGAGCAAATACCTTCGCCAGTGCAGATCATGGGCGACCAGAAACAAAATTTGAACTACGCGGAAGACGCTTAGGACATAAAATTTGGGATCTTGTTTTCATACAATCGCCATAAAAAGTAACTAATCAGGCATGAATTTATGTATTACCTCGTTAAGGTAGCGCTGCCCAAGGGTAGTAGTGCTGTAGCCCGTGCTATTTTTCAAAACGAGCCCCTGATTGCACAGGGAACTAATTTCAGGTTCTAAGTCCTGAGGACTTAAATGCGTTGATTTCTTAAACTGATCTAGAGTAAAGCCATCTGTAAGTCGAAAAGAATTCAAAACAAAATCTAACACAGTTTCTTCTTTAGAGAGAGTGAATGCGTTTACTCTAGCTTCGCAGGGGCTCGCGGAAAGATAATCAACAGGATTTCTAGTTTTTGAGTACCGCGTGATAGAACTATCTTTATTAGTGATTTTGCCATGCGCACCAGCGCCAATACCAATATAGTCACCGAATCTCCAATAATTGAGGTTATGCTTACACTGGTGATTGAGTTGAGAGAAAGCGGAAATTTCATACCGAGAAAAACCATTTTCGGATAGAAAGGATAAGCCGGCTTCTTGGATAGCTTCGAGTGTGTTTTCCTGCGGTAAATTTGGTGGATTTGAGTAAAACATTGTATTGGGTTCAATTGTAAGTTCGTACCAAGAAACGTGTTGAGGCTTCCATAATATTGCTTCATTTAAATCCGATACTGCCTCTTCCTCGGTTTGGTTTGGAAGCCCATACATTAGATCTATATTAATATTAGAGAACCCGGCGGTTTGAGCTAATTTAATAGCAGAGGCGCCATCACTACTGGTATGGATTCGTCCAAGATCATGCAAGCTTGAATCGTTGAAACTCTGGATTCCAATTGAGAGCCGATTAATGCCAGCGTGGAAAAAATCGAGAAATTTTCTTTGGTCAGCACTTGCAGGATTAACCTCTAGGGTAATCTCAATCTCCCTATCAAAATGAAACCTTTTAGCGACAGTTTGAAGTAACCTCGCTAGTGATTCTGCACTAAATAGACTGGGGGTTCCTCCGCCAAAAAATATACTTTTTAATTCCCGATCTTGAACACTTTCGACCTCTATTTGGAGGTCCGCTATTAAGCAATCTAAATAATCTTGCTCTGGGATATTTGATGAAGCATAGGAGTTGAAGTCGCAGTACGGGCACTTCTTCTCGCACCATGGAATGTGCACATATAAGGAAATAGGCGGATATTGCATCAGAAGAGCTTCTTAAGCTCACTTAGTAGCAGAGAGCTAGCCTGGCCCCTATGGCTAATTAAATTCTTTATTTCCGGTTTGAGCTCAGCAGCACTGCAGTTATGAGAATTTACGAAAAATAACGGGTCATACCCAAACCCGTTCTGCCCAGAAGGCCTTTGTAGAATTCGTCCTTCCCATTTCGCTCTGCAAACTAGGGGTGCAGATTCATCATAATGACTTAGAAAAACAAGAGAACAGTGGAAACGTGCGGCGCGAAATTCATCGGAAACTCCAGAAAGCTCATTAACTAATTTTACGTTGTTATCATAGTCCGTTCCGGTATCAGAAAATCGAGCGGACCGCACTCCAGGTCTTCCACAAAGGTAGTCCACTTCAAGTCCAGAATCGTCAGCAATAGCTGGAAGACCAGTATGCTTAGATGCTGCGCGTGCTTTGATAATAGCATTCTCATCAAATGTAGATCCCACCTCTTCGATAATAGGTGGATGGTAATTAGAGAGAGGTAAGAGGTTCCAAGCAAGCGGTGCCAGGGTCTTTTCTAGCTCCAATATCTTTCCGGAATTGCCGCTTGCGATAATAACTTTCATAATAAGCTGCCGATTTAATTAATGTAAAGTTGGTGCTTAAATTTAAACTGATATTTCTGTGTTAAGCCTTCAGGCGAAAATTCTAATTCAAAAAAACGCCACTCTTCATTAATAAATTTGAATTCCGCTAAGAAATAAATAGCATCCTCTTCCCTTATTTTGGAGAATTGTAAATCTTGAGCTTGAATTAAATCCCAGGTTCTTCCTGACAATTCCATGCCGACCGATGTAGATCCTTTAATAGAAAGCTCTCTTAGAGAAAGGTTAAGAATTGCATGCCTCTCTCCTCGTGTAATCCCATATTTCTCTGCAACGAAGGGAGACAAAAAAGTAGTATTGACTACGCTATAGTGAAGTTCAAAATTATCAAACCGCTTAAACTTCTCAGTAAAGCCAATTTGAGAAGCCAAAAGAAGGCTGATTAAGGTTAATATTCTAATAATTTCAAGCCGAAAGTCGATAAATTGCGGTAATAGCAAATAAATTTGGCCAAATGGCGGAGAAAAAAGAAGATAGTTTACCCCCCCCAATCATCGACTTAGATTTAATGGTTATGTGCCTAGCGGCGCAAAGCTTTTCGAAATCTTTTACTGTGCAGAAGTGGATATTGGGAGTGTTATACCAGTCGTAGGGCAGGAATCGAGATACCGGCATTCCACCGCGAAAAGCAAGATATATTCGACATCGCCAATGCCCGAAGTTAGGGAAAGTCACTATACCTTCCTTACCTATGCGTAACATTTCCATTAAAACTTTGTCAGGAAAGTGCACGACTTGAATAGCATGAGCCATGACTACAGTATCGAAACTTAGGTCGGGAAAATTTGATAATCCCTCATCCACATCTTGCTGGATTACACTTATACCTCTTCTAATAGCAAGCAAAATATCCTCTTGATTTATCTCAATACCTACGCCTTGGATCGCCGACTTCTTTTCCAATTCGTCTAGAAATTCTCCGTCACCACATCCTAAATCTAGCACTCTACTCCCAGATTTAATCCAGCTTAAAATTTGTGTAAGGTCTTGTCTCATAAGATTTAGTTTGTCTCTATACCCTTCATATATGCCGATATGGTCTGAAAATATCTTGGTATTGGTAAAAGGAATGCATCGTGACCTTCGTCCGCCTTAATTTCCATATATGTTACATTTTTCTTCGCAGCTATTAAGGCTTCTACAATTTCTTGTGAGCGAGAAGGTGAGAAACGCCAATCCGTAGTAAATGAAACAACAAGAAACTTACACTCGGCAACAGAAAATGCCTCGACAGCATTGTCGTTGTAGTTCCGCGCTAGATCAAAAAAGTCTAGCGCACGAGTCATAAGAATATATGAATTTGCATCAAACTGACCCGAAAATCGTTTCCCTTGATATTTCAGATAACTTTCAACCTGAAATTCTATTCCGTCAGAAAAGTTCGAATCAAAACTCCCAGATCTAAGTTCTCGGCCAAATTTCAATGCCATTGCGTCGTCTGAAAGGTAGGTTACATGTCCTATCATTCTAGCAAGTGCTAAGCCCTCCTCAGGGATCGATTTCATGCTTAAATAATTGCCACCCGCAAACTTGGGATCAGCTCGTATCGCCTGTCTTGCAATTTCGTTGAATGCGATATTTTGTGCACTGAGTTTTAAAGCCGAAGCAATTACCACAGCATTTCTAATGCGAGATGGATGGTCTATTGCCCATTGCATTACCTGCATTCCTCCCAAGCTTCCCCCAATTACTGCAGCCCAGGAATCAATTTCCAGTCTATCAGCTAGCCGAGCCTGGGTTTCGACCCAATCCTTAACTCTAATTGAGGGGAAGTTATTACCCCAGGGTTTAAGGGTAGTTGGATTTTCACTAATTGGCCCTGTCGATCCGTGACAACCGCCAAGATTATTGAGGCTCACCACGTAAAACTTTTCAGTGTCAATAGGTTTGCCCGGACCAATGTATTCGTCCCACCAACCAGCTCGCTTATCATCCTCGTTGTGAAAGCCCGCTGCATGGTGATTTCCACTCAAGGCATGACAAATTAACACAGCATTACTTCGATTTTTATTTAGTCTTCCATAGGTTTCATAAACCAATTCAAATGAATCTAGTGTAAAACCGCATTCGAGATTTAAAGGACCCTCAAACTTAGCTGCTTGGGGTTTGACTATCCCTACACTGGAAGTTTTTAAAATCTCTACCATTAGATTATTAAATCCCCATAACCAAAGCAGGATGAAGACCAAAGCCGCTAGCTAAATGGCGCAATAAAATCTCGACGATATTAATCAATATGAAGATTAGTATCGGAGAAAAATCCAATCCTCCTATTGGGGGAAGCGCTCTTCGCACCGGTGCCATAATAGGCTCTACAATTTGAGAAATGAGCTGTATTGCTGGATGGTAACTATTTGGCGCTAGCCAACTTAAGACAATCATTGCCAACAAAGCAAAGAAATAGATTTTGACAAAAATAGCCGCCACGCCTATCAAGCCCCAAATTACCAATGTGGATAAACTAGGCTGATAAGCCCCATTAACTTTCAAAAGAATGACAATGAGTAACACCTGTAATCCAATAGCGAGTATCAGAGAGGAGAGGTCGAAAAGTCTAAAATTAGGGACTAATCTTCTTAGAGGTAATACCATGGGATTTGTAAGTTTTACTAATATTTGACTTATAGGGTTATAAAAATCCGCCTTACTTAACTGCAGTAATAGACGCATCACTGCCCCTAAAAGCAATAAATTCATTAATGTTTGGATAAGATAACTTGAGATTTCAGTTATGGCTTCCATAGAAATGCCAAGTTATCAATTAGAACTGCGGTTGCTAGAGAACTGGAGGGCGCGCTCATGAGCAGCTTTTAATGCAAGAGTAACTGCTTCCCGAAATCCATTTGCTAAAAACGCTTCAATAGCTTTTTCCGTTGTGCCCCCTGGACTAGTTACATTTTTTCGTAATTCCTTTAAATCGATATTATTCTCTAGTGTCATGTGTGCGGCTCCGGCTGCTGTCTGTTTGGTAAGTGCAATTGCTGCCTCTTTGTTCAGTCCTAGTTGACAAGCTATGTCAGCTAAACATTCCATAAAAAGGAAGAAATAAGCGGGGCCACTTCCGGACAGTGCAGTAATAATATCTATATCTGCCTCAGTTTCTGCCCAGAATGTGGTTCCTACAGCAGAAAAAATTGCATCAATAAGATTTTTTTCTTCATCGCTCATTTTGTCAGCAGTAAATAAACCACTCGCACCCCAACCAACCAAGGCTGGTGTATTTGGCATGCAACGAACGACTTTACACTTTTCTTGTAGTTGTTCTTTGATAAAAGAGGTTGTGATTCCGGCGGCAATTGTAACCACGACCGAGTCTTGTTTTATTACACAAGCGCGAATACTGCTGCATGCTTGACTGATAGACTGTGGTTTTACCGCCAAAACTATAATATGCGCTCCTAGAGTTGCGCTGTAACTATCATCATGTATCGAAATAGGTCCTAAAGAAGATGCGGTGTTGAGCGCCTCGGGGTCCGTGTCAAAAGCCCGAATATTGTGCCCTCGGAAACCACTGCTTAGAAGGCCGCCAATTAAACTTTTTGCCATGTTTCCGGCGCCAATGAAGGTAATTATCGTGTTTTCCAATCGAAGTTCCGTAGTCAATAAGTTCTATACAATTGCCCATTATACACTTCGCCAGCAAGAGAGATCATCTGTTTCTGGGTCCGAAAAGAGCAGTGCCCAGCCGAATCATGGTGGATCCGTGTTCAATGGCGAGCTCAAAATCGTCGGACATTCCCATGGATAGTGTATCGAGTTCTTTCTCCAAATTTGTGCACGTATCAAATAGTCTTCGAACACGCTCAAATGGATTGCTCCTTTGTTTTCTCTTGTCAATAGCTTCAGGGATGATCATAAGCCCTCTTAATCTCAGGCGCGGAAGAGAGCGCACATCTAGAATCAGATTCGAGACCTCTTCTGGCAAACATCCTGACTTGCTTATCTCATTGGATATATTAACCTGGATGCACACGTTCAACGGATCTAGCTCGGCTGGGCGTTTTTTACTAAGTTGCTTTGCAACAGACAATCGATCTAGGCTATGTATCCAATTAAATTTTTCCGCGATTAATTTAGTTTTGTTGCTCTGAAGTGGGCCGATAAAGTGCCAAGTTAAATTTAAGTCTCGTAATAGATCCATCTTAACGAGGGCCTCTTGTAAATAATTTTCTCCAAAATCATTTATTCCAAACCTTGCTGCGCTTCTAATTACTTCGGCAGATTGAGTTTTGCTAGCAGCTACAATTGTTACAGGTTTCGATGTAATTGGAGTTTTCGCCGATTTAACGCTTACTCTATCGCGGATCTGTGTAATATTTCTTAGCAGGGTTTGAGAGTCCATAAAGGGATATTAGCTGATTTACAGGCTCGTAGGGCGATAAAAAAGTAGCTTAACTATTCTAAACAAAGTTCTTAACAGGCAGCATTATTTTTGAGAGATGTCTATGGATATAAACGATTTGCTTATTATGGCAGTAGAACAAGGGGCGTCAGATTTACATTTCTCAGCAGGTCGTCCTCCAACTATTCGTATTGATGGAGATATTCGCACTACTGATAATGGAGACTTAGAGGATGAAGTAGTCAGGAATTTGCTTCACGGGATTATGGATGAAGATCAGAAGCAGCAGTATGAGGAAGAATTCGAAGTTGATTTTTCCTACGAGATAGCAGATTTCGCAAGATTTAGAGTTAATGTGTTTAATCAAAATCGTGGTGCTGCAGCCGTCTTCAGGACGATTCCTTCCAGCGTATTATCAATGGATTGCTTAGGTATGGGTAAGGTTTTCCGAGATATATGTGAAACCCCTAGAGGACTAATTTTGGTCACTGGGCCCACTGGTTCAGGGAAATCCACAACACTAGCCGCAATGATTGATTATATTAATGACAGCAGATTCGAACATATTCTCACCATTGAAGATCCTATTGAATTTGTGCATGAAAGCAAAAGCAGCTTAGTAACACAGCGACAGGTTCATAGAGATACACTTGGCTTTTCCGAAGCACTGAGGTCGGCGCTTCGCGAAGATCCAGATATTATTTTGGTTGGTGAAATGCGTGATCTAGAAACTATTCGGCTTGCCTTAACCGCAGCTGAGACGGGTCATTTAGTCTTCGGAACTTTGCATACAACTTCAGCGGCAAAAACCATTGATCGGATAATAGACGTTTTTCCTGCGGCTGAAAAAGCTATGGTAAGGTCGATGCTTTCAGAATCATTGGAAGCCGTTATTGCGCAGACATTGCTTAAGAAAACCTCTGGTGGCAGAATCGCAGCACACGAGATAATGCTGGGCAGCCCAGCCATTAGGAATTTGATTCGCGAAGATAAGGTTGCTCAAATGTATTCAGTACTGCAAACAGGCCAATCTCTTGGTATGCAAACCATGGATCAAGCTCTACAAAAACTTGTTACCGCTGGAGAAATAACAGCAGAGATTGCTAAAGAAAAAGCTAGGCAAAAGGAAAATTTTGTACATTCATGACTTGAACTTCAAGTTGTTTCTTTCATCCAGCTTTTTAAGACTATTTCTGCAGCGAAGCTGTCAATATTATCTAAGTTGGTTTTTCCTCCAAATTCATTTTGGAAGAATGATTTAGCCTCAAAGCTACTTAATCTTTCGTCTATCATTAGAACTTTTACAGAGAATCTGCCATGAAGGCGCTGGGCGAATTTCCTCGCCTTACCGCTCATCTCGCTAAAGGTATCGTCCATATTTATCGGGTCACCAACGATTACCGATAAGGGTTTCCATTCTCCGAGGAGATTTTCAATATCACTCCAGGGAGTGCTCCCATTTTTCGTATAGATGATATCAAGTGGCATAGTAGTTTTTGTTAAAGTATTACCAACAGCGACTCCAATTTTTCGGAGACCGAAATCAAAAGCCAATACAGTTTCTCCCTTAACAACTAAATCTCGATCTTTAGGCATGACCGACCTGAGAACTGATAAGATTCATATCGACACCAATTTGCGCCGCTGCTTGCGAAAACCTTTGATCATATGGAGTAGAAAAAATAATATCGCTGTCTGCAGGCATTGTAAGCCAGCTATTTTTAGCCAGCTCCTCTTCTAATTGCCCAGGGGACCATCCTGCATAGCCCAATGCGATGAGAGTTTCTTTTGGTCCTTGATCTTCTGCGATGGAAAAAAGGATATCTTGAGATGTTGTTAATAAGATTTCATCGCTTACTTCGATACAAGCTTCCCAATTTGACACTTTGTCTCGATGAAGGACGAATCCTTGATCCATTTGGACCGGCCCGCCTGCCATTATTGGGATGCAATTTAAGCTAGTTGAAGATTTTATCTCTAGTTGATCAAATACTTCTGATATTGCTAAATCAAGGGGTCGATTAATGATCAGCCCCATCGCACCCTCCTCACCATGCTCAATTAGGTAGGTGATACTTTTAGCGAAGAGTCCTGCGTCTAAGCTTGGCATCGCTAATAAAAAGTGACCTTTCAAAGAGTCGTTTACTTTTGTTTTATTGCTAGTTTTCAAAGGCATACTTAGATTGCATTTGGATTTGTGAATAATCGTGAGGACACATTTCTCGGCAAAAGATATGCATTATTTGGCCTGGGAAGAAAAACACACGAGAATTCCAAAATAATAATCTCAAGCTTCACTCGATTTTTTTATTTAGTTTTTTAGCAATAGCATCTATCAACTCTTTACCCAAATTAAGACCCGCTTGGTCCTCCAATTCTCTAATGCCTGTTGGGCTGGTGACATTTATTTCAGTTAGGTGATTTCCAATAATATCTAAGCCTACAAACATTAATCCCTTTTCAACTAATGCACTGCCTACCTGTTTCGCTATCCAGTGGTCGCGATCGCTGAGCTTTTGCGCTAGTCCTTTACCACCTGCTGCTAAATTAGCCCTAGTCTGCCCAGTAGGAGGGATTCTGGCAAGGCAGTATGGGGCAGGTTTGCCGCAAATCATAATAATGCGTTTGTCTCCTTCGCAAATTTCTGGGAGATATTTTTGCGCCATAATAGTTTCTTCGCCATGCCTGGTTAGCACCTCTAATATAACCTGCAAATTAGGGTCGTTTTCTTTAACACGAAAAACAGAGTTGCCTCCCATTCCATCAAGTGGTTTTAGAATAATATCTTTATGAGTTTCAAGAAAAAACAATATGTGTGAGTTGTTTTTTGATACCAAAGTTGCTGGACAACAATCGGGAAACTCAGTGGCGAAGACTTTCTCATTGCAATCACGCAACGATCGGCAACGATTGACAACTAGAGTTCCTTTCCTTTCAGCATTTTCTAGAAGATATGTAGTATAAATAAACTCATTATTAAAAGGAGGGTCTTTGCGCATAAGGATTACATCAAAATCCTCGAGAGGAAAATCGGCTTGATCTCCAAACTCAAACCATCTTTGCGGATCTCTAAAGACTTTTATCGCCCTAGTTTGTGCCCGAGCTTGACCTTCAGTCAGATATAAATCTGACTGCTCTAGATAGCTTATATCCCATCCGCGATCCTGTGCTGCCCAGAGCATAGCTAGAGTAGAATCCTTCTTGTAATTAATATTTTGGATTGGGTCCATTAATACACCCACTTTAATGCTCATTTCACATTGTTCCGCTTTAAAAAATTAAGTTATTTAATGTCTAGTCCTAAACAAGTTTAGGTAATGTACAAACTTTCGAGTACCTCAGCAAAGATCTCCCCAATTAGTTTGAGCGATGCTTAGTGCAACTATAGGTGCGGTCTCTGCGCGCATCGTTCTCTTGCCAAACGAAATAGGAATGAAACCTGAGGATTGAGCAAGCTTTAATTCGTTTTTGCTAAATCCCCCTTCTGGACCACTAAGTAAAGCAATGCTGTTCGGTCTTGTTTGCGTTAGATCGATATTGCCTCCGCTTTGATCGAGAACATATTTTAGATTTGACCGAGCTGTCTTTAACCAGCAATCTAATTTAATAGGTTCATCTATTTTTGGGAGTACGTTTCGTCCACACTGCTCACAGCTGCTAATCGATATTTTCCTCCAGTGGGCCAAGCGTTTTTTTGCCCTGTCTGAACTTAAATTTACTGTCACCCTTTCCGAGATGATTGGTGTTATATGACTTGCACCAAGTTCAGTTGCCTTTTGAATCACCCAATCCATGCGATCACCGCGAGAAATACCAACGGCAACTGAAGTTGTCAGATGTGATTCCAGCGAGGCGTTTGAAAAATTTGAAACCACAATCTCTATACTCTTCTTAGAGCAGTTGTTAATGATGCCGGAGAATTGTCCTCCTTCGCCATTAAAAAGAATAATTTCTGAGCCAGTCTTAAGGCGAAGGACGTTTACAATATGTCTACGAGCATCCTCTTCCAAAACCAAATGTTTACCGCACTCCAAGTGCTGGGCGGTGAATATTCTACTCTTACGCAAAATTACTAGACCGTGGCAACTACCTGGCAATCAGTATTTGTAGTTTTCTGGCTTGAAAGGCCCATTCATACTGACACCGATGTAGTCTGCTTGCTCTTGGGTCAGTTTGGTTAACACTCCTCCAAAACCCGATACCATGTCTGATGCGACTTCTTCATCTAGATGTTTTGGTAAAACTTCTACTACAAGGGCAGATGCCTTAGACTCTTCGTCAAGATCAGCGAATTTACGCTCATAAAGATACATCTGAGCTAATACTTGGTTTGCGAATGAACCATCCATAATTCGTGAAGGGTGACCTGTTGCGTTTCCAAGATTTACCAAACGCCCTTCCGAAAGCAGAAGCAATGAATCATTGGTTTTCCGGTCTCTGTATACCTTGTGCACCTGAGGTTTTATTTCCTCCCATTCCCAGTTCTTGCGCATAAATTCAGTATCGATTTCGTTATCAAAGTGACCAATGTTACAAACCACAGCGTTTGATTTAAGTGCACGAAGAATGTGTTCGTTACATACGTTAAAGTTTCCCGTTGCTGTGACAAGAAGGTCAGTCGTAGAAAGCAAAGATCTATCTACACTCGACTCGGAGCCATCGTTTGTTCCTTCCAAGAAGGGTGATACTAGTTCGAACCCATCCATACAAGCTTGCATCGCGCAAATTGGATCCACTTCGGCAACTCGAACGATCATTCCTTCTTGGCGAAGAGATTGAGCCGAACCTTTGCCAACATCACCATAACCTATGACCAGGGCGCGTTTACCAGATAATAGGTGGTCGGTTGCTCTTTTAATTGAGTCATTCAGACTATGGCGACAGCCATATTTATTGTCATTTTTTGACTTAGTAACGGAATCATTTACGTTGATAGCTGGTACTCTAAGCCTTCCGTTTTGAAGCATTTCTTGCAGACGATGTACTCCAGTAGTTGTTTCTTCGGTAATCCCATGAATACCATTTAGCATCTCTGGGAATCTTTCATGAAGCATGGCGGTTAAGTCTCCACCATCATCTAAGATCATATTGGCAGGCCACTGAGCTCCGTTTTGGTGAATGGTCTGCTCGATACACCACTCATATTCCTCTTCGGTTTCTCCCTTCCAAGCAAATACAGGTATACCGGCGGCAGCAATTGCCGCTGCTGCATGATCCTGCGTAGAAAAAATATTACACGAAGACCAGCGTACCTCTGCGCCTAGATCAATAAGCGTCTCTATAAGTACACCAGTTTGAATTGTCATATGGATGCATCCTAAAATCCTAGCGCCCGCAAGTGGTCTAGCTTGACGGTATTTTTCGCGCAAAGCCATCAATGCAGGCATCTCGCTTTCAGCGATTTCTAACTCCCTGCGCCCCCATTCAGCTAAATTTATGTCAGCGACCTTGAAGTCTTGATGTTGCTCAGATTTTGTGGCGATGTTCATAAGTTTTCCTTTTTCCTCAAAAATTAATATTGTTAGATCGCTGCCTTTAAAGAATCAGCTTTATCAGTATTTTCCCAACTGAAACCTTCGTTTTCTCTTCCAAAGTGTCCATATGCTGCTGTCTTTAGATAAATTGGCCTTCTTAGGTCTAGCATTTCGATGAGGCCTTTTGGCCTAAGATCAAAATGGTCTCTAACCAACACAGCTATTTTGTCGTCCTCGATTTTCCCTGTTCCAAAGGTGTTTATCGCTATTGAGGTGGGTTCGGCCACTCCAATAGCATAAGAAATCTGTATTTCGCAGCGTGAGGCCAGACCTGCTGCGACAATATTTTTTGCTACGTAACGACCAGCGTAAGCAGCTGAGCGATCTACCTTTGAAGGATCTTTACCTGAAAATGCACCACCACCATGACGCGCCATGCCTCCATAGGTATCTACAATTATCTTTCTTCCCGTTAAACCACAATCTCCAACAGGTCCGCCTATGATAAATTGACCGGTAGGGTTGATATGGTAGCTCGTATCGTTATGAAGCCATTCCTGAGGCAGGACTTCTTTAATTATCAGTTCCATAACGGCTTCGTGTATCTGAGATTGAGTGACGTCTTCATCATGCTGGGTTGATAGAACTACAGCGTCAACTGCCGCCGGTTTGCCCTCTTCATATCTCAGTGAAACTTGGCTTTTTGCGTCCGGTCTGAGCCAAGGAAGCGTGTTGTTTTTTCTTAGCTCGGCCTGACGTTCGACTAGGCGGTGCGAAAAGTAGATGGGAGCAGGCATAAGCACTTTAGTTTCGTCAGTGGCGTAACCGAACATTAAGCCCTGATCTCCAGCGCCTTGCTCTTTATCTTGATTGGAGTCAACACCCATAGCAATATCAGGAGATTGTTTTCCAATTGCATTTAGTACGGCGCATGAATCTCCATCAAAACCCACAGAAGAGTTGTTGTAGCCGATATTAGTTACAATTTCTCTAACTACTTGCTCAAGTTCTATAGATGCATTGGAGGAGACTTCTCCCGCTACAACCACCATACCCGTCTTAATCATAGTCTCTACTGCCACTCGACCATTCTGATCTTGGCTGATGATTGCGTCTAGAATACCATCAGAAATCTGATCAGCCATTTTGTCTGGATGGCCTTCAGACACCGATTCTGAGGTGAAAAGTTTATATTCGCTCATGCTTAAATTCCTTTAAGTCAGATTATTTTTGGCGCGTGTAAAGACGCACTTGTATTTGAAAACCATTCCTTTGCGCTAAGTGACTGCTAGTAACTTCCGTCAATTTAGCGATTTCGCACCAACGGTTAATTTGGTCTGAGTTAAAACCCAGCCACAAGTCGCCGCAAAATTCCCTAGCCCAAGCCTGATCATGAGAACAGAGCTCGGTAACAACCAGTAATCCTTCTGGGCGAAGCACAGCGGCAGCATCCGCTATCACTTGCTTTGGGTCTGCAGTGTGATGAAGAACCATATTAATTACGACGACATCGGCTTCGATGTGTTGTAGTTTTTTGGAAGTCGTATCACCCAAAACAAATTCAATATTCCCAATATTGTTATCAAGGGCTAATTGACTTGCTTTTCGCAGCATCGCTTCTGAATTATCCAGAGCGATAACGCGATTAAAGTTTGGTGAAAGTTCTAATAGAAAATTGCCATCACCCGGGCCTATCTCGAGGGCGAGTGAATTTGATGGTTTGCTCGCGTTTTCAAGTGCGCTAGCTACGATTTTGCCGTAATGGAAATAACTTGCTATAAGATCCTGCTGCTGGGCAAAACGACTAGCATTATGCTGAAAGAAAAGTTGAGAATTCTTTACACGCTGTTGTTGAAGCTTTTTCATTTTTAGAGAAAGTGATTCAGATATTGGTAAGGAATCAATCGCGCAAAAAAAAGTTTGGATTAGAGAGGAAAGCTGGCACCCGTCTGCAAGCATATTACGGCGATAAAAAATAAAATTCCCTTCTCTTCGCGCAGCTATTAGATTTGCCTCGGAAAGCACTTTGAGATGGTGGCTGATGGCCGATTGACGAAGATCAAATAAAAAACATAACTCAGATACGCCAAAGGAATCTGCTTGTAAGATTCTTAGGATTTCTAGCCGAAGTTTTTCTCCACAAGCTTTAAAAAAAACTGAAAAATCCTGCAGGTTAAGCTCTGAAGCTTGGGGATTCATAGATCCGATATTTTTTAGCGCTGCTAACATGGGCGCGGATTCTATCAGGCAAATCATCTATATCAAAATATTTTGATATAGATGATTTTATAAATAGTTGGCATTGCCGTTTGCCTCGACTTAATTCAGACTAGCGACCCCAATTAGTTGGAGCTAAATCTATGACTCTTCAAAAGGAAAGAGCGAACGCTATTCGCGCGTTGGCCATGGATGCCGTGGAGAAGGCAAATTCCGGTCATCCCGGAGCTCCTATGGGTATGGCGGATATAGCCGAGGTATTGTGGAACGAATATATGCAGCATAATCCATCCAATCCTAATTGGCCTGATAGAGATCGCTTTATCTTGTCAAATGGGCATGGATCTATGCTGATTTATGCACTTTCTCATCTGAGTGGTTATGACTTGTCCATAGATGATCTAAAAAGCTTCCGTCAGCTTCATAGTCGCACCCCTGGCCACCCTGAGTATGGATATGCGCCAGGAGTCGAAACCACTACTGGACCCTTAGGTCAGGGAATTACAAATGGTGTTGGAATGGCGCTTGCGGAGAAAATTTTAGCTGGTCAGTTCAACAAACCCAATTTCAACATTGTTGATCACTACACATATGTCTTTCTTGGAGATGGGTGTTTGATGGAAGGGATTTCCCATGAAGCATGCTCATTAGCGGGGACTTTAGGGCTTGGTAAGCTTATTGCTTTTTATGACGACAATGGTATTTCTATTGATGGCCACGTAGAGGGTTGGTTTACAGATAATACGCCGGCAAGGTTCGAATCTTATGGATGGCAGGTAATTCCCAAAGTAGATGGACATGATTCAGGAGCGATTAGGCAAGCGATTGAGGCAGCTCGAGAAAATACACTTCAACCTACACTGATTTGCTGTCAAACGATCATTGGAAAGGGGGCTCCCAATAAACAAGGGAGTGAATCAGTTCATGGTGCGGCTCTGGGTGAGGCGGAAATCGCTCAAGCGCGAGAATATTTGGATTGGCCACATGGTCCATTTGAGGTTCCGAAGGAAGTATATGATAGCTGGGACGCTAAAAAGAGAGGGATGGAACAGGAAAGCTCATGGAATAAAAAGTTTGAAGAATATTCTGCAGCGCATCCGCAGCTTGCTGAAGAATTGACGCGCCGGTTGAGCGGTGATTTGCCCTCTGATTTTTCCGAAAGAGCCAGAAAATATGCTGAAGCCTGTCAGGTGGAGGGTAATGATATTGCTTCGCGCAAGGCGTCTCAAAATTGCCTGAGTAAATTTGGTCCCCTTTTGCCTGAACTCCTTGGAGGATCAGCAGATCTAGCTGGGTCAAATCTCACCCTTTGGGAGGGTGCCAAGGGAGTGTCGAGCCAAGATCCCTCAGGAAACTATATTTACTATGGTGTTAGAGAGTTTGGAATGTCTGCAATAATGAATGGAATCGCTTTGCATGGAGGTTTCATTCCGTATGGAGCAACATTTTTAATATTTATGGAGTACGCTCGAAATGCGGTTCGAATGGCAGCACTTATGAAGCAGCGGACTATATTTGTTTATACTCATGATTCAATTGGCCTGGGCGAAGATGGCCCAACACACCAACCCATAGAGCAACTGACGTCGCTTAGAAGTACTCCTGGTCTTTGCACCTGGCGCCCCTGCGACACCGTAGAATCCGCTGTAGCTTGGACTTCATCTATTCAGCGAAAAGGTGGCCCAAGCGCACTCATTTTTTCTCGTCAATCGTTAGAACACCAAGAGCGCAATGAACAACAACTTAGCAACATATCTCGAGGAGCCTATACTTTGCTAGAGTCAGAGTTGGACCCGGAATTAATTATAATTGCTACGGGCTCCGAGGTAGGTTTGGCAATGAATGCGGGTCAAAAATTGGCTGACCAAGGTAAACAAGTAAGGGTGGTATCCATGCCTTGTTCGGAGATTTTTGATCAGCAGGAAAAAGAGTATCGCGAGGCTGTATTGCCTAATGAGATGACTTGCAGAATTGCGATAGAGGCTGGTCATAAAGATTACTGGTATAAGTATGTTGGCTTGCAAGGCCGCATTATCGGTATGGATACTTTTGGTGAATCAGCACCGGCAGGTGATCTATTTAAGGAGTTTGGATTTACTGTAGAAAATGTAATTGATGTTGCTCAGGAATTGTTCACCAGTAGCGATTGATTGAGTTGTGTTGCAAGTTGCTATTAATGGTTATGGGAGAATCGGTCGCAGTGTTCTTAGGGCGCTTTTTGAGAATGGCCGCAGAGATGGCATTAATGTCGTAGCGATTAATGAGATAGCTGATCCAAAAACGGTTCGACATTTAACTAAATACGACTCAACCCATGGAATCTTAGATTTATCAGTGACTGGATGTGACGACTATCTGGAGATAGATGGTAATCAAATAGCTCTATCAAGTTTTGCTAATCCAAATGATATTCCCTGGTTTAATCATGGTGTAGACATATTGTTTGAATGTTCCGGGAGTTACTCTGATCGAGAGACGGCGGGAATCCATCTCAACCAAGGAGTGGGCAAACTTCTATTTTCTCAGCCAGCTGACCCTAATGTCGATGCGACAGTAGTTTACGGAGTCAATCACCACGTCTTAGAAGCTCAGCATGAAATAGTATCTGCAGCCTCTTGCACAACGAACTGTATTTTGCCAGTTATAAAAGTGCTAGAAGATTCGTTCGGTATTGAGAGTGGAACAATTACCACTATTCACTCAGCGATGAATGATCAGCCTCTACTGGACACCCATAATTCTCTCGACTTAAGAAAATCTAGAGCAGCGACAGCATCTATTATTCCAGTTGATACTGCGTTAGCGGCTGGCATAGGACGAATTATCCCTAGAATGGCAGATAGATTTACCGCACAAGCTCTCCGGGTACCGACACTGAATGTGTCCGCAATGGATCTAACGATACAGACCAAACGTAAAGTAAAAATTGAATCAGTAAATCAAGTGCTTAGTGAAGCAGCGCAACTTTCTTTAAGTGGAGTACTGGGGTATAACGATGCTCCTTTGGTTTCCTGCGACTTTAATCATGACCCTCGATCCGGCATCATCGATGGTCAGCAAACAAGAGTCGCTGGTGGGAACTTAGTTAAAGTGCTTACTTGGTTTGATAATGAATGGGGGTTTGCAAATAGGATGTTGGATGTAGCTGAGTATTGGTCTTCTAAAGATCAGGAAGGTGAAAAGATATGAGTCGTTCCATTACTTTGATGAGTGATATTCAGCTTTCAGGAAAACGAGTACTGGTTCGAGAGGATCTAAATGTCCCTTTAAAAGATGGGATTGTTGCAAGCGATGCTAGAATTCGTGCTTGTTTACCTACCATCACTTCCTTGCAAGAGTCAGGTGCTTCCACGATTTTAATGTCTCATCTAGGCCGTCCTACAGAAGGAGAGTTTGATGCTCAATTTAGCTTACGTCCGGTAGCCGATAGATTATCTGAATTATTGGGTTCCAATGTAGAGCTTATAAAAGCGTGGGAAGAACAATTTGATGTGTCGCCTGGTCAAGTTGTTTTATTGGAAAACGTTAGATTTAATATTGGAGAGTCAAAAGATGATGAGAATCTATCTAGACGCTACGCTTCTATTTGTGATGTCTTTGTTATGGATGCTTTTGGCTCAGCTCACCGCGCTCAGGCTTCAACTCATGGAGTTGCAAAGTATGCTGATGTGGCTGCAGCCGGACCGCTTTTAACCGCAGAATTGGACGCTCTGAATTCGGTTCTCACGAATCCTGCGACCCCTATGGTAGCTATAGTGGGAGGGTCCAAGGTTTCTACAAAACTAAAGGTTTTGGAAAGCCTGGCGGACAAAGTTGATCAGTTGATCGTGGGCGGTGGTATAGCGAATACATTTTTGGCTGCCGCTGGCTTTCCGGTTGGTAAGTCGCTTTACGAGGAAGATCTAATTGAAGTGGCAAGAGAACTCGCGTTAAAGACCAATATCCCTCTTCCGAAAGATGTGGTTACGGGAAAACAATTTGATGCGACTGCTAAAGCGGAAGTTAAGGCAAAAGAAGATGTAAATGAAGACGACATGATTTTCGATATTGGACCTTCTGCTGCACTAGAGATAGAAGGCATTGTCAAAGATGCTGGTACCATTTTGTGGAATGGCCCAGTAGGCGTTTTTGAGTTTGATCAATTTGCAAGGGGCACTGAATCGATGTCTTTTGCAATTGCCGAGAGTAAAGCATTTTCGGTTGCTGGTGGTGGTGATACTCTAGCCGCCATTGATAAATTTGGAATAAAAGAAAATCTTTCTTACATATCTACTGGAGGTGGAGCTTTTCTTGAGTATGTAGAAGGAAGAACACTTCCCGCAGTTTCGATACTTGAAAATAGGGCGACAAATCCCTAGTCTAAATTGGTTAAAAGGAGACGCAAAATGGCCATGACCGACTACAAAGAAGAGCTAGTAGAGACGGCTCAGAAATTAGCTACAAATGGGAAAGGTATTCTTGCCGTTGATGAATCTACACCGACTTGCGGCAAGAGGCTAGCGAGCATAGATGTAGAAAATACAGAAGAAAACCGACAGGCATATAGAGGCATGCTCTTCACAAGTCCGGGCCTAGGAAAATATATTAGTGGAGCAATCCTGTTTGAGGAAACTTTATTTCAAAACCATGCTGATGGAGAAAAGATGGTAGAGAAGCTCGCCCAGCAAGGAATAATCCCTGGTATCAAAGTTGATCAGGGGTTGAAGCCATTAGCTGGAGCCTTAGCCCATGAAACATATTGCTCAGGCCTTGATGGACTGACTGGAAGAGCTGCAGAATATTATGGGGCTGGTGCTAGGTTTGCCAAATGGAGAGCGGTTCTTCAAATAGCTAATGAAAACGGTCCCACTGAACTTGCTATTCAAGAGAATGCCTGGGGGCTCGCTCGCTATGCGCGATCCGTCCAGGACGCTGGATTGGTCCCTATTATTGAGCCAGAAATTCTGATGGATGGTGATCATGATATCGATAAAACCGCAGAGGTTCAGGAAAAGGTTGTCAAAGCGGTTTATCGCGCCTGTGAGGTTAATAGAGTGTTGTTAGAAGGAACCTTGCTTAAGCCTTCCATGACGGTCCCTGGTGCAGAGTGCAAAACTGAAGTGACGCCAAAAACAGTGGCAGAATATACTATACAAACGATGTTGCGATCTGTCCCAGCTTCAGTTGCCGGTATCGTATTCTTGTCAGGCGGGCTTAGTGAAGAAGCTGCATCTGTTTATCTGAATGAGATGAATCTTATTGGCAATACACCCTGGAACGTATCATTTTCATATGGCCGTGCTCTGCAGCATTCTGCTCTGAGGGGTTGGGCAGGTAGCAACGTTGACGAAGGACAAAAATTTGTTCTTGCTAGAGCGCAAGCTAACTCCGAGGCGTCCAAGGGAGAGTACGTTCCTGGGTCTCAAGTGTCTTCCGATGAAAAGTTGTTTGTTGCCGGCTACACATACTAACTAGAATTAGTTGGTCTGACCGATGGACCGATGCCTTGTATCAAGATTCACACGACCTTGCCTGCTCACCATTAGAATGTTTGGCGAAAAAATAAAAATAGTTTAGTGACTGTCGTAATACTATTTTTGGAAAAATGCTGCTATGCTTATTTGAGAGCTTTTCCTTCCTAATTATTATTGTTTTGCGTGCAGCTCACTGACGCTACCTGAGGTAGTGCCTAGGAATAGTTTGTCCGCTGGGCGCAGCGAAAATAATCCATTTGTGACAACTCCTGAAATCATATTCAATGCCGTTTCGATAGACGTAGGGTCCTCTATAACAAAATCATTTATGTCTAAAATAACATTCCCGTTATCAGTCTTCTGATTTTTCCGTAAAATAGGGTTTCCCCCGAGTTTAATTATTTCACGTGAAACGTAATTTGATGCCATGGGTATAACTTCTATAGGCAGAGGGAAGGCGCCTAGTTGATTAACTAATTTACTTTCATCCGCTATACACAAAAATTCTTTAGCGGCAGATGCGATAATTTTTTCTCGAGTGAGTGCACCGCCACCGCCCTTTATTAGTTGTAGTTGATGATTTGATTCATCAGCCCCATCAATATAAAAATCCACATGCGTAGTTTCATTAAGTTCAATTACATTTATCTGATGGGCTTTTAATTTTTCTTCAGATACGACAGAGCTTGCTACAGTAGCGGCTATTTTATTTTTATATTTTGCTAGTGCGGCAATAAAAAGATTGGCTGTGGATCCTGTGCCGATACCGATTATAGTATTTTCACTAAGTCGTGGAATTAAAAATTCGGCTGCGGCATTTGCTACAGCTTCTTTCATTATCTGTTGATTCATTTTCTAATCTACTCAAGTTTTTCGCAAAGTATACTTTAGCAAGCCCCTTTGATAAAAATAATCGATTAGTTTTGCGCTGTAATACTGCAAACTTCTTTTGCCTCCGTTAACATCTATTTTTCCCATCAGCTAGAGTCTGAAATTTTGAAAAACTATTATGAGCGGGTTCGCTCCACACGAATTTATGAAGTTGTTAGAGAAACGCCAATAGATAGCATGGCATTGTTGTCTCTTCGCATTGGGAATGAAGTTCTATTGAAAAGAGAAGACCTTCAGACAGTATTTTCTTTCAAGTTAAGAGGCGCTTTTAACAAACTTTGTCAATTATCAAAAAATCAGCGTCGTTGTGGAGTGGTGGCAGCATCAGCAGGAAATCATGCGCAAGGTGTAGCGATGGCAGCTCGCAGTCTTGGCGTGGAAGCAACTATTGTTATGCCTGAGACGACCCCGCAGATCAAGTTGGATGCAGTCCGTTTTTGGGGAGTAAACGTGGTGCTCCATGGTGATACCTTCGATGAGGCTTTTTCTTTTGCCAAGAAACTTGAATTAGATGGAGGGCTAGTTTTTATCCATCCCTTTGATGACCAGGAGGTCATAGTTGGCCAAGGAACTGTTGGGCTTGAAATCATAGATCAGATTGAGGATCCATTGGACGCTATTTTTGTTCCCGTGGGAGGTGGAGGCTTGCTGGCAGGTATCGCGACCTATGTTGCCCATTACTGGCCTAAAACTAAGATTTATGGAGTGGAGCCAGAGGATGCAGCAAGTTTAAAGCTTGCTTTCGAAGCTGGAGCTCCTGAAAAGTTAGATGAGGTTGGATTGTTTGTAGATGGATGTGCAGTTTCTCAAGTAGGAGCAGAAAATTTCCGATTAATAAGAAAAGTGGTGGATACTGTAATAACGGTAAGTGCTGATGAGATATGTGCTGCTATCAAAGATATCTTCGAAGACACTCGAGTCCTTGCTGAACCCGCTGGTGCGCTAGCACTAGCTGGCTTAAAGAAGTTTGCATACCAGAAAAAGATAAGTGATTCTAGATTACTAGCAATCCTGAGTGGAGCTAACACCAATTTTGATCGATTGAGATATATCTCTGAGAGGACCGAAATTGGTGAAAGAAGAGAAGCTGTTTTAAGTGTGTCTATACCAGAGGAACCAGGGAGTTTTTTAAGGTTTTGTGCAACACTAGAAAAACGCAATATTACTGAGTTTAACTATAGGTTTAATGATTCCCTCACTGCTCGGGTTTTTGTAGGGCTATCAATAAATCCTGAGAATGATGATATTGGGGGCTTAATTTCTAAGCTCCAAGTTGAAGGTTACGAAGCTTTAGATCTAACGGACAATGAGATGGCCAAGTTGCATGTTCGTTACATGGTTGGAGGACGGACGACTTCTACGCATTTTGAGGAACGTGCTTATCGAGTTGAATTCCCCGAAAGGCCCGGGGCGCTGCTTAAGTTCTTGACAGGGTTAGGAGATCAATGGAATATTTCTATGTTTCACTATCGGAACCACGGAGCAGCCTACGGAAGAATCTTGCTTGGCGTGCATGTCTTCGAAACAGAAAGAAAACAGTTTGAAACTTTGCTTGATAAAATTGGTTACCCCTTCAGTGATGAGACCAATAACCCTGCTTACAGACTTTATTTAGGCGGAGATATTTAATTTATAGAATTCTTCTGCCAGTAGATATTATTTCGCTTTCCGTTACTACGAAGTCTAATGGTACGTCATTAGCTTCTGAAGGAATCTCTTCGCATTCTTGCATGGCGAAAGCTAGTCCAACGAGACAGCTCTCACTCGTCGTTGTCGATAGCGTTTTGTCATAGAAACCGCCTCCCATCCCCAATCTGTTTCCGGATCTATCCCAGCCTACAAGAGGTAAGCAAATTATCCCCAACTGGCCTGCAGAAATTTTGGGGGCGTATTGATCTGGCTCCTGGATACCAAAACGGTTAACTTCAAATACTGCTTCTTTTTGCCACAGGGCAAACTCGAGCAACCCATCATTTTTCACTATTGGCAGAAAAACTTCTTTATCACAGTTTCTTGCGGTTTCTGCTACATGGTTGGGGTTAATCTCTCCATCAGACGCCAAATATAGGGCTATTCGAACGCATTTTGGCCAAGCGTCAAGTTGGCTTATTTTGCAGGCCATCTCAAAAGCTTTTTCTTCACGTTCCCACTTGCTCAGTTTTCGACGCCGTGCACGAAGCTTTTCTCGTAATGTTTTCTTTGTAGACATAGTCTTTTATTAGAAAAGGTCCCGGTATACCGCTGACAAAGCTGCCCTTGAACCCAATGGTTCAAGGCGGATGCTACTGCTCGGCATTAGGCTTCCCGATCATCGTCGGGCTTGCACAACAACCAATTTCAGAAGCCCCTATTTAACACGTTATCGGCTCGAGGACTGATTGTCTGGCGCATATACCAGGTACCCGAGCTTCAGTATAGCGCAGCGAGAAAAGGTGCGCTCAGTTTCAATTTCTTCAGTATTTAACCTATTTCTAATTGGCGCAAATTATAAAGCGCCTCATCAACTTTTCGCTTGAGTTTGAGAAATACTTCTTCTGTAGTATCTTTCGCGGAAAAATCCGGCGTCTCCTCTGTCTTTATTTGACACTGAAGCTCATAGCTAACATTAATTGCCGCCATGACAGCTATTCTTTCAAGTCCAACAGTTTTTCCATTTGAGCGTATTGAACGCATCTGCTTATCAAGATATTGTGCCGCGCTGATAAGATCAGCTTGTTCTTCGGCCTTGCAGGAAATTTGATATTGCTTGTCAAGAATACTTAGCGTAACTGTTACTTCTCCTGTCAAAGTGATGCCTCCGCATTGCGCAATTTTTCCAGTAGAGTATTCACACGTTCGCTAGCGGTAGAAAATTTTTCCATCAAATTAGTCCTTTCTTGCTGCCAATCCGATGATTTGCGCTTAAGAGCCTGATTTTCCGCGTTTAACTGATTGCAGAGCAGAATTAACTCGTCTATTTTTAATTCGAGTGCTTTTAGCGCATCATCTGGCATTGCTCGGAGCTCAATTAAAAAAATAATCCGCGTACTATAGAATGGAAGTTGATGGATAGTCTATAGATCAATTGATGGCACTTTCACGCAAGGGGTTTCGGTCCGTCGTGTTTGGTAGATCATGAGTTACTTTATTTATAGTAAAAGCTGTAAATGAATCTTTATTAGTGATCATAGTTGATTTACGCTTTAGTATTAGAAGCAACAAAAAATGTAGCACCTTTCAATTCTAGAAATTGTTAAAAGATTGTGTCCATGCCCAAAATTTCAAAAGCTGAATTCCGTCGACGCCGCCAACTTCTTTCAAAAGATTTGTCTCATAATGCAATAGCTATTTTTCATTCAGCTCGAGAGATGGAAAGGAATGGAGGTACGAATTTCCCATTTCGACAGAATAGCGACTTTTACTATTTGTGCGGATTTGATGAGCCTGAAGCGACTTTAGTCATTTTGCCAGGAGAAAGACAACACAGATTTATACTATTTTGTCGGAGGCGCGACAGGAATAGAGAAATTTGGGATGGTATTCGATCAGGTCCTGAAGGAGCGCTCTGTGATTTCGGTGCAGATGAATCATTCCCGATAGATCTAATAGATGAAGTTTTACCACAATTCTTGATTGGTCGATCTAAAATTTATTATCCATTTCAAGATTCATACGAAACAACTAAAAAGATTTTGCATTGGGTTAAAATTTCTCAGCAGATGGATTTTGATCAGTCCTCAATTAAACCAGAGCTGTGTGATGTTAAAAATTACTTAGATGAGTTGAGGCTTGTAAAAAGTAAAGTAGAAATTTCGCTGATGCGAACAGCAGCAAAAATAACAGCCTCTGCGCACATTAGGGCGATGCGGTTTTGCGAGCCAGGTAAATTCGAATATCAGCTTCAAGCAGAAATAGAGCACGAATTCGCTTTGAATGGGGCAAGATACCCAGCTTATCCAAGTATCGTCGGAGGAGGGAGAAATGCATGCATTCTTCATTATGTAGAAAATTCAGATGTTTTAACGAATAAAGATCTTGTGTTAATTGATGCGGGTTGCGAATTCGAGCACTATGCTGCGGATGTAACGCGTACATTTCCGGTAGTTGGTACTTTCAATCCAGCACAAAGATCTGTTTATGAGATTGTTCTAAAAGCTCAGAAAGCGGCTATTAATCAGATTCGTCCTGGCAATCGCTGGAATAGGCCTCATGATGCCGCAGTAAGAGTAATCACGAAGGGTTTGTTAGATCTCGGCTTACTGAAAGGTGTTTTGGATGATTTAATCAAGACAGAAGCTTATAGAGATTTTTATATGCATCGTACCGGGCACTGGTTGGGTCTAGATGTTCATGATTCTGGAAAATACAAAGTTAACGGCCGCTGGAGAAAATTTGAACCCGGGATGGTGCTTACGGTTGAGCCAGGTATATATATATCGCCCGATAAATACAAGATTCCTAATCGTTGGAGAGGAATAGGTATTCGGATCGAAGACGATGTTTTGGTAACTGAGCAGGGTTGTGAAGTTTTAACTGAAAATGTCCCAAAAGAACTCGATGATATAGAAAAGATAATGGGCAATCATAGGTGACTGAAGAACGAGACATCGTTATTGCTGGAGCAGGGATGGTAGGTATGAGTCTTGCGCTCCTCTTGCGTGCCCAGCTTGCAGAAACTATCGGTGTGACTTTGCTTGAGGGTAATGACCTATCGATCCCGGCCGATTTCCAAGATACTTATCCTGCTTTCGATTCTCGCACTACAGCTCTTAGCTATAGCTCACGGCGAATTTTTGAAAATATTGGCATTTGGAACTTATTTGAAAATAACGCGTCACTAATTAATTCTATACATGTCTCCAGCAAGGGTAAGTTTGGGAATGCGCTTTTGACTTCGAATGATTATGGGTGGCCAGCACTCGGTTATGTTGCTGAAAATCTTGCGTTAGGGAGCGCTTTATTAAGATCAATCAACGATAGGCCAGAGATAGAACTATTGGGATCAGCAAAGGTTCTAAATGTTAAGTCCATTGGCGAATCTGGCGTTTCCTTAAAAATTAATCAGGAAGGATTGGTTAAGAAATTTAAAACAAAACTTTTAATTGTTGCTGATGGAGCTAAATCAAAACTTCGAGAATCCTTTTCCATTGATTCGACGATTAAAGATTATAGACAGGATGCGATAGTGACAAATGTGGGATTTGAACAGCCTCATATGGACTGCGCTTTTGAAAGATTTACAGAGAGCGGGCCACTGGCGGTGCTTCCCTTATTGGGGATACCGTCTCAACCTAATAGATGCAGTGTTGTGTGGTCAACTAACCCAGAGCGAGCCAAAAAATTAGAGGCTATTAGTCTAGACAAATTTAAAATATTACTTCAGAAAGAGTTCGGTTACCGTTTAGGACGAATTTCTGATATTGGGGAGCGGTCGCGATTTCCCTTGAGCCTGATAAAGGCTAATGAGCAGGTCAGGCAAGGTATCGTAATCATGGGTAATGCAGCGCATGCATTGCATCCCGTTGCTGGTCAAGGTTTTAATCTGGCGCTGCGAGATGCGGATGAGCTGGCGAGAATTCTTTCTAATGCTGTTTCGCGAGATGAGGCTCTTGGTGATTTGAAAGTGTTGGAGAGCTATCGGTTAGCACGTCTGCGTGATCAAGAAATAATTGTGACTGCCAGTGATATCTTACCGAGACTTTTTACCTATAGAAATC
>CAJXCR010000025.1 GCA_913051825.1 uncultured Halieaceae bacterium
TTCTGAAAGATTGCTGCAGAAAATCATTGAAGGGACTCCAGCTACCATAGCTTTTTTAGAAAATTCAGACTGGGGAGATACGAAAATTCGATGCAAAATTGGAAGCGATTTGACTATTCAAGGTACTAAGGATTTCGTGGATGATGCCATGGCAGCACAGATTTTTATTTTACCTCTAATAAAAAACGGCGAATTAGTGCTTGCGCTAGTTGATCGGCAGCAACTATCTGATAATGCCATCTTTCCCCATGTGCTTATAGATCAAACCAAACGTTCTGCACGAATAGATTTTAGTGGAATTAAAATTGAATCATCACAAATTATTGAAAATGATAGAGTGGAGAAGTCATTATGTGATGTCCGTATAATCGGCGCCTTACTGGTGGCCGCAGAACAAGCAGGCAGCTCAGCCGCTTGTTTAGACTTAGTTGTTGATTATCTGAATACAAGAAAGCAGTTTGGGAACTTAATTGGATCTTATCAAGCGTTAAAACATCCGACGGTTGATATGCTAACAATGCTGGATGCTTCGCGATCATTTATATATCACGCCGCCACTATTATTTCAGACGCACCTATTCAGAAAGATGTTAGAGTTGCCTGTCATATGGCCAAGGCGCAGTCTACTAATACGTTAACTTTCACCGCTGATCGTGCCGTGCAATTTCACGGTGGTATGGGGTTTACCTACGCGTGCGATACTCAACTATATATTCGCAGGGCGCAGTGGAGTCAGCAACAATATGGTGATGCTGAGTATCATCGTTCGGCATTGGCAGGAATTTTTTTCGACAAATAAAAGCATCATTCAGTTTTTCTAATTATTATTTTTAAACATTGATATTTCGATTCGGTTGTCAGTCAGCATGATATTCCTGTCAAATTTAAAACAGTGAAAAGTTTCCTGAATCATTTTAAGTGTCGGTGGGTTCGGTGCATCGATATATTTTTGTCGAGGACGAGAAGTGATGGTTTTAAGGTCGGCTAATCCATAAACATGCTGTGATGGCATCGATTTCACATTGTGTACTGCAAAAGCATGCGCCCGACAATTCTTGTCTAGATGAGGCTTGAGAAATGAGGCGAAAGAATTAATTAAGTTTTCATCAAGGAAGTTTAAAAAATCCCAGAAAAGACATAAGTTAAAACTAGCCGCAGGTGGAATTTCTAAAGCTTCTCGAAAAAAATCCGACGATAAATTCTGCGTATTGGAATTTTTTAGAGCAAATGGTAGTTTTGAGTAGGCATCTGCAACATGAATTTTACAGCGATAGTTTGTAAAGGTGTCGACTGTCTCTGAAAAAGGGTTGCCAAGATGCAAAACCTCAGCTTTCTCCCCTGCCGAGAAAGGCTCAAAAATCCAGTCCATTAACTTAGTTGGATGAGAAGATTCCATAAGTATTAAGAATCATCTCCCCAACTAATAGATAACAAGTTTTTATTGAGAGCTTCCTTTTTCTAAAGATTCTTTCTGAATCTTATCTTTTATTGAAGACTTCGCTTTTTCCAGTAGTGGTTCTCCAGGATCCATATCGATACTACCTTTAAAAACGGCGCCGTCTTCAAGAGTAACGCGGGGCGCGACTAGATTACCTCTTACGTTACCGCTATTTGAGATAATGACTTGTTCAACTCCTTTTATATCCCCCTCTATTTTCCCCTCAATATGAACTATCTTTCCTTGAACATCCGCTTTTATTCTACCGGATTGTCCTATAAGAACGTTTTGATTGGGAAGATCTATACTCCCTTCTACGGTTCCTTCTATTGTTAAATCCTCATCTCCACTTACTTTTCCATTTATAACAATACTTGGCCCTATCATTGCTTGGCCTCTTGGGTTTTTGCTATTTCTTTGACTCATTGTGCTTACCCTAGATTCGCTGGAGTTAATTTCAGTTATTTTTTTTATTTCGAATTTATCTAAAACAGATTTGCCACGTTCAAACATATCATCCGCCATAAATTTTTCATGACTCCCAATCCTAACAGGCAAATAATTACTGTGCTAGTCAATAAAGCACTAATTTTACTAGCTTATTTCAATGGAAGTTGATTTTTTAGAAAGCCAATTAGATTTTCTCCCATAACTTTTCGAATTTCTTCTGAAGTAAAATCTTCCTTTAATAATGCAACAGTTAGCTTGGGCAGATCAGAAACATCTATGGGTGAATTTATAGCACCATCAAAATCTGATCCAAGTGCGATAGAATTAATTCCAACTAAATTAATGCCGTATCTAATAGACTCCACAATGCTTTTAATACTTGATCCGCATGTCGCTGCGTCCCAGTAACCGACACCAATTAACCCTCCTCGCTCTGCTATCTTTATCATAAGTTCGTCACTTATATTTCTAGGAGTATCACAATGACCTTTAAATCCAGTGTGACTTACTATTACGGGCGCATTGGCCCGTGCCAGCACATCTTTCACCACCTGCTCTGAGGAGTGCGCTAAATCAATAATTATGTCTTTCGAAAGCATTGCTAAAAGTGTTTCCTTTCCAAAAGTCGTCAAACCAGCATTGCTTTCGCCATGTAGAGAACCTCCAAGCTTGTTATCAAAAAAATGGTGTAGACCCATAACTCTAAATCCAGCCTCATAAAGAATATCAACATTGTCACTTTCTCCATCTAAAGCATGCATTCCTTCAATCCCTAGAACAGCACCAATAATTTTTTCTCCTTTATTGCGAGAGGCTATGATGTTCTCAATATCAGAGCGTGTTTGAATAATCATCAACTGCCCTGGATAGCGTTTTTCGACTAATGAAAGTTTTTCTGCTTGATAAAGAGCGCGCTGGGTTCTGCTAAACCATGTTTCAACTGGCCAAAGTTGCGCTATGGAAAGTAAGGTGATGGTGTCGAATGATTTTTCTGAGTTATTCTTGTAGTTCAGACCCAACGGAGACTTTGTGACACTCGTGAAGATTTGTATTGCAATATTTCCATCTCGTAGGCGCGGGAGATCTATGTGACCTCTTTTTGATCTTGTGGCTATATCGCGACTCCATAATGTCGAATCTGCATGTAAATCACCAATAATTAACGAGGAATGAAAGGCGGAAATTTCGGATGAGACAACTTCAATTACATTCTCAGTCACAGTATTCATTTTTCCATCAATCCACAATGCAAGTACGTGAAGTCCACATAGCAAGGTAAGAATGGTTAGGGTTAAGGAAAAAAAAACTTTAAACATGTTGTTAGTCCTAGATTACTATCTTGCTTGAATTATTAAACTTTCTCAACGAAGGAGCTAAGTGATTGAACTTTGATTCCTAGATTTGCACGACCCCATGGTATAACCTTCGTTGCTTAAAAAAAAACTTATACATTTCTGGCGAATACATGACTGATTATACTTCTCTATTTAAACCATTTGAGCTGGGAAATTTACGATTATCTAATAGAATCGTAATGGCTCCCATGACCAGAAATCATTCGCCAGGAAATATCCCGAACTCAGCGACATTAGAATATTACAGGCGAAGAGCTGCTGGCGGTGTGGGTCTAATAATTACTGAAGGAACTTGTATTAATCATATCGCAGCATCTGGTTACGCAGACGTGCCTTTTTTTTATGGTGATGAAAATCTGGCGCGGTGGAGGCAAATCGCAGATGCAGTTCACAAGGAGGGAGGAAAAATAGCACCTCAGTTATGGCATTGTGGAGGAATGAGAGGATCGGGAACATTGCCTGCTGGTGATATCAAAGGTTATACACCTTCGGGAATGAATGTCCCAGGAAAAGTTAATCGATATGCTATGACAAAAGTTGATATTGACGATGTTGTATTAGCATATGCCGAAGGAGCCAGACAGGCAAAGATATTGGGTTTTGACGCGGTAGAAGTTCATGGGGCACATGGATATTTGATAGATCAATTTTTCTGGGAAGGTACGAATCAGAGGGAAGATGCGTATGGAGGATCTCTCGTTGATAGAACCCGCTTTGCAACTGAAGTTATTAGTGCAATGCGTGATGCGGTGGGTTCTAATTTCACAATAATATTAAGGTGGTCTCAGTGGAAGAGCCAGGATTTTTCTGCCCGCCTTGCAGATACACCAAAAAAATTAGCAGAATTTCTAGAGCCTCTCGTGTCATCAGGAGTTGATATTTTCCATTGTTCTACACGTAGGTTTTGGGAGGCAGAATTTAAGGATAGTGACTTGAATTTGGCGGGCTGGACAAAGAAAATTACAGGAAAACCGACCATTGCAGTCGGTTCTGTAGGCCTTAGTGAGGAGTTTATTCCTAAACCTGGAGAGACGGAGTTTAGGGATGCGGAACCAGCTAGTATAGAAAATCTAGTAGAGAGAATAGAGATGAATGAATTTGATCTTGCGGCCGTTGGAAGAGCGTTAATAGCTAATCCAGACTGGGCTGATCTTATTAGATCTGATAATTTGGATAGAATTAGAGCGTTTAATAAGGATATGCTGAATTCCCTTGATTAGATTAGAGTTTTAGTTAAGCCTAAATGCAGCGTTTACACTGGCGCTTAAGGTAATATCTCCAGAAAGATAATTTGTTTCCTTGCTTTCGTTTTTGATAGTTTTTATCGATCGGTTTCGCAAGGCAATAGGGCGCTGCGAGGTGCGGGGTTTCGCATCAATAGTAATTACTTCACCTAATCTCTTGCCGGCAGCATTAGCCAAAATACTAGCTGTTTCTTTAGCATCAAGAAATGCTAATTCGTAGGCTTCTTTTTGCATTTTTTTTCGCTCGCTGGAATCGAATCTTGGTGAAGCAATATGTGTTATTCCTAATTTACCTGCTTCTTCTACCAATGTTCCAAGCTTGGTCAGATCATCAAGCTCCAGACGAATCTCTCTTCTAACGCTATATCCGTTCAGTTCTTGTTTCTCTTGGGTAGAGTTCCAGTGATAAACAGGATTTACAGATGTGCCAGTAGTGCTAATGCGTTTCTCATCAATGTCCATACGGCTAAGAAGCTTTAAGGTGTTTTCTACGATTCTACTGGTATATTTTTGAGCGGAAACTACGCTGGAACGAGTTTCACTCACAGAGAAAGAAATTTTCGCAATATCTGGTGTAATCGAAACCTCTGCATATCCGGATACTGAAACATTTTCGTTCGACGCACTAGCATCAATATGATTGAAGAAGGCAGCTGACAATAAAACCAAAATAAAAAAACTCTTTTCCATAGGGATTTCCTGTGTGTATCTAAAAATAATAATCATGCAAGATTTATTGTCTCTGTGAGAATTTCTTGAGTCAAAGGCTTTACACTAATATTGTAGCTACGCAAGTTTAAGGTACCAAGCGTAATCGCGATCGCTCACTTCACTTTGAAAACGGTTGTATTCGCTGCGCTTTACGGTCAAGAAATAGTCTAAGTAATTTTCAGGAAAATAATTCTTAAGAATAGAATTACTTTCAAGCGACGTGAGGGCTTTATCCCAAGTGCTCGGTAGTTGTCCTATCGGGGGGTCATAATGCTCACCCGAGTGAATCATTTTATCGGGAGCCAATTCGTTAATGATTCCATGGTGAATGCCCGCAAGAATCGCGGACATGACCAAATAGGGGTTGGCGTCTGCGCCCGCAGAGCGATGTTCGATACGCGTATTGCAATTGTTACTGGGAGGAATGCGCAGAGATACGGTCCGATGATTGTGCCCCCAGGCAGTATTTACTGGTGCGTATGAGCCAGGTGTAAAACGACGATAAGAATTTGCATTAGGAGCAAAGATGGCCATACTCTCAGCCATAGTGCCCTGGAGTCCTCCAATAGCATATTTTAAATTTTTTGAAGTCGCTGGAGGAGGATCACCGGAATCACAAGAAAATATATTCTCACCTTCTTCATTCAATAGGCTGATATGAATATGCAATCCACTTCCAACTTCTTCTGCAAAGGGTTTTGACATAAAGGTTGCAGTTAATCCATATTCTCTAGCGACTCCTTTTATTAGTCGTTTTAAAAGCACAGCATGATCGCAAGCTAAAACCGGATCTGATACGTGATTTAGGTTGATTTCAAATTGACCCGGCGCGAACTCTGAGAGAGCCGCCCTGGCAGGAATTTGCTGCTCATTACAAGCTTTATACACTGACACTAAAAATTCATCCAGGTCCCATAAGTCCTCCAACGCGCCAAATTGAATACCTTGCTGCTCAAGAGATGTTCCTGGAATTGAACCTTTGATAGGCACAACAATTTTTGCATCGTCTTCTTTGGTTAGATAGAACTCGAGTTCAGTGGCCACTACGGGCTTGTAGCCCATTTTATTAAACTTTTTTTCTATACTTCCGAGTATGTTTCTGGGATCTAAAAGACATGCAGAACCATCATTCTCTACTAATGACATTAGTAGTTGAGCAGTTGGTGATTTTAACCATGGTACAGGAACGATAGATCCAAGGTCACCAAAAGCGAGACAGTCTGGATCCCCATCTTCTGAACCTAGTTCTAGTTCAGTAGGCGGTGCGCCAGAGAAATCTAAGAGAGCGGCTGAACGGCACGCTTTAATGCCTTCAAAACATAATCCTTCGAATTCCTCGCGAACTAGGCGTTTTCCTCTTAGCACGCCGCTAACGTCTACAGTCATCACTTCCAGAAATTTTGTTTCCGGATGATCTCTCAGGTAGTTAGAGAGTAATTCTTTATCACCCTTCACAACGACTCCTTTATGTGTCCGTCTGGAGGTATAACATTATGATCTTCCGCCTAAAATGTAAAAGAGTTCTTTGGTTTTATGAATAAGCTTTGAGTGCTCGCACATAGCATGTTTTGTTATCTATGATTTTCGATATTTTTAAATCGATGAGAAAATGATGGTTTCAATAAAGCCTTTGCCTATCTCAGCTGGAAAGCTGATCGATATGTTTCACAAAAATCTTTAATGGTCCTTGGGCTTTTTCCAAGCTGCTCTGAGCATTCATCTGTAATAATCTCAAGAGAACCAGCGCCTATTTCTTCATACCATTGTGATATAGCTTCGATCATCCAAGGGTTACGGATAGTATTTGCTAGATGATGTTTAAATTCTTCGTGCGACTGTTCTAAGTAACGAATTTCGCGACCAAAAGCTCCCGACATTGCTTCGGCTACTTGATATAAATCGATTAGCTGAGAGCCAGTTATTAAGTAGGATTTAGAATCTAAAGGTTTAGTTATTGCAATATTTGATGCGATTTCACCTACATCATTGGCGTCAATCATCCCAATTTTTGCTTTTCCTAGAGGCAAGGAAAAAGAATCTGAATTTTTTATGCTGTCACAAACTCTTAGAAAGTTCTGCATAAAAAAGGTAGGTTTAATTGTACTTGTGGTTAAACTCAATCCAGATAGAAATAATTCCACCTCATAATGAGAACTTGAGATTGGTGAAATAGACTCTGGTGTGGCATCTATCGAGGAAATTTTAACGATATGTTTCACACCTCTTTTTTCCGCTTCGGCGGAAATCTCGGTTTCTAGTTTTACTTGAGAAGGACCATTTTTAGTAATTAGTATTATGCTCGAGACATCGTCGAGCACTTCAGAGCGAAAAGATTCCTCCAATAAATTGCCTTCAACGATTTCAGCGCCGAATTCTGCTAAAGAACCGACGCTATCAAATCTGCGCGTTACACCTCTTACCTTACTTCCGGCTGCAAGAGATTTCCGCGCTGCGGAAAGACCAATATGTCCGGATATATCCGTTATCAAAAGCATCGTTCTTAAATATTCTTAGCTATCTAAAATTTCAGCTGTACAACTTAACACAATATAGCTTCATTAAAGGTAGCATAATGTTTCACAAGTATTTGGTGATAAAATCGATGGAATGAATCAGATTAATCTAGAGAAAAAGTTATGGATTATGTCAGAACTCCTGAAGACCGATTTGAAAACTTAGAGGGATATCCTTTTGCTCCAAACTACATAGATGTATCTGACTTGGAAGGGGGAAATCTTCGAATGCATTATATTGATGAAGGAAATGGAGAAGTATTGCTTTGTCTGCACGGACAACCATCCTGGTCGTACCTTTATCGCAAAATGCTGCCATTTCTGGTGAGTGCCGGATATAGAGTCGTGGCACCCGATTTAATCGGGTTTGGAAGGTCAGATAAGCCTATCGAGAGATCCAGCTATACCTATGCAAATCACATAGTTTGGCTTCTTGAATTAATAAATTCTTTAGGCCTTATGAATATTACTTTGGTCGGGCAGGATTGGGGAGGTTTGATTGGATTGAGGGCTGCAGCTGAAAATTCGGACTTATTTGCTCGTATTGTAGCGGCTAATACAGGTCTGCCTGATGCAGAAAAAGTCACTGATGAGAAAATTCTGGAGGTAAGTGACTCCATGAGAAAGTACTACGAAAGTCTATCGATTCCTAAAACTACACTCCAAATGGCTGAGGCGATGGCGAATGATGATTCTGGAATGGGATTTTTTCATTGGGTTAAATACTGCTCGGAGTCCAAAGGTTTTTCGCCCGAGGAAGTTTTGTCCCTCACAACAGGAGGTATTCTGCAGCCGGCAGAGAAGAAAGCCTATGGAGCTCCGTTCCCTGAAGAGAAATTTCTTGCCGGAGCCAGGCAATTTCCATCATTGGTACCAATTATTCCAGATAATATTGCCGTTAAAAGCAATCGTGCTGCATGGGCCGCCCTGAAGATCTGGACTAAGCCTTTTTTAACCGCATTTTCAGATTCCGATCCAATTACTGCGGGTTGGCACACTCGATTTCAGAATGAAGTACCAGGTGCTCGAGGACAATCACACGTCACAATAAAAGGAGCAGGACATTTTCTCCAAGAGCAGGCGCCAGAAGAGTTGTCCAATGCAATTATCAACTTTATGAATAATAATCCACTTTAGGCGAGTTAATCAGTGAGCACCAAATCGTCTTTCAGATATTTTCCACCAAGGAAAAAATGCCAGGCGGCCCAAGCATGAAATAAAGAGCAAACTGCCAGCGCATACCGTAGAGATTCTTTTCCAAACGAAGGATTAAATAAATCGGAGATAATGCCTACCGTTTGAGGACCTAATCCGAGTCCTATTATATTTATAATGAAAAGTAGAATGCCAGCGGCAACTGCACGCATCCGCAATGTTGATATTCCTTGAGTTTGAGAGAAAGAAGTGGCTTGGTAAAAATTTCCTAACATGGTTGGAATGATCATTGCGAATAGTGCTGTAATAGAGTCTGTCATTAGATAGGCAGTTATATTTAAAGGTACGCATAACAAAAGAGCGATCGCAGCAGTCCACAAATACCATTTAGGATCTTTACTACCAAATTTATCTGCCAGAAAGCCTCCCAACGCAATTCCTATACCCCCAGGAATGCCCAAGATAAGGCCGAACCAGGTTCCAATTTCTCCAGTTCCCATGTCAAAGGATCTGATCAAAAAGCTAGGGGTCCATGTGATGATTCCGTAGCCAGTAAAAGCTGTTAGCGCAGCAGCAAAGGAAAAATGACGAAACGATCTTTTATTCCAGAGATATTTCACGGTTTCTTTGATCGTAGGTTGGTCGCTGTTCGCAACCCTCCCTTCGGCGAGTCCGCGAGGAGGTTCCGTGATAGAGAAGCGCACTACAAATGCTAATAAAATACCTGGAAGGCCGACGACAAAAAAGGCAGCCCGCCATCCAAAAAATTCGTTCATCCAGCCTCCAGCGAAGAGACCAAACATGATTCCAAATGGAATACCTAAGGAATAGATACCAAGGGCAGTAGCTCTTTGATTGGCGGGGTAGTAATCCGCAATCATTGAGTGCGCGGGAGGACTGCAACCTGCTTCTCCAATTCCTACGCCGATTCTTGCTAGCAATAAATGCCAAAAATTTTGCGCTAAACCAGATATAGCGGTCATCATACTCCAGATGCCTAGAGAGAGAGCAACCAAGTTGCGGCGATTACTTCTATCCGCATATCGAGCGATGGGTATACCTAAGGTTGCATAAAATGTGGCGAACGCGAATCCAGTAAGCATTCCCATAGCTGTATCTGAAAGACCAAGCTCGTTTTTGATTGGATCAAGTAAAATAGATAATATTTGTCGATCAATAAAATTAAAAGTATAAACCACCACGAGCACGCCAAGTACATAATGGCGGACCCCAAGCACCTTATTTCGAGCCTCTGTGTCAGTCATATTTGATAGCCATTCCTTTGGACGTCACCCATGTAAGTCTTGATTTATTATCTCTTCTAGTCTATTGCTAGACCAAAGTCCAAGATTTAATATTCTTCGCCCACGGTGTATAAAGAGAATCTTAGGCAGCTTTTTGTGTGCGTCAATAAAAGTTTTAACTTTGGATATAGATAATATGAGTGATGAAGATTGCTATGTGCCGCCCAAAGTCTGGGTTTGGGAATCAGAAAACGGAGGGAGATTTTCCAAGATTAATCGACCTGTAGCTGGGAAAACGCATGAAAAAGAACTGCCTATTGGCAAACACCCGATACAACTCTACTCACTTGCCACTCCCAATGGAATCAAAGTCACTGTCTTGTTGGAAGAATTACTTGCGCTTGGTAAAAAAGAAGCTGAATACGATGCCTATTTAATTAATATCAGTGAGGGAGAACAGTTTGGTAGCGACTTTGTTGAAGTGAATCCAAATTCGAAAATTCCAGCGATGTTAGATGTGACCACGGAGCCACCGGTTCGCATCTTCGAATCTGGAGCGATCTTGCTTTATTTGGCGGAAAAATTTGGAGAATTCCTTCCTAAAGAACTTTCCTTAAAAGCAGAATGTTTTTCTTGGCTATTTTGGAATGTTGGCAGTGCACCCTATCTAGGAGGAGGATTTGGGCATTTCTATGCATATGCGCCTGAAAAATGGGAATATCCAATTAATCGCTATGCCATGGAGGTTAAACGTCAATTGAGTGTGCTCGATCAAAACCTGTCTTCGAGAAGATATTTGTGCGGAGAGGAGTACACGATTGCTGACATGGCGAATTACCCTTGGTACGGTTCTCTGGTTATAGGTAACCAATATGAGGCGCAGGAGTTTTTGGATGTTAAATCCTACAAAAATGTTAATAGGTGGGCGTCGGAAATCCATGACCGACCTGCAGTAAAAAGGGGGCGTCGCGTAAATAAGGCTTGGGGAGATGAGGATAGTCGTGTAATAGAGAGACATGATTCCAGCGATTTAGATTAGGTTGATTTCCTTAAGCCAACTTATTGTAGATTGCAGTTAGTTTAGTTTCCCTTTTCTGATATCATTTTGCTAATCTTTTAAGGTGCGGTTTCATGCTAAGTCGAGATGCGAAATTTGCCGTCGGTCAAGTGGTTAGGCATCGGCACTACCCTTTCCGTGGAGTTATTTTTGATGTTGATCCAACGTTTAGTCATACTGATGAGTGGTGGGATTCAATTCCTGAAGAGATACGGCCTCATAAGGATCAACCTTTCTACCATTTACTAGCTGAAGGTGATCAGCACGCATATATGGCATACGTTTCTGAACAGAATCTCTTAGTAGACGATAGCGGCGACCCAGTTAGGCATCCGCAGGTTAAAGAGATTTTTAGTTCATTTAAAGGATCCTACTACGAGCAAAAGCTGGGGAGTTCCCACTAAAAAAGACATACAGAGATCTTCTTTCTTATTATTTAATTTTGGCAATCGATCATCACCTTTACAGCTTTCTCATGCTCACCTGCAATAGAAAAAGCTTTTTCAAAATCTGATAGTGGAAGGCGATGAGTTATCATTGCGGAGATATCTAAGTTTTCCGAAGCCAGCATTTCTATCACCGCCGGAAATTCGTTTTTATAGGCTAGTGATGCAGTTACCGTCATTTCTGTCATCAGCAGTTTAAGTAAATTTAATTTTACAGGTTCGAAGTGTACACCAATCACGGAGACTCTAGAGTCATTACAGCCCATGTCTATGATTTCTTTAAAGACATCTCCACTACCTGTGGCTTCGACATAAAAGTTGGTACTTGGTTGTTCACCAAGATGGATATTAGATCTAGATCCATGTGCCTCCATGAGGAACTCTCTAACGTCTAATTCCCCTGCATGGCAGGGAATCGCGCCAAGTTGTTCAGCGACCTCAAGTCGCTTTTCAGACAATTCTACGACGATGACGTCTTTCGCACCGAAATATTGTGCGACCAGTGCGGCACTTAATCCGATCGGGCCACCACCGAATATGGCAATTTTGTCGTCTGACGAGCATTTTCCTTGATTTAAACCATGCATTGCTACTGAAAGTGGCTCAACTAGTGCGCCGGTTTCGTAGTCTAGTTCTGCTGGTAAAGATAAAATTCCATTGGGATCTTGGGACACATTTCTAAAGCAAACCAGCGGTGAGAAAGCGCCGTTATTTCCAGTGCTACCGATACCATTTCCTGCCGCTTCAGGATTTACTACAACTCGGTCTCCTTCATTGAATCCTTGGACGCTATCTCCCAGTTTTACTATAGATCCTGAGAATTCATGCCCAATGGGCATGGGTGTCGGCGCGCCTGGGAGTCCTCCTAGTTTCGCGTAGCTTAGATCTGAACCACAAATACCGCACCTAGAAACTGCGATTAAAATATCATCATCACCAACATATGGCTCTTTAATCGAATCAAGTTTAACTTGGCCGGGGCCATGAATCCTGGCTATGGGTATTTCGTTCATCGTACTCAGGTTATTGGTAATTTTTCTAGAAGAAGAGCCGCTTTATCCACCATTGCTTTTTGATGTGGTTGCAGTTCCTGTCCACCCAGTTCTGCGAATACAGGTGCAAAAGGGTCTACTGTTCCTGTAGAAATGCCACTTAACTCTTCTATAACGGCTAATCCGTCAAACGGCACTGTAGTGGGGTTGTAACCTCCTTCATGACACATTAACAATTTCCCCCCGCAATGTAATTTAGCGGCGTCCTTTATCATTTTTGTTAGGCTGCGATATCCTTCACTATGCATCATCATTCTTCCCATTGGATCCTGTGCTCCGGCATCAAATCCTGATGGGACTATAATTAATTGAGGTTTAAAATTATCTAATGCGGGCAGAACTACCTGTTCGTACGCATATGTATAAGCACCCACTCCGCTTCCAGCTGGAAGAGGTATATTAATGTTGTAACCTTCACCTGGTCCAGCTCCATTCTCTTGGTGACTTCCCGAGTCCAAGGGGAATAACTTATCTTGGTGAAGAGATATAGTTAGTGCTCTTGGGTCACTATAGAAGGCCGCTTGGGTTCCATTACCATGGTGGACATCCCAGTCGACAAATGCAATTCGCTCCAGATCAAAATTTTCAAATGCATGCAGTCCCGCGATTGCGGCGTTACCAAGCAAACAAAAACCTAGACCAAGATCAGCTAGTGCATGGTGCCCGGGAGGTCGAACCAGTGCGTAGGCGTTATTTATCTTACCTTCCAAGATAGCCTCGAGACCTGTTAGCACACCGCCTGCGGATAGTAGGGCAATTTCGTAACTACCAGTGCCCATGGGAGTGTATGGACCTGCATCACCACCAATTCCTGAACTTAGATCTTTGAGCTTTTGTATATACTCAGCTGAATGAAAACGGAGAATCTCACTTTCCAATGCGGCTCGTGGTTTTATCATGTAAAGTTGATCTGTTAGCCCAGTGACTTCTAATAGGTTTCGAAACCTGCGTTTGGACTCGGGCCCTTCTACATGTGCGTAGGGTTGTACAGGATTGCCATAGGGGACTGGTCCTGCGTGATTACCTGTATTGTGCCACATGTAAAGCTCGTGGAAGATGAGTCCTGTCTTGGAGTTAGATTCCGCTGCACCTAAAACGCGAGCACAACCGGTACCTGGAAACGCAAGTGCTCCCATGGTGGCAGCGGAAACACCAATAAAACGTCTTCGATCCACTCTCATGTGATTACACCTTTGGTTTTGTTAAATCTCTGATTTTGATTGAGATAAAAGAAACTAAGATTATTGTTTTAAATATGTCGACCTGCTTCTTTTATCTATCATACATGTAAAATGGTCTAATATTTGGACAACTTTGGATTTGAATAAAACAAATGAGACCAATTGACTATTTTGATAGAGGTGTAAATAAAGACCCAAATGGTGTTTTTGTTAAAGGAACTGAGCGGAGTTATAAATTTTCTGAAGCCAAAGATTTAACATTTAAAATTGCTCAGGGACTTAGTAAAAAGGGGTTTGAAAAAGGCGATTCTGTGGCCGTTTATGCACCTAATGATCCTGCGGCCGTTGTTTGTATTTTTTCAATTTTTCGTGCTAGTGGAATCTGGATTCCAGTGAACACGAGGAACGATGTTTCATCCAATGCCCAGTATTTAACTTATGTGTCTACTAAGTGGTTATTTTTTCATTCAAGCGTTATAAACGAAGTCAAAGAGATAGTGCCTAAATTGACTGAGATAAAAGGAATCTTTTGTCTTGATTCATCTGATACTGATTTCCCTTATTTGGAGGAAATCTTCTCAGATTATGATGAAGAGTTTTTAAGTGATCAATCTGATCCATTTTCTTCTCCTGAAGAGATTTTTTCTCTTTGGCCAACAGGTGGAACGACCGGGCCTTCGAAAGCTGTAGAGATGCTTAATAGAAATATTTGCGCGATGTATGAGCTTGGTCTGCGACACTACATTGGTGCTGATACTGACGATATCGTTTATTTGGCAGTCGCACCAATAACGCATGCTGCTGGTGTTATCATACCTATCTTCACAGCAGTAGCTGGCACTACCTTGTTGCTGCCTTCGTTCGATCCAGAGGAAGTTCTTCAAACTATAGAGTCAAAAAAGGTAACTCATATATTTCTGCCGCCCACCGCTTTTTATGCGCTGCTTGACGTGGCATCAAATCTAAAGACGGACACTTCCAGTCTTAGACAAATTTTACTTGGGGCATCGCCAGTTTCTCCAGACAAAATGAAGCAGGGTGTAGATACTTTTGGCCCAGTCATCTGTCAATGCTATGGACAAGTAGAGGTGCCGATGCTCATATCATGGCTTAGTCCGGAACATGTTTCAGATGCTTGTCAGGGAAATCATCCGGAGCGTCTCAAGAGTTGTGGTCGAGTTACTTCTCCAACATTAGTTTCCATCCTAGATAAGGAAGGAAACACTATGCCGACCGGGCAAGAAGGTGAAATATGCTGTCGCGGGTCATTAGTTACTCGCGCCTATTATCGAAATGAAGAAGCTACAAAAGAAGCACGTCGGTTCGGATGGCATCATACGGGGGACATTGGTTATCTGGACAGAGATGGATTTCTTTATATCGTGGATCGGATTAAAGACATGATTATCACTGGCGGATTTAATGTTTACGCCACGGAGATTGAAAAATCTATTCTTGCTCATGAGGAGATCCTAGAATGCGCGGTAATTGGGGTTCCCGATGCTAAGTGGGGTGAAGCAGTGAAGGCGATCGCCGTCCGACACTCGGGAAAGATTATTACCGAGGAAAAATTGATTGTGGCGATTAAGGAAGCCTTAGGTAGTGTAAAAACGCCAAAATCGATTGAATTTTGGGAATCGCTTCCTAAGACGGCTGTAGGTAAAGTCGATAAAAAATTAATACGGGAGCGATTTTGGAAAAAGAAGTCGAGAAATGTAAATTAAATCTCAATTACTCTTGTTTTAAGCATTTCGAGCTCCATTAAAAAAAGCACCAAACAAAGGCTAAGTGGGTAAATAGATTGCTTAGCTTTTTCTGGAATCTATTTCATGCCAATTTTTATCATGTTGCTGACCTGAATCTCCAGTCTTAAACAGTCTCGGCATAAAGTCTCCAGCTATGTTATCGACATTCTAACCAAGGACACTTTAGAAAAAAATTGATAATGATTATCATTTACAAATGTTAAGTTTTGTGGGAACATACTTTCGGCTGGTGCCCTTTTTAGTGTTTGAGGGTAATTGCGGACTCCTTGCCTGGGCACCAGCCAATCCTTTTCGGCTACTCTTTCCTGAATAATTGTTGGGCTTCTTTATTTTGTAGTCGTGGAGACCGTTTAGACTGCTTTACCTATTTCAAATAAGTCTTCCACACTTATTACAATACAAGTTTTCTCTGCTTTATTTGCCAGAAATAATGCTACCTTTAGCGCATTGATCCTTATATAAACAAATGTGAAGTCTATGATCTAAGCGATACTTTTGTAAGTGGTAGTCTTTAGAGAGGATGGTTTTGGAGCCTATTGATACAGGAATTATCTTTTTTTACTTGCTTTTAATGATTTTATTAGGCCTGTATGCGAGTAAGAAACAAAATAGTGTTGATGATTACTTTGTGGCGGGAGGAAAGACAGGAATTTTCTCGATTGCCTGCCTATGGTTAGCTGGCTGGATTGGAGGTGCGTCTATTGTAGGAGGTGTGGACAGAGCATATGAGATAGGGATAAGTGCAGGATGGTATATAGGAAGCATGATGATCGGTTGCCTTACCTTTGGCATTTTTTTCGCGGCTCGAGTGACTAGCTTTGGCAAACAGAAATCTCTTCTCACCTACCCCGAGCTGATAGAGTGGAAATATGATAGTCGAACGAGACTAGTTGCCGCGATTTCGGCAATTGTTTCTTTTACTGGACAGACAGCTGCTCAGCTTGTGGCAGCGGCATTGGTCCTACAAAGTCTGCTGAGTATTGAGTACAGCACAGCGTTAATATTGGCAACTACCATTGTAGTTATGTATACGGCTACGGGTGGTTTTCTTGCAATAACCTATACCGATTGGGTGCAATTTACCATTATATTCATAGGTATACTTTTTATTGGGGTGCCAGTTGCGGTTGAAAATGGCGGGACCCCAGAAAATTTAATAGCCGCTTTACCTGTTACACATTTTGATCCAGGAGGATGGGGCTGGCCTTCTATTATTGCAATGGTCGCATCAATTTCCATGGGGTTTTTTACTTTAGCGGACAGCTACATGCGTTGCTACTCGGCAAAAGATGCGCCGACTGCAAAGTGGGGAACGCTCCTTGCTGTAGCTTTTTTAATCCCGATTATGATCGGTGTGATTTGGTTGGGATTGACTTCGTTATTCTTGTACCCAGATCTTTCAGATGGTGGTGTTCTTACTTTTTTTGTATTGCAGGAATTTCCCACAGGTCTCAAGGGTTTATTATTGGCAGGTATTTTAGCGGCACTTATGTCTAGTGCTGACATCTGTATTTTGACTGCTTCTGCAAGTCTTACAAAGGATATTTATCAACGATATTTAAATCCTGGGGCTAACAATAGGCGACTCCACAAATTTGGGATGTTTTCTTCTTTCATGGTTGGAACGGTTGCGGCGGTTATTGCCTGGGGTCTTCAGGATATTATCGATATTGTACTGATCTCATTTACGGTTAGTGCAGCAGCACTATTTATTCCCACCATAGCTATGATGTATTTTGAAGAGCTGAATAGCCGTGCAGCCTTTTTCAGTAGTGCATGCTCACTTATTACGGTTTTGGTCTGGTATTCAGGGGCTAGACTAGGTGTAACGGCATTTACTGACATTGATCCTTTGTGGCCAGGTCTGATCGTTTCTTTACTGTTTTTTTTATCTGGCCATGCTTTATTCGGTCGAACTCCGAAAAATTAACTTGCTCTTCGACGACCACCTCGTCTTCGCTTGGCTGCCGTTTTAGGAGTCTCTGTGGCTTGAGCAACCGGAGGTATTTCCGGTAGTTTTGTTTGTTCATTCAAGCCAGAAATAATAATTTCTCTCATGGCACTGTCGATCTTCGGATCAGTTTCGATTGGTTTATAGTCTAATAACGCCTTATCAACGTGTTCGCATGCTCTGGCGTAGAGTCCTTTGGAGCCTCTTTCTTCCCAGTTTTCCCGATTTAATCGATCTATCACCGGATCCGTAAGATATAATTCTTTAGGCCAATGTTCGAGCGTATGAGGAGATGTTATTAGATGATTTTCGGCCAACAATTCTTCGACTAAAGAGTCGCTAGGTAAATCATCCTTTACATTAAGCTCTTTTACGAAATGGAGAGATTGGCCACATATTTCATTGTCAAAGACAAGCTTTGGAAGGCTAAAAGTTAGTACGAAGTCCAGCATACCTGGTCCAGAAACTGAATTAACTCCAGCGATTGCAGCTAGCAATGCGCTACTAAAGGTTTCTCCTCCAGCCTGAGCATCAAGCTCTTTTCCATCGCTAAGTGCCATATACGCCTGGGTTGGCAGGTTGAGATGTTTTGCTATTCCTACATAGGCTACATTCAGGTGTTGAGCTTCAATTGCGGCCATGGGTGAACTGGCATCCTTCATGTGGAAGGTGGCCGGTGCACCGCCAAAGAGAACGGGTGCGCCAGGCTTTAATATCTGTGCCATGGTGATTCCAGATAGTACGTCTACGCAGTGGAATACCAAAGCTCCTACTAGGGTAACAGGCGCAATTAATCCCATTAGAGTAACGGGTACAATCTCTACTGGAATCCCTGCTTCTACACAATCAAGTAAATTTTGACAGGAATCCTCGCCATATCTGAAGTTGCCCGTTGCGGTGATAGTAAAAATAGACATTGGCTTTTTCGAGAGGTCCAGGGCATCACCGCGGAAGAATTTCATCAATTCGACCATACGGGGTACTCCATTTTCGCTAAAGGCACCACTCACTATAGGCTTTTTTGATGTAATCATGGTCATGTAGAGACGCCATGCATCTGATATTTGCGGTTCAATATCTTTATTAGTAGAAAATGCGGTAGATAGATATGCTATGTGTTCAAGTCCGTCGCAAAGGCGAGCATATTCAATAAAGTCTTTTGAGTCTGCTAGGCGAGTTTCTCTTGTGCGATGATCCTCTATCTTTAACCCACTGGACGCGGGAACAAAATGCACATTGTTGCCTCCTATCTCCGTATAGGGCTGTCCGTCTCTATCAAACAACCAAAAGGACTTGGGCGCACTCCTAATAGCTTCTTCAATAACATCTCCTGGAAACAAGATTCGTTTTCCGCTTGAATCCGTTTTTAGACCATAATCGAGCAAACGAGCACGCAACTTTGAACCTCTGATCTCCATTCCGATTTCAGAGAGAAGTCGCTTTGATTCGTCTAGGATTTTAGTAGTGAGTTCCTGTGAAATCGCATTAAGTGTCGGGCGCATTTATTTCCATTCTTAGTAAGTTTTAGCCGTTAGGTTTTGTCTGACAACTTGGGTCAACTCCAGTATAGCGCGTCTATCATATGGTTTTGTGGTGATACCAATGCACGCAAAAAAATTAAATCCATAAACCTTTTATTTTGGATTCCTGCATTTAATTGTCTTCACCACATCCAAAAATAAGTTGTTTACTTCGAGCACTTCAAAACCTGCCGCGGCAACATTATCCACCGTTGTTCGATTCATATCAGGCCCTAGTCGCTTTGATAGCTGAGTCATGAGATCCATCATGATTTTAAACGGATAGTATTTTGATCCGGTATGCTCGAACATGTAAAGATCGCCATCAGGCTTAAGCACTCTTTTGAGAGATTTAAGGCCCTCTATAGGGTTTGGAACAGAGCAAAAAGTGCACGAGGTAAATACTTGATCGAAACTATCTTCTTCATACTTGAGATCATGCACATCCATCACTTCGGTTGTTATGCTACCATCATATTCGTCAATTCTAGGTCCTGCTACTTCCAACATTTTTGAGCTTATATCAATGGCAGTAATGTTCTTTCCTTTAGGGAAGGTCGGTATATCAAGGCCGGTCCCTAAGGCTAGAAACAAAATATTTCCTTCCATATTAGAAAAAAGTTTTTGTTTAAAGGGCTTCCATCTTTTTTCGGCACCACCTCCGGCCATAATATCGAAGTGCGGCGCAGCCTTATCCCATTTTTCTTGAGTATATTTATCCATGGGATCTTACTCCTCGTAGACGGCTATTAATCAGCCAAATTAATAGTATGCAAATCAGACCGCATATAGCACCGATAGCAGCGCCCTCTGATGAGGATACTGACTGCATAGCGGCTCTCATTCCTACGACCATTCCACTGATCATGCCGGTCAGCATTGCTGGCAACATAATCTCCATAGCGCCAAAAAGTACGCTCAGTGGGAAAAACATAACCCCCCCTATTAGCATGCCTAGAATCATCGTCAAAATCATAGAAAGGAACATATTCCATCCCACTCCTACGACCATTGCACACGCCAACCCTACTAAAGCTCCAACCAGTAAATTTACTATCAAATCTCCGACTACAAAAAATATTCGATGGTCCATACGGTATCCTTTGGGTTCTATGCTTCGCCTTGATTTTCAATTGCCTATAATAACTCGGATTTTATTAAATCTCAGCAACGGGAGGTAATTTCAAATTAAACTTTATCTAAGTTGACTGTCTTTGTTGGCGCGGCGATTAATCGTAAGTGACGTGATCTCCTCACGATCCACTTCTTCCTGACATGATACACATAACCTTACTCCTTTAAGCGCTTTTTGCCTCGCCACTGGAATCTTTCCCCCACACTCTTCACACTTGGTTCGACTGGACCCCTTCGGTAGATTACGTTTTGCACGATCAATCGCATCCTGCGTGCTAGCATCGATTTGATCTTGTACTGCACCATCTTTTGCAAAGCCGCCGGCCATTTATTATTTTTCCTGAAAAATTAACTTAAGAAATCATCATATTATGTTTCCCCATATACGGGAATTGATCAAGTGGCATGACTTACTATTGAAATCTTTAGCGATTTAACTCCGATGAGTGACTAAAATTATTTTTAGTTTTGTCGACTTCTCTATTGTAGGAGGGAAGTGGCTATGAATGAAGAGCAGGAATTAATAGTTGAGTGGTTCTCAAACTTAGGCAGGGATGATAAGGCTGATTTCATTAAGCTTCTTGCCGATATGTTAATCGATAATGGTGACAATCCTTCCGACGTGGCTAATCTTATTAATCCAACCTTACATTGATGTAGATCTTATCTAAAGGCATTTTAGAGCGAATCGTCGGCGCTAAATTCACGCAACAACGATATTGTCTGCCTTGTAGACAAATCGATTAACTTGACTGTAATCTTTTTCAAGAAAATATTTTATATTTCTGGCCGATATCATTCTAACGTCTCTTATAGATTGTTTCGAATAAAAAGCAATATGTGGGGTTATAACGACATTTGTTCGACCCACTAAGCAGTTTTCTTCAAGTTTCGGTGGTTCTCCGTTCAGAACATCAAGCGCCGCGCCTTGCACTATCCCCGCATCTAGTGCGTCAGCTAAAGCATACTCATCGATTAGTGAACCTCGCGCAACATTGATTAGAATAGGTTTTTTCCTTAGTGAATTAAATGAGGTGCGAGAGAAAATAGGATCATTATTCGAGTTTGCATTACAATGCAGGCTTACAATATCTGACGTTTCAAAAAGGGTTTCAAGACTTACGCGTTTGGCGTTGAGTGTTTCATCACTCCGCTCGATTTTCGGATCATAAAAAATAATCTCTATTCCTAAGCTTTTTGCCCTGGAAGCAACTGCTTTCCCGATGCGTCCGAAACCTACTATCCCCAATATTTGTCCGCGTAAACGTGCGGGAGTACTGATTTTATCGTATGCCCAACTGTGATCTTTTTGGACCTGAAAATGATAATATAAAAGTTGTCGCTTTAGCATAAGAATAAGCGCTAGGGTATGATCGGCAACCTCTTCAGTGCAGTATTCACCCACTGCACACACACTCACTTGGTGTTTTCGTGCTGCCTCAAGATCTACACAGTCCCATCCAGTTGCAGATATTGATATTAATTTGCACGATTTAAGTTGGGCGATCACAGAGCTGTCGAAAGGTGTAAAATCAGCAAGTACCGCGTCACACTTTGATGCTGCGGTAACAAGTTTTTCAAGATCTTTCTTATCGTGGTAGGTTAACTGAATAATTTCTGCGCTTGAGCCAAGTTCCGCACGCTCTACGGACAAGTCGCGACCATCACCTTCAGGATTGTCAACAATTAGAATCTTTGCGGTCATGATTCCAATTTCTTTTGTATCGCATGGAAAATCTTGCCAGTGCTAACGCGAACCCTTTTGCCATCTTAGCTGAGCCTTTATAGAGTAGATATGCTAAGGAGTGAACCAAATAGGAGAGCTCCAAGCTCGTTCCTGAATTATCGGTTTATGTTCCTTTGAACAGCACGCTTTTAATTCTTCTGGAATTGAGCTTGGATCGTCACACTGAACACCAGACTTGGCGCAGATCATTTGACTCCAGCGACAGCTGGGATTTTCTAGCACTCGCGTATAGTAAAAAGCATGATTCGCTTCATCAAATTCGGGATCTCTCCAAATACTACATAATTGCTGATGTCCTTCTCCTGAAGTCTGGCAAGTGTTGATGTCAACACTTGCATTGTTATCTCCGCCAGCAACAGTCATGACTTTTTCTTTGAGCTTACCGTTCACATACCATCCTTTAATAAGTTGAATGCGTTGCAGTGGATTTCCTGGATACTCAGGGGTGCCCGCGTCTGATTGTGCAGAAACAATAAATACGGGCGCTTCATTGTTGGATCGAGAGACATTGTTTAACTGTCCTCCCATGGGCACACCTCTTGAGTATCCTTGTTCGACCATGTTTGGTGAAGAGCACAGATCTTCCGTATAGTCCCAGCCCCCAAAAAATCTCACTGCCACTCGTGTTCCAGTGGTGGCGTATGCTTCTCGTCGGCGCATTGCAGCAAAAAGTGAGTCTCTAGTATTTTCTTCGGAGTAAAGCACGGCCAGACCACCAGGGTTATATTCGATTTCATCGGGAAGACCAGTTCGAATTCCGTCTCGAGAACTTATACCTGCACCGCCATGGCCTGGGTGATTTTTCTCCATGACTAGTCCTGGAGCCGCAATGTGTGTATCAGTGCTTGAAATTAATCCGTACTTAAACGCGTTCGCTCCGATTTCTGCCTCTTGTTTGAGGCCTTTTTTTAGCGCATAACGTAGAAAATTGCTTTCTTCAGGTAATCGTGTTTCTACTAGTTCAGCGTCATCGAGAAAGATTTGCAGCCAGTCCATTTTTCCGTCAGCGGCAATGCCTGTATTCTTTCCACCGAAGCTATCGTAACCGAGTTTTTCGAAATTGCAGTATTCATCGGCAGCCCATGTCGGAGTTCGGTTGTCGCATTCAGATGATCCCTTGTGCTGCATAACTTCGAATAGTGGATTCCAGTGCGCTCTTCTTTCGGCCTCTTCTTTTGTTACAGGATCGATCGGTACTATTTCATTTTCTAGTCGTGCGGTCTCAAACATGATGCCACCACTAAGATTAGAATTATGAGGTATTGAAATTGCATCGCAACCTGGTTTATTCGCTTGGCACTCGTTCTCGAAATAATCCCAAAGATGAGTTTGTGAGGGTGTTTCAATCCAGCTTAAGGCTTCGTCCGGAACTTGATGGTTACGAAAAATTACATTGTGATGTAGGTTTTGACCTGCCCCAATTGTGCCTGTCCACTCATAACCAATAAAGCTTGTGAATTTACAGCTGCTGCTTCGGTCGTAGGCTTCTTCGGCTGCCGCTTGAACGTCTCCCCATCTATCAGCAGCATTGCTCATGCAGTCTGTATAATCTTCTCCGCAAAACCCCCAACGCTTCTTACCCACCATTCCATAGGCTGCTAGAGTTCCAAACGTCAGATTAGGGAAATATCTGTGTGCTAGGCATACCGGATGCCAATAACCTTTAGAACCAGGTGTCATACACATTTTTATCTCACCTAAAAATTCGGCGTGGTCCGTCACAGCTGTAAAATCTAGTGGACGATCTATTTGGATGTGTCTTAAAGGCTGGTTATTTTCATCATACGGTTGGATGCCCATTAGCCCACCTTTGGCAAACTTGTAGGCATCATTTGGTGTATTTCTTGTATCTTGAGAACTCGCGTCAAATGACCAAGCAGTGTGCACGTGCATGTCTCCAAAATGTGGACTTCGCAGTGGATTATATTGCTCGCAAGGCTCGCGTTCCTCTGTTATCGAATACGGACGCCGGGTTTCAAAATCACTAACTTCCTCATTTTTTTCCATAGCATGACTAATAGATGTCAAAAGGAATGAAGCTAAAAAACCGATTGCTCTGATCATCAATCACGGCTCCTTTGTATAATTTTTAAATACTAGTAATGGATTAGTATTCAGCTTAGCCGATTTTTGGTCGTATTCAAGCGATAGTCTCGCATCGATTGGCAAATGTTCTTAGGTTGTCTATTTTCCGTAGATAGATAATCATGGCCCATCAATCAAATAATTGGATCTTCACCCATGCAAGTGATGACGGTACTTCCTCAAGAGAATTTGAATTCAATCCCGTCGGCTGCACTAGATGCTGAAAATGCGGGATTCGATATGATTGCTTCAATGGAAAATCGTTATGATCCATTCCTGCCTCTTGCAGTTTCGGCAGTTTCTACAAATAAAATAAAATTGGGTACCGCAGTCGCAATATGTTTTCCGCGTTCGCCGATGGTCATGGCTAATACGTGTTGGGATTTACAGAAAGCGTCAAAAGGGCGATTTGTTTTAGGAATAGGACCACAGATCAAACCTCATAATGAGAAACGATTTTCGGTTCCGTGGACGCCACCAGTACCTAGGATGAGAGAATATATTCAATCGTTAAGGGCTATATGGAGAAATTGGGAGCTTGGAGAGAAACTGGAATTCCGCGGTGATCATTACAATTTTACTCTGATGACGCCAAATTTCGTTCCGGAGTCAAATAGCGAGTTACCTGTTCCAATCACTATGGCTGCGGTAGGGCCGAAAATGCTGGAGTTGGCAGGAGAAGTTTGTGACGGTGTTCACCTTCATCCTTTCTGTACCCGTTCCTATATGGAGGAGGTCGCCATGCCTCGTATCGAGAAAGGACTTAAAGTTTCAGATCTAGTTAGAGGATCTTTTCAGATTGCTGGTGGAGGTTTTGTAGTGACGGGAGCGACGGATTCAGATGTTGCGAAAGCGATGGAATGGGTTCGTTACCGAGTGGCATTTTATGGGTCTACCCCGAGCTACTGGCCCGTTTTAGAGCACCACGGTTTGGGTGATTTGGGTAGAAAACTTAATGCTATGACGAAAGAGGGACTTTGGGACAAATTGGCTGCACAAATATCCGATGACACACTTCAGTTATTTGCGGCGATAGGACGTTATGATCAACTGACCGAAGCCATAAAACTCCGCTTCGGTGGCTGCACCGATATGATCTACAGTAACCTTTCTGGAGTTAAAGAAGGTGGGCTTCCAGCCGACCTTTTGGAGGATATACAAAATCTAGCGGTGCCTTTTAAAAACTTTAAAAAGGGCTGGTAATAAAAAAGCGCGAGCTAACCCGCGCTTTTTTCCTTAACTTAATGAATTAGTTTGCCAGGGCGAGAATCGGATCAACCTCAAAGTTCAAGTTTTCGCAGGTAAAGATTTCGTCGGCTTGCTTTCGAAGATCGCTTGCCAGATATCTCTCCATACCTGATGCCATTGCTTCACCAGAGGGCCAATAATGACCAACCATAAAGTCATATCCAATCACAGTTCCTTCTACAGCAGTGGTATCGAATAGTGGGATATGCATAGAATTCCAGTAACCTGTTGAGCCATTACTTGCCTCTAGTTCAGCAACCCAGGCTGAGCCTCTTTCACCTTGAGCAGCAACATCCTCCATGGAAAACCCATCATTGATTTTGCAGAAGGCATACATTGCTACAAATGGGGGTTCTGTGGTCCACTCAGATGTTGGCTGATAACCTTGTTGGTACTCAAACGCGAAGTTTCTATCGGGATTACATTGCAAAACCTTGCCCCATTTATTATCGAAAGCTTCGGCATGGTTTGCATTCCAATCAGCCCAACCTTTATCCCTTGTTTCTTTACTATCCCAGACTTGAGTCCATATCCCATCAAAGTTTTCTGTTTCAAATTGGGGAGCAAAGCCGACAACGTTGCGTGCTTTATGTTCCGAAGCAGCCACTATTTTGTTGAAGTCTACCTTCAGTGCTGACCATGTTTCTTCTGACATTTCTTCTCCGAAGCCGCACCACATATATTCTACATAGCCACTTTGAGGTTCTGGCGATGCCGCAGCGACAG
>CAJXCR010000026.1 GCA_913051825.1 uncultured Halieaceae bacterium
GGGAAACGTAATTTTGCCGATGATGCTTCAGCGTACATTAATGGAAGGGTAATTAATGGGTATGCCGACAGCTTTGTCGTTAGCGCGCCTGTGGGCTCTTTTCCTGCAAATCATCGAAATCTCTATGACTTAGATAGCAATGTCGCTGAATGGATACACGATGTCTATCAAATAGCAGGACTTGTCGGCGATCTATTGATTGATCCTCTGGGAGCACAGGACGGTGACAATCGAGTCATTCGGGGAGCAAGTTGGGCTCATAGCAAACTTTCTGATCTACGCCTTTCTGCCCGTGATTATGGGCAAATGGGTCGTGATGACGTAGGATTTAGAATAGCGCGTTATGCCGAATGATCATTCAGTAACAAACACTTTCATAAACGGCAACCATCAAAGGAATTTACCATGAAGCAAACGCTATCTACGGAGTTCATCTACCAAGTAATCGCACTCCTGACGATCATCATTCTGGTCCATGGCTCCTATGTCGGAATAATACGTCCCACTGCCGATGCTGAGCTTAAGCAGCAGGCATCTCTCATGGCGTCAGGCGAGCAGGTAGTGCCGGACAGAAGTCTTGCGGTAGTCGTTAGAGATTTTGAACAGGAAGCGTGCTTTATTTTAATGCTTTGGGCCTTAGCAATTATGGCTTTCAAAGGTAGGCAGACATTTTATGAACGAAATATGGTCAATACACCACTGCTGGATATTCCCGATGGAACGAGTGTACTGCCAGTGGATGCACGCGAATACAGCAGAGGACTAGAAGGCCTGCCTAGTTCAGAACAGGAATTTCTTCTTGTACGAACATTGCTATCGGCTTTACAACGCTTCAGTACTACCGCAAGTGTTCAATCCGTGTCAGATACCATCAAAGAACAATGCGATATCGAAGCGGAAAGACTGGATTCGGAACTTTCTATGGTGAGGTACATTGCATGGGCAATCCCATCAATTGGATTTATCGGTACCGTAAGAGGAATTGGAGAAGCATTGGGTCAAGCCTATAAGGCCGTAGAGGGGGATATCTCGGGAGTAACCGCAAGCCTTGGCGTGGCATTTAACAGTACCTTTGTTGCGCTTATACTGAGCATTATTATCATGTTCTGCTTACACCAACTTCAGCTCTCACAGGAAAGATTGGTGCTCGACTGCCAACGATGTGCAGACCAACAGCTCCTGAGACATTTGGCTAACGAGTAACAATTATGGCCGTCATCCTTGATCTTCTGGATACGTCAATAAGATTGCTTTATGAAGAAAAAGCGATACACAGTAATGGCTTCGTCTTTAACACTGGAAATGAATTCATTTTTGGAGAAGTCGCTGAAAAAAACTACAGAACCCAACCAAGGGAAGTTAATAATAAATTCTGGTGGCAATTAGGAACGGAGTCGCTTCAACTCTCTTTTGGCCCCGCGCGACATACTGCTGACCTGGTGCATCAGCACTTGCTCTCGCTATCTCAAGATGCATCTGAGTCAAATGAGATTGCACTCGCCGTCTCAGGAAGCATGAGTAAAGAACAACTCTCACTATTACTTGGTATTATTGAGCAGTGTCCAATGACAGCGCTGGGAATAATCCACAGAAGCGCTCTTTTAGCAGCCAATGTATCGACTCACACCTCTATTTTACATTTGGAGCTGCAGCTGCACCAGGCGATGATCGTTGAATTAGAACGCCGCGACGACTCATTCTCAGTAACTGGGTCCAGTGTAATACCCGGCATGGGCTGGCTTCAGTTAAAAGAACGCTATGCGTCAGTAATCGCAGCCAACTTCATTAATCAAACTCGGTTTGACCCCAGAAAGCAGGCGCACACCGATCAATTATTATACGACCAGATGCCTATACTAATTAATGAACTCTTTGAACACGATGAAGCAATTTGTGAAATACAAGGACATGTGGCAAGGCTTTGTTCAACAGATATGCAGCACATCACCGATGAACTAATTATAAGGGTGAGAGGAATACATCAAGACCTAGATCAAAGAGCAGTCCTTCTAGAAACACCCACAAGTACGCTACCAGGGATTAATCAAATACCAAATATTATTTCGAGCGGTATTTTAAGACCATCACTAATTGAGACAATCAAGCTTGACCCAAACTCCCCAAGGCTGATTAAGACAGCACCCTGTGCTACTGCTCCGATGAAAAAAACCTCGAAATCCATTGACGAAAAATTACCGAAAAAAAATCGTCCCACCCACTGGATGGATGAACATTTCACTGCCCATCCTCTCGGAGATGGGATTATATCCGACAATATACGACTTCATTGCATTGAAGAGGACTGGTTTGCTTCGCAGGCAAATCAGCTAACCTGTAATTCTAATCCGGTTTCCAACCAAGCTCTTATGCCAGGCGATCGACTTCAATTTAATGACGAAGTAGTCGTTTTGATAAACCTTAGAGCGGATAGTTAATCTGTGGCCCGAAGAAATAGAACCTTTACTACTTTCAGCCTGAGCTTTCTAGACATTATGTCCTGCGGTTTCGGGGCGGTAGTGTTGGTTTTCATGATTATCGATCATAGCATCAAGGAGGATGTTCTTAATTCTAATCAGACGTCGCAAATGGAAGTAGATCTCTTAAAATCTCGCGTCAAAATAGAAAATGAGCGTTCCGAGACTCTCGATTCTAAGACTCTCGAATTGAATAGTGAAATTACGCGCTTAGAAGAATCAATAGAAGCCTTGCAATTGGATCTATCTAATTTGAGCAAATTGGACCTAGAGAAAGCAACAAAAGCACCTACTAAAAACGATTTAGCCAGTCTTAACCAAAAAATTATCAAAATGGAAGCCACGTTAAACGCACTGGAAAGAAAAAATAGAGCCTTGCAAGAAGAGAGTCCGCTAGATTTTGCTGGCAGTGGGGGAAGACAGAGATTAAGTGGATGCAAGTTAACAGGGAAACACGTCGCCATACTAATGGATGTCTCAGCCAGCATGCTTGAGCAGACGGTGGCCGACGTCTACGCACTTCAAAATGAAAAAGAACTTGTTCAATTGCGGGCACCAAAATGGCGCTCCGCCGTCAAGTCACTTCAATGGATCTTAGGAAGCTTTTCTAATGCAACAAAATATCAAACATATGTATTCAATGATCATGTCAAAACATTAAAAAAAGATACGAATGACACTTGGCTAGAAGCAAAGAATCAGCCTGAATTAGAGGCATTGGCTTCAAATATTGAGACAATTGTTCCATTCGGAGGAACAAATTTACAGGAAGCGGTTATATCACTGCAGAAATTGGAGCCAATTCCGGATTCCATTTGGATAATTACTGATGGGCTACCGAATCAGAAAAAGAGTTCTAATGCGTATGAAAGAGTTTCTGTTAGCAATCGATATAAATATTTCCAAGCAGCAAAAAAGGAATTTCCAGATCTCGCATCACTGAACGTGGTGCTCCTTCCTTTTGAGGGAGACGTAAAAGCTAGTTACTTATTTTGGAAGCTAGCTGTGGAAAAAGGAGGGTGCTTCATTGCACCAGAACGAAATTGGGGAACTCAGGATATATCAGAGAACTATGCATATGCAGAAGATGCCGAGAAAGAATCATTAAATAAATCATGGGCTATACCTAACGATGTCTAGATCTCGAAACAGCGGGAGACGCCCACCGGAAGAATTTTCAGTATCTTTCCTAGATGTCATTTGCTGTGGTTTTGGAGCGGTGATACTCCTGCTTATGATCACCAAAACAGCAGAATCTCAAATCCTAGATTCCTTAGTTGCTAATTTACAGAACGAAATTACTGAATTGAAACAAGTCTTTATTAAATTAGAATCCGAAAATGAACGTGCTCAATTAAAAATAGATTCTCTATCAGATGTTAAACTCGACCTAATCCAAGCAAAAAATATTCTTTTGGAGAAATTAAAAAAACTAAATTGGCAAGCTCCCAAATTAAGTGATACTAAAGCTTTAGAGGATCATAAAAAGCTGCGTCAGCGACTTGAGGAGCTTTCTGTTTTAGAGGAAGATCTTCTTAAGAATGTGGCCGATAATAAAAATGAACTTGTGATTGGTATACATGCTGACAGGCCCTACATTGTCTTTGTCGTAGACCTATCAGGCTCGATGAATCCGAGAAAAGAAGATGGTTCTCTATCTAGAGTTATTGCTTCTATTCTTGACGCCCATCCTCAAACTAAAGGAATGCAAGTCTTTGATTCAGATGGAAACCAAGTGATCTTTGAAAAGGTGGGCTGGATTAGGGATACTGCGGTGAATAGAGATAAAATTAAACAGAGGCTTGAAGGCTTTCCTTCAGACGCATCAAATCCTACTAAAGGGTTAATCAGGGCAGTAGATCTTATCGACAAGACAAATTCCCCCGGCAGTATATTTCTTATAGGAGATGATTTTCGAGCAGGAATTTCAAATTGTCAAAATCCAACATCACTTGTTAGAGGAATAACTAAAAGAAATCGTACAGGAGTAGATGGTATAAAGATAACCAAAATAAATGCTATTGGTATGCGAACTTATGGCGGCCCAGAAGGACGTCTTATGTCAGAGTGCTTTGCGAGACTCGCCAGGCCACTAACAGGACTAAATGATGGCGCTTTTGTGGGTTTATAGAAACACCTTTAAGTTGATCATGCTAACAGGCTTGTTTTTATCAGGCTGCGGGAGCAATCAAGTGATTGTCCAAGGCGATTTTCCAACTCCATTGATAGAAAAACTTAATCAGACTTTAGGTGTCTATTATGAGGATGAATTTAAGTCGCACGAGATTTTTGATGAAGCAAGATCCAAGGGACAAGCAGACTGGCAGATCAGAACTGGTGAGGCACAAGTCAGGCTTTGGAACTTAATTTTTTCAGGAGTCTTTTCAAAAACCCTAACACTTTCAGAAAGACCTTCCTCAGAAAAACCAGCAGACGGAGTAGATGTAATCATTATTCCGCATGTCGAGGAACTCCAATATGCAATACCTTCTCATACACAAGTTAAGGTATATGAAATATGGATGCGCTATCGCTTTGAGTTAATAAATGCCGCGGGCGAGCCTCTTGGTGATTGGAAAATGACTGCTTATGGAAAAACCCCACAGAATCTTGTAATGGGTATTGAGGGCGGACAATCTAAAGAAGAAGCGATTAATTTAGCTGCTATTATGGCGCTAAGAGACGCCGGCGCTCACTTTGTTACAAGCTTTCGACGAGCAGAACCCATAGCTCTTTGGCTGGATGGACTATCCGCTCGAGAAGATGATCCAAATGAAAGGAAGTTTTCACAACCCGAATCCATAGAATTGAACCAATGAATATTAAAACCTTACTTCCTCTAATCCTATCGATTAATGTTTTAAGCGGCTGTGTTACTTCGAGGGTAGATGAAATGGTATTTAACGAGCCAGAAATTGGTATTGGGGAAGCTACAGCCGTCATTCTAGGCCGCAGGCATGGCAGTGACTACGCGACCGAACCAGATTTTGTGCAATGTGTCGGCACGCACATTATGAAAAAAGATCCGACCATAACAATAATCCCGGAAACTTATTTTCTGGACCAACTTTATCCCTGGTTTGAACCAAGAACGGCGCCACTAGAACCACGTGACCTTCAACGCTTCACTGAGGAACGAGCGTTGCTGCAAACGCTCGAATCTCTTGATCTTGCTTACATGATCTGGATCGATGGGAGCACTAAGAATACGGGGAGCGACGGCAGTCTATCTTGCAGCCTGCATGGATGCTTTGGATTCGCGACCTGGAGTAACGAAGCTAACTATGAGGCAATCATATGGGATTTTACAGCGCGTGCAGAAGTAGGAAAAGTCAACACAGAAAGCAGTGGACAAACCTACATGCCCTCAATCTTCGTACCACTTCCCATCCATGCTCCGGTTAAGGGAGTGGCATGTGATGGGATAGGCGATCAGCTTCTCGAGTTTTTATCAGGAAAATTCTAAACCTTGGCTTTTAATATAAACAAGTCAATCTTATCAATCACTTCGATTGTAATATTAACCAGTCAATCGATTAGTGTTGAATCAGGTTTAAAAGAAATTGGTAAAGAAAAATTTGAGGAGATGGAGAAAAACGGGCTTTTTTATGAAGATCCCGAACTACAACGATACTTAAATAAAATTGGTAATAAGCTAGTCGAAAGTAGTGGTTACAAGAAAATAGACGCTTTTACTTTCAGGATCGTTGATGATGGAACCATAAATGCCTTTGCTATGCCGGGCGGTTATATCTACGTTAATCGAGGGCTTCTGAATTATCTGAATTCTGAAGCTGAATTTGCGGGTATAGTAGGTCATGAAATTGCCCATGTTACTGCCAATCATCACTCAGAAGGAACTACCTCCAACGTCATACAAAAGATCGCTAGCTTTGGAACTTATATGCTGACAGGGAGTGGTAATCTGGCTAGCGCAGCACAGATGTACGGTGCTGAAGTTGGTGCCAGCTTTGGGCGAAAACGTGAACTAGAGGCTGATCGACTGGGCGCAAATTATATTGCAAAAAATGGCTATGACGTCGAAGCGATAATCGATGCACTCTCAACCATGAAGTATCTTGAAATGCATCAACGCTTATCGGGTAATAAGCCGTCTAGTTATCATGGTCTTTATGCAAGCCACCCGCGCAGCGATCGAAGATTAAAAGAAATAATTAAGTCTGCAAAACAGGTTGAAACTGACGAGGAAAACTTAATTAGTGACGTGACCACAGATTTTAGAAAGCACATACAAAACCTTCCTTGGGGCGATCATGCAAGTAACAAGCGCACTGACCAGCGTTACTACCACAACAATCTCGGTTTTACAGTAGAGTTACCTGATGGATGGAGTGTAAATGCGACCTCTGGCGCTGTGATCGCTCAATCCGATGACGGTGATGCCTCACTCCGAATCATGCTTCGAAAGCGTGACGTCTTGATCAAACCTGAAGAAACGCTAAAAAATCTTTCAACTGGGAAATTGTCTAGCGAAGAAGCCCTAGATCAGTTTGGTCTAAAAGGTTATACCGCGCTGGCGTCCGACAAAAATCTGACTAAGCGCGTAGCGGTGATTGACCAAAATTATTCATATTTGTTTGAAGGTAGCGCTAAAGATATAAAGCAAGATGATCCGATACTGTTGAAAATAATTAAAAGCTTTCGCTCGATGACCGAAGGCGAAATGATCACCGGCCCTCCTTTGTACGTAAGATATATTCAAGTGCCACGTGGGCAGACTGTTGCAGGTTTGGCCGCGAAAAGCCCAATCCCAGAGGCTGAAGCCACCCACCGATTAATTAATGGGATCTATCCGCGAGGAGAGCCGAGAACTGGCGACTGGTTTAAAGTGATTCGACCTTAATGTATAACTACAAAAAAATAGCAAACGTCTCTTTATTCTCATCTCTATTATTTATTGCGAATATACCAGCCCTTTCTCTCACAATCTTCACGGCTGAAAAGATTATCACGATGGAAGATGATCAGCCGGTGGCAACCGCTGTAGCGATAGAAAATGGTCGAATTGCCGCTGTAGGTAACCTTGATTCACTATTACCACTCATAGAAAAAAGTGGGGGTAATATAAATCGCTCGTTGGAAAAGATGGTGCTTCTTCCGGGATTTATAGACGCACACGTCCATCCAACATTGCCTGCCATTCTAACCCAATTCCCATTTGTAGCTCCCGAGAGCTGGTCTTTACCAACAGGTGAATTTCCGGGCAGCACATCTCCAGAAGATTATATCGCTCGTCTTAAAGAACTGATAATGGCTCACGACAAAAGCGACGAACCTTTTATCACCTGGGGATATCACCCTCTCTGGCATGGAGATATAGATCGACAGAGTTTGTCGTCGCTCTTTCCTGATACCCCGGTCATTATCTGGCATCGCTCTTTTCACGAACTATTCCTCAACGATCTCGCTATAAGCTGGCTAGGAATAAGTGAGGATTCGATCCAAGGACTTGGGGAACTAGCAAATTTGGAACGAGGTCATTTCAAAGAAAATGGATTGGTGGCGATAATGCCAAGACTCAAGTTTCTCTTTGAACCAAAACGTTTCCAACAGGGAATGACAATTTTTTTGGATATGCTTCATCAAGGTGGAGTCACCACCGCTCTTGATATGGGAATTGGCATCTTCGGTAATCCTCAGATGGAAATTAATCTTATCCGTGGGACTGCCGAAACTATGCGGTCACCTTCTAGAATTATTCTGACACCCATAATTACCGATTTTCTTACTAGAAATATATCTCCAGAAGAAGCATTAAAAGAAATCCAGTCCTGGCGAGCGGGTAATTCCAGTCGCGTAATAATAGATAAGCATTTTAAATTAATGATTGATGGAGCTATCTTCAGTGGACTGTCTCAAATGGGACCACCCGGATATCTAGATGGACATGAGGGAGTTTGGATGGTTCCTATCCCACTTACAAAACAATGGGCTGAGGTTTTCTGGAAAGCTGGCTACAAGCTTCACGCACATACAAATGGAGACAAGAGTGCAGACGCTTTGTTAGATCTAGTCAAAGAACTGGATACGAAGTTCCCAAGAGAAAATCACGGAACTACGCTTGAACACTTCGCCTATACAAGAGAAGAACAGAATCAATTGATAAGTGAACTTGGGATGATGGTTTCAGCCAATCCCTACTACAACTACATACTATCAGACATATTCAGTGAAAAATGGCTGGGAACTGAGCGCGGAAGTAAGATGGTTAGATTAGGTTCGCTGGAGCAATTGCAGGTCCCATTTGCTTTGCATTCTGATTGTCCCATGGCTCCACTATCCCCACTCACACTTGCCTGGACTGCTTCAACCCGACTAACAATAAACGGTAAAACAAGTGATGTTAACGAAAAAATATCACTGAGGGCAGCGATGAGATCCATTACAATTGATGCTGCCAGAGTGATGGGATGGGAAGACGAAATCGGATCGATTCGCGTTGGGAAGAAAGCAGACTTCGTTGTCTTGGATCAAGACCCATTTGAAGCAGGCGCATCTAACCTCAAAAAGATCACGGTTAAAGGAACGATATTTGAGGGAAAACTCTATCCTATTGAGGATAAAATAAATTAACCATAACGGCTATCCGCCACAAAGGGATTGGTCTCACGTTCCTGACCGAAAGTCGACGTCGGTCCATGACCAGGTATAAAAGTTATATCGTCTCCCAATGGAAACAACTTGCCTCTAATACTTTGTATCAAATCATCGTGATTCCCCATAGGGAAGTCGGTCCTTCCAATGGACCCTTGAAAAAGAACGTCTCCAACCCAAGCAATTTTCTGTAATTCGTAAAGAAACACTACGTGCCCGGGCGTGTGACCAGGGCAATGGAAGACACGAAGTTGCTGCTCACCAACATTTACCGTATCACCATCTTCAAGCCAACGATCTGGTGTAAATGCCTGCGCCACCGGAAACCCGGACATTTCACACCACTCTGGGAGTCGCGAAATCCAAAAATCGTCGGCACTGTGAGGACCTTCAATGGGTATGCCGAGCTCTTCTCTAAGCACGTCAGAAGCTGCGCAATGATCCATATGCCCATGGGTAAGAATAATTTTTTCGGCGGTCGCCTCTATCTCAGACATTGCCTGCTTAATGCGCTCAATGTCGCCGCCAGGATCCACTATGGCGGCTTTACCTGTCTTCAGACACTTCATTACAGAGCAGTTTTGTTGATATTGGGTCACTGGTACAATAGAAACCTGAATACTCATCCTGTAGCTCCTGCACTTTGTGTGTCTGACAATTCATCATTACGACCAGCAATTGGGTCTAAGTAAGTCGCTAACTCTTGTTCTCTTTCACTTCGACCTACAATCAATGAAACTGCTGCATCACCGGTCACATTGACAGCCGTTCGCACCATATCCAACAACCTATCCACCCCAATAATTAATGCAATTCCTTCAAGCGGCAAACCGGCCTGTTCCAGAACAAGTGCCAAGGTAATCAAACCCACACCGGGCACGGCAGCAGTACCAATCGACGCCAGTGTTGCAGTCAGAATCACAGTTACAAAAGTGCTAAGAGTTAAATCGATCCCGTATGCCTGCGCAATAAAAACCGTTGCGACCCCTTGCATTATTGCAGTTCCATCCATATTGATAGTTGCACCAAGCGGCACAGTAAAACCTGCAACAGAATTTTTAACACCAAGACCTTTTTCTACGGTTCGAAGTGTGATGGGTAACGTAGCGCCAGAAGAAGCCGTACTAAACGCGAAGGCCCATACCCGCCGCATTTTCTGAAACATGGGGACAGGAGAAAGACCGGTAAAAGCCTTGACCATTAGACCGTAGGTTAGTGCGCCATGGAGAACCAATACTCCGAGCACGGTGAAGAAATAAACCGCTAGATCGAGGATCGTACCAATCCCCATTGTCGCGAAAAGCTTCGCCAGTAGAGCAAAAACACCATATGGAGCAAAGGCCATCATTACAGACACCATCCGCATAACGACTTCTTCCATATCTCGAAAAAAATTCGCAATCCGCACACCCGCTTCACCTGCATGTGATATGGAATAACCCACCAATAAAGCAAATACGATTACCTGAAGCATTCTACCCTCTGCCATCGCAGCGAATGGATTAGATGGGAAAATATCAATTAATACCTGAATTAAAGGGGGAGGTGACTTTGCCTCGAACATAACATTTGTATCGAGACTAACTGCCTCTCCGGGCGATACTAATACGGCAATAAATAAGGCCATGGTAATTGCCACGGCAGTTGTGCCCAGATAAAGCAATAGAGTCTTAACCGCTATTGGCCCCATACGAGCACTGTCACCCATGGAGCTCGATCCACAAATCAAGGAAACCAAAACTAGCGGCACCACTAGAAGCTTTAGGGAAGCGATAAATACTTGGCCCACCAGTTCAAATAATCCTTCCACTACATATTTATTTAGTAAAAAGACTGCAGATTCTGACAACACTGGCAGAAACACATTGAGACCGGCCCCTACAAATATTCCAGCGATCATCGCCAACAAAATTTTGTTCGTTAAACTCATTGCAGCTGCATCTCACAAGAACCCTCTGAATATGAAGAAACTTTCTCATCTGCACAGGCATTGCAAGGAGAGGAATAGTCTCTCTTTTGACCAGTCGAAAGCTTGCCGCATACTGGTCTGTAGTCCATCGTGCAAACCTTTACGCGAGGAGATTCACACCATGTATTTTTTTTTATCGGGGCAGGTAAAAACTCTCCACAACCTGATAAAAGAACAACTAGTAATAATAAGATTCTCGCTTCCATGGTAGATCCTTTATTTGGAAGTTCTGCGCAAGATTACCATCAATATAAAGAATTCGCAGTCGGATAACACTTTTATAATTCCGATAGATCACTTGGCAATACTAATTTCTCTAGCTTGCCAACCCCTGCTTCTATACCTGGCCATTCATACAAAGACAACGTTAAATAGGCAAAACCAGCCGTTGGTAGATTGCTAATCGAATTGGATTGGGTCAAGTGATTTATCAACTCGGTTAATGCAGGATTATGTCCTATCAGAAATATCGGCTTATCTCCTTCTTTTTTTTTGAACCAACTTATTAAATCCTGATAGGAGAATGTGTAAAGCGACTCTTCAATATGATATTCCAATGAGGCAAGTGCCGGCCATGTAGAACAAATACCGGCCCACGTTAACTGAGCTCTTAGAGCTGGACTGACATAAGGAGAAATAGCTGGGAAATGCCGTGATAAAAATTCACCCATGCGAGGTGCGTCTTTTTGACCTCTCGAATTCAAAACTCTTTCTCGATCAGACGCCTCCGCGTTTGACCATGAAGATTTTGCGTGGCGCATTAAATAGAGATCGAGCATACAAATATCTTTTTCTTGTATATCAAAATTTGAGCGCTAGTAGTGCTAATACCAAAACAAAGACAATTAATAAAATTCCAACTACTGAATTTCAAGAAGATGATATTTTTTTCGTCCTAATCTCACCAAAAAGAAACGACCAAAACATGCATTTTCTTTTCTAAAACATTTAACCAGTTCTGTATTACTATCCCAACCAATTGGTTCGCCATTGATAAAAACAGCATTGCGCTGAAGCGCGTCCTTAACCTGCTTGCCAGAGGTGGCTATTCCTGTATCCGCCAAAAGCTGGGTCAAACTAGCAGGCAGCGTCGAAAAATGATGATCTGAGCTGGGCAAACCATCCTGACGAAGTTGTTTAAAATCTTCTTCACTAAGCGAATCAGACGCACCAGAAAACAATGCATCAGTAATTCGTTTGGCTGTCATTAACCCGTCTTCACCATGGACCAATCTCGTCATCTCTTCTGCTAGGACCATTTGTGCTTGAGGACGGCCATCGTTCTCTGCATCCTCCTTTTCAACGCATTCAATATCCTCCAAAGAAAGAAAAGTAAAGTAACGAAGGAATTTGTAAACATCTGCATCAGCTGTACCTAACCAAAATTGATAGAAAGCATAAGGTGATGTTCGAGAAGCATCCAACCAAACTGTTCCTGCTTCTGTCTTTCCAAACTTCGAGCCATCCGACTTAGTAACCAGCGGTTGTGTCAAACCAAATACGGTCTCCCCGTTCATTCTTCGGGTAAGATCTATTCCTGCTGTAATATTTCCCCACTGATCCGAGCCACCTATCTGAAGCCCGCAATCATGAAGCTTATTCAACATAACAAAATCAAAAGATTGAAGAATCATGTAAGAAAATTCGGTAAAGCTAATACCATCACCGTCTCTAGTAATTCTTTGTTTCACCGATTCTTTTTGTATCATAGAGTTGACAGAGAAGTGTTTACCAACATCTCTCAAGAAAGTAAGAACATCATAATCCTTAGTCCACTCTAAATTATTGACAACCTTGGCCGAGAAAGAACCTTGATCGAAGTCAATAAATCGACCTAATTGACCTTCTATTTTTTCAACCCATGCTTCTACTACATTTTGAGAATTTAGAGTTCGCTCCTCAGATTTGAAACTCGGATCCCCTATCAAACCAGTAGCACCTCCGACGAGAGCCAAAGGACGATGACCGGCCAGCTGAAAGCGGCGCAAGGTCAGCAAGGGAACCAGGGAACCAATATGCAGACTGTCTGCGGTAGGATCAAAACCACAATAAAGGGTTCGTTCGGATCCGCCCAGCCATCGTGACAGACCTTCTTCTCCTGCTATTTGAAAGACTAAACCGCGATTGTTTAAATCTTCTAAAAAAGAACAGCTCATTACTTGACCCGTTTATTTTATTGGGGCGGACAAGGGCAACTCACGATACAACATGATTATGTAAATGCAAGTGCACAGGAACATTGTCTAGTCTTGCACAAATTTATTATAATCGACCAATGCCTGCAGGTCCTATTTTTGATTTGCTAATAAGTCGCTCTATCCGCGGCTTTTCTGCAGTCTCCGCTATTCCGTCGAGCTTGCGCAGATGGCACTTAATTCTACTTTTTTTTGGTATGACTCTTATATCGTTTGCAACATGGATGACCCTCAACGAAGAAATAGCAAACACTTCTCATCTAGAAATTACCGAAGCTCCTAATGAAATAGAGAAGATTGAAAAAACCACGCTAAATGAAATAGATAGTTCAGTCGCAGAAAAACCAGATCCGTGGAGGACTTTTAAAGTTCGTGACGGCGACAATCTATCCATTATTTTCGCTAAAGCAGGATTTTCTGATCGGGATTTATACGAAGTGGTGAAGACTTCAGCAGACGGAAAAAAACTAAGTAAACTGTACCCAAACCATACCCTTTCTTTTCTGTCAGATGTAAATGGAGATCTAATTGGAGTCAAGCATCGGCGCTCGCTTTTAGAGAGTACAAATTACTGGCGAGCTGGAGACTCCTTCAAGAGTAAAGAAATTATTCTTACTCCGCAAAAAAAGATTACATGGACAAGCGCGCGGATCGAAAGCTCCCTTTTTCTTGCGGGGCAATCTGCTGGCCTAACTCATAATTCCATTATGGAGTTAGCTAATATTTTTGGTGGTGTCATTGATTTTTTCCTTGATCCAAGAAAAGGAGACACTATCCATCTAGTTTATGAGCAGCTATTTTTAAACGAAGAAAAGATAGATGACGGTGATATTATCGCGGCTGCGTTTTACAATCGCGGAAAAGAATACACAGCCTTTAAATATACAAATTCTGCTGGTGACGTTGGGTATTACAATGCCAAAGGTGTAAGTATGCGAAAAGCATTCTTACTTGCTCCTTTAGATTTCACTCGTATCAGTTCAAATTTCAACCCCAGAAGGCTGCATCCCATATATAAAACAACTCGACCTCATCGCGGAACTGATTACGCAGCACCTCGGGGAACCCCTGTTTTCGCATCTGGTGATGGAAGAGTTATAGAGTCTTCCTATACAAAAGCTAATGGAAAATATATCGTTATCCGACATGGAGAACAATACGTAACAAAATATCTTCATCTAAATCGTCGTAAGGTTCGCAGAGGACAAAAGGTGAAGCAAAGTCAGGTGATTGGCACCGTTGGCTCTACAGGCGCAGCAACAGGACCTCATCTACACTATGAGTTTCTGATGAATGGTGTCCATCGTAATCCTAGAACAATACATAAGAAACTGCCAAAGGCTAAATCTCTTCCCCGACAGGAAATACAGGATTTTCAGCGGGGTATATTTAGCGCTAAGAGGCAACTACTTACTTTAAAAGAAGAACTATTGCTCATAGCTAAAAACGAGACTGGAACAGTTGCGCACTAACAGATATTTGAATAAATCTCTTTATATTGGCTTGATGTCTGGAACTAGCCTGGATGCGATCGATGTCGCTTTGTGTCGATTTACAGAAGAAGACACCTCCATCATAGAATTCCAAGCCCTACCATTACCTGAGCAAATACGAAGAGAAATAAGTACATTTAGCCACTCTATGAATATCGACATAGAGCTTCTAGCTGCCTTAGATATTAAGCTCGGGAGGCTTTTTAGTGAAGCAGCGCTTGGTATTCTGAAGTCAACTAGTTACGACCGGGGCGATATCGCTGCGATTGGCAGTCATGGGCAGACAATTCGTCACAAACCAAAATCTGCTGAAACTGCATTCCCATTTTCTTTGCAAATTGGCGACCCAAATACAATAGCGGAGACAACTGGCATAACAACCATCGCGGACTTCAGAAGGCGTGATATCGCTGCAGGAGGAGAAGGTGCACCGTTAGTTCCTGCTTTTCATCAGGCCGTTTTTTCATCAGAAAAATTACGTCGAGTAATCGTAAATATCGGTGGCTTTGCTAATGTCACTCTGCTGGATGGAAATAGATTGGCAGGAGGCTTCGATACCGGACCAGGTAACTCACTTTTAGATAGCTGGATAATGCAACATCTTGCACAACCATTTGACTCAAATGGAGATTGGGCTGGTGGTGGAAAAGTGAATGAAGATCTGCTTGGAAGTCTGTTATCAGAGGAGTATTTCCTTAAAAAGGAGCCAAAAAGCACTGGAAAAGAATTATTTAATATGGAGTGGCTAAATACAAAATTACAAAAGCTTGGGAAAGACATTCCCAAACAAGATGTGCAATCAACCCTGTCAGAATTAACCGCAAAAAGCATCTGCATGGCAATATCTGACTTCAATGCCCATGAAGTTTATATTTGTGGAGGTGGTGCACATAATACTGATTTATTCGATAGAATCAGAAAAACTTTAGCTACTACTAAAGTAGAGAGCATAGAAAAATTGGGTTTTGAAGCAGATCATATTGAAGCCGCGGCTTTCGCCTGGCTGAGCTACAGAACTCTTCACGGATTGACTTGCAATAGTCCTATATCAACAGGCGCTTCGGGAGATCGTATACTTGGCGCTATTTTTCAAGCTTAATGTTTTCTCAATTAGTTAAATTGAAAAAGAAGCGCCACAACCGCATGTAGTGGTAGCATTTGGGTTGTTGACAACAAATCGAGAGCCTTCTAGGCCTTCCATGTAATCTAATTCCGAACCCATAAGATATTGAAAGCTCATAGCATCTATAACAACCGTGGCACCATCTTCTTCCACGGCAGTGTCATCATCCTGAAGAGATTCATCGAAGGTGAACCCATATTGAAATCCCGAGCAACCACCTCCAACAATAAATACTCGCAATTTAAGTTCAGAATTATTCTCCTCAGAAACCAATACCTTAATTTTTTCAACCGCTTTAGAAGTAAGGCTAATACTTGATGGATTAAACATTTCGGCTTCAGACATCTATTTATTCTAACCTCTTTGAATTTACTCGTCGGTACTAAAATTATAGTTTAATCGAAATTACAACTTCTCACAAAATTACAAACATCCATTTTTTTAGATGGAATTTCATTCTCCTAACGTTAAAAATTGGTCTGTCGTTAGCCAAGGCCATTTTTTTTGCACCGTCACTCTGCTAGGAGAGCTAGATCTTACTACCGCATCAACCCCTTGAGGAGTGAAGCCTTCGGGAAGTTTCAATTGTCCTCTGATTTTCTGAAAGTAACGAAATCGCAATGGAATAACATCTTGTTTTAAATCTTGGCTCAATGCAGCTAAAGTGTGCGATTCAAACTGGCCTTTTCTGACACCATATATATTCGCTGTCAGCGTACCCTTAACAAGATTATGTTTTTTAGCCTGCTGTTGAACAATAATACGAAATTCAAAGTGCCTCGTATCGCCAAGATCTATAATCTCTATCGGTTGCATTCCAATTCCTTCAGCCAGCTTTCCCGACACCATAAGAGATCGAAAGAAAGAAAGATTAGTCTCTAACTCGGATATTCGACTATCTCGGTTAGATAAATCATCTCTCAACTGAATTAACGCTGCTTGATTGACGGCCGATTGAGTTCGCAATACCGCAGCCTCCGATTCTAAGGCGTCGTAAATCGAAATCGAGACCATTTCCTCAGCAGACTCGTTCTGAACTAAAGATATGATATTTTTCGCAGTACTCTTTGTTCCGGCTAAATACCCTAATACAAGAAAAAACAAAGCAATCAACGATACGCCCAGCATGACAAACTGATAATACTTTGGATGTCGCCGAGTCACGACAGCTCTATGTGCTTGAACGTTCTTCATAAAACTAGGGGTTCAACCCGAGGATATCGAGGCCCGCGTCTTCAGGAAAACCATATATTATGTTCATACATTGGATGGCCTGTCCCGAAGCTCCTTTAACAAGATTATCTTCGACCACCATAACAACGACTGTATCTCCATCATCTGGACGCTCTATGGAAATTTGGACAATATTCGAACCTCTTACGTTTCGAGTTTGCGGATAAACACCGCGAGGTAATATCTCAATAAATTTCTCTGACTGATAAAATTGGTCAAAAATACTTTGCAAATTTATTGCATTACGCTTTAGCGAAGCAAAAAGAGTCGCTTGGATTCCTCTAACCATGGGCACCAAATGAGGAACAAATGTCACTTTTACGTCTTGGCCCGCAATCTTACTTAATTCTTGCTCAATCTCAGGCAAATGCCGGTGACCCGAGACTCCATAAGACTTAAAGTTTTCCCCTATTTCACTAAAGTTATTTGATAAGCTTGCCTTCCTCCCAGCTCCACTTGTACCGGAAGCTGCGCTGGCGATAAGATTGGAAAAATCTATTAAACCTTCAGTCAGCAGCGGTGCAAATCCAAGCTGAACAGCCGTTGGATAACATCCAGGACAGGCAACTAATCTCGCATCCAAAAGTTCATCCCGATTTAGCTCAGGCAAACCATATACTGCCTTGTTCAATAAATGTTCACTTGTATGGACACCGCCATACCATTTCTTCCAGAGTTCACTATCTCGCAGTCTATAATCTGCAGAAAGATCAATTACTCTGACATTTTGCTCCAATAAGGCGGGGACCAAATTCATGCTAACCCCATGAGGGGTCGCAAAGAAAACAAGGTCCAAGTTTTTAAAAAGATTCTCTTCAGGATGCACAAAGGTTTGTTGATAATATCCAGCAAGATGGCCATGTACTTGCCCCACAGCAATGCCTGCGTACTCTCTTGATGTAATAATCTTGACGTCTACCTGATCATGCATCGCTAGCAGACGCAATAATTCAGCGCCCGTATAACCAGCACCACCAATAATACCAACTGCTAACATTTTAATTTACCTATCACTTGTCAAAACCCAATTTCAAAAGACATCACCATAACAGTAAGTATAAAAGTAATGTTAATGTATATAACTGGTAATATTGGCACGAGCTCGCTTGATTACTTGTTAATATTTTGCTCTGAAAGCTTATATAGCTGATAAATTGTATTTAAAATACATTTAGTAGGACATATACCTAGATGCTTTGGATGAAGTCATTGCATATTATTTTTATAGTTTGCTGGTTTGCAGGCCTTTTTTACCTGCCACGAATATTCGTTTATTACGCTTCTAGTCAACATGAGGAAACAAAATTACAGCTTGCAATCATGGCTCGCAAACTATACAGATTTGTTACGCCCTTTATGATAATAGTTGTAATTATTGGCTTTGCAATGATCTATAGAAGCCCTGATTATTATCTCAACGCTACTTGGATGCAGCTAAAATTGATCGGCGTAGCCGCTTTAATTATTTATCATCTGCAATGTGGGCGTTATGTTAAAGCTATTAATGATAATTCTGATAGTCATAGCCACGTGTTTTTTAGGTTTTTCAATGAGATCCCTGTGATCTTCTTATTTGCGATCGTAATACTTGCTGTGCTAAAACCATTTTGATTAACATGTTTTCAGTAAAAATGAATTTCAATTTCCACCTCATGCAATTAGATGCGCAGAGCTATGCGCACTTAGGACTATAAATGACCTCTACCGAGCTATTTGATCGAGCAAAAAAATACATTCCCGGAGGTGTTAATTCACCCGTAAGAGCATTTAAAGCTGTAGGTGGGACTCCAATTTTTATAAATAATGCGGAAGGTGCATATCTATATGATTGCGATGGAAAACGATATATAGACTATGTGCTTTCATGGGGACCCATGATAATGGGGCATAACCACCCAGAGGTGCGTGAGGCTGTCATCGAGCAGTGTAGCAGAGGGTTAAGCTATGGGGCGCCGACAGAATTGGAGATTGAATTAGCGGAGCTCCTATGCAAAATCATGCCAAATATGGATCTCGTGCGGATGGTGAATTCAGGAACCGAAGCCACCATGAGTGCTATTCGGCTAGCCAGGGGTTTCACCGGTCGCGATAACATAATTAAATTTGAAGGCTGTTATCATGGGCATTCAGATTCCTTGCTTGTAAAGGCTGGATCGGGCGCCCTTACTCTAGGAATTCCAAGCTCCCCAGGGGTCCCAAAATCTCTAGCAGATCACACTATTACTCTCACCTACAATGATTCTAAGGGATTAAAGGAAGCTTTTGAAAAATACGGAGATTCTCTAGCTTGCGTTATTGTTGAGCCAGTAACAGGAAATATGAACTGTGTATTACCAGAAGCTGATTTCTTGGAGGCGCTGCGATTACTCTGTGATAAATATGGTGTGTTATTAATACTTGATGAAGTTATGACTGGTTTCCGCTTGGGACTTCAAGGTGCACAAGGGTACTATAACATTGAGGCAGACCTGACAACTCTCGGCAAAGTGATTGGTGGTGGAATGCCAGTGGGCGCATTTGGTGGGAAAAGAGAAATAATGGAACAAGTCGCTCCGCTTGGCCCTGTCTACCAAGCTGGCACATTGTCTGGAAATCCTATAGCAATGGCCGCCGGAATTGCTACACTGAATATACTGTCCCGTGCCGATTTCTATTCGCCAATTTTTGATCGCACTGCAAACCTTTGCACAGGCATTGAATTGGCCGCAGGCAAAATTGGTATTCCATTAACTACCAATCACGTAGGAAGCATGTTTGGTATTTTTTTCACTGACAGAGAAACTGTCAAGAATTATTCGGACGTTATGGGATGCGATATTGAACTTTTCAATTCATTTTTTCATACAATGCTAAGTGAGGGTATTTATCTTGCGCCCGCATCCTATGAAGCTGGATTCATGTCTTCAGCACACACCGAAGAAGATATAGAAGCCACGGTGGCAGCAGCTATGTTAGCATTCGAACAATTTTCCTGAGGAAGACCTGAAATGTCCTTTAAAAGTCAACGCGGTGCTTTTCCTACTACCAGGATGCGCCGACTTAGGGCGGCTAAGTTTTCTAGAGATCTTGTGCGCGAATCTGGCCTATCCCCTACAGATTTAATTTATCCAGTTTTCGTGGTCGAGGGAAAAGGAAAGCGTGAACCAGTTCCATCTATGCCTGGTATAGAGCGACTAAGCATAGATCTGTTGGTGAAACAGGCTAGAGAAATTAGCGAATTGGAGATACCTGCTATTGCTTTATTTCCAGTTGTTCAAGAAGATAAAAAGAGCCTCATGGCAGAAGAGGCCTATAATGCTGATGGCCTTAGCCAGAGAGCAGTTAAAACGATAAAAGACCTAATGCCCGATCTCGGCATAATCACAGATGTAGCACTTGATCCATTTACCACCCATGGCCAGGACGGAATTATTGAGAACGGATACGTCGCTAACGACATCACTACCGAAATTCTAGTTCAGCAAGCACTATCTCATGCCAGAGCTGGAGCTGATGTCGTGGCGCCTTCTGATATGATGGATGGCCGAATCGGGGCGATCAGAAATAATTTGGAAAAAAATAACTTTCCAAATACTTTAATTATGGCATACGCGGCGAAGTACGCCTCAAGTTATTATGGGCCGTTCAGAGATGCTGTTGGATCAAGTAATAATATAAAAGGTGGAGATAAATTTAGTTACCAAATGGATCCTGCAAATACTGACGAAGCACTTCACGAATGTGCACTTGACCTTGATGAGGGCGCAGATATGATCATGGTTAAACCAGGCATGCCTTATTTAGATGTTGCATGTCGAGTGAAAAAAGAGCTTCAAGCCCCAACTTTTGCTTATCAGGTGAGTGGGGAATATTCGATGCATATGGCTGCGTTTTTAGAAGGATGGCTCGATAAAGAACAGGTAATGCTTGAATCGCTACTTGCCTTCAAACGAGCTGGATGCGATGGGATCTTAACTTATTTTGCAATCGATGCCGCAAGGTCCTTACAAAAATAAGGCTGCGAATCTTGGCGTCTGGTGTCTTGCGAACCTTATTCTAATTCCTGTTGCCCTCGGAGAATGCAATTGCATTTGGGAAGGTTCTTTTGTAGATGTTTATGAAAATACCGATCTGATCGTGAGTGGAAACGTTGTCGCCAGCAAGGGAAATTCAATTGACCTTAGCATTGAAAGACAACTCCGCGGGGAAGCACAGCGACAAGATATTAGAATATGGTTACAGACCAAGAACTACTGCCGACCTAACCCTGATCAGTTTCCCCTGGGATCTCATTGGGTCATGGCCTTGAAAAAGATTAAAGAAGATATCCCTGGCGGGTTTGATCCAAATACACCTAATATTAGTTACGGGCGCGTAGACGATTTTATATTATCGAGTTGCGGAGGCTATTGGCTATCACAACAGGGCGAAACAGTTTCAGGAAACTTGATTGATGGGCCAAGGTGGGCTAGAAATACTAAAATGAAACCTTTGCATTTAGATATCCTCTCCAGCTATATCGGTGGAAAAATTACTCGTGAAGGTTTGATTAAATATAGCAAAGAAAGCTCCGCGCTCAACGAGCTTTTATTGGACACGCGAATTTTTCTAAAACATCAAACTAGAGAGTTTTCTACTGAGTAAATTATTTTTGACGAGAAATAACTTCGGTTAACTCAATTAACATAGAAAGTGATAAGCCCCAAATAGTAAATTCTTCATATTTGTAACACGGCACCGCAATATTGCGTGACCTATATTGCCAAAACATTTCTTCTTGATTTTCTGTATTTGAGAAAAATTCTAAAGGTATCCAAACTAACGATGCTACTTCACGATTTATCTTGAAATCAGTTTTCTTGTCGAGCATAAAAACAAACGGAGTAACATACATGCCTAAATTATATTTAGTCGGCCTAGCATGCTTGTCAGACAGTCGTCCAATGTAACGGGCGCACTCTGGTAACATAATCCCTACTTCTTCGCTGGTCTCTCTTACTGCTGTCGCATAACTATCTTTATCCTGACTTTCTCGACGCCCTCCAGGAAATGCCATATGTCCGGACCAAGGATCGCCTTCCCGGTCCGCTCTTTTAATCATTAAGACTTCATGATTTTCTCTTTTTTGTCTCAAAATAATCGCGACTGAAGAGCGCTTTGCCAAGTGACGCAGAAACTTTCGTTTCGGACGATAAGTGGATAGAGAACTCTCGATAAGTTTTGAACCTAAATTGAACGACATAGCTAGGAACATTAAGCCAGCTCAGATTGAATTGAGCAATATATAGATACTACTCAATATAAAACAAATTGATACAATCTATGCTCGCCGAATATCATTAAGAATTACTTAACTCAATAAAATTTATGCCGCCTGTCAAATCCAAAGAAGAACCCTCCCTTCTCTCTCTTAGGGATGTCAGTTTCTCGTATCGTTATAAGCCAGCACTTAAAAATATTTCGTTTGAAATTAAGGCAGGGGAACAATGGGTGTGCCTTGGTCAAAATGGAGCAGGAAAGTCATCTCTAGCAGCAATTCTCTCTGGACGAAACACGGCCTATTCAGGAACTTATAACTTGACTCCAACTATAGAAGAAAGAGGTGTGCAAATTGTAAGCTTTGAAGAAGCACGTGATCTTCGCTCCAGAGAAAGAAAACTTGATATCTCCGAGTTCAATGAAAACGCTTTCGATCCGGGGACTACTGTCAGAGACTTGTTAAGATCCATAGAAATCGATCCTGAAGAATCCTTGCGATGGATAACTATTATAGGAATCAAACATATTTTAGATCGGGGAATTCGCTTCATTAGTACAGGAGAAATGCGAAAAGTTTTATTGGCGAAAGCAATTCTAAAAAAGCCAGGATTGATTATTTTAGATAACTTGATGGATGGTCTAGATGTTGTTAGTCAAAAATCAATGCGCGCTTTACTAGAGGATTTGATAGATGAGAAATGGTGCTTGCTAGTGCTTTGCAGACAGCCTGAAGATGTGCCGAAAAAAGCTACTCACATATTAATTTTAGAAAAAGGTGTCTTATTTAAAAAAGGTGAGAGGAATTTAATCTTGAGTGATACCTATGCTACTAATTTAATGAGAAAACCTGCTCTGAGATTCGACAGACTACCATCAACTTTAAATAGAAAGTCTTTGCCTCCCATGACCGGTCCTCTTCTAAGTCTTGAAAGCGTGTCAGTTAGATATGGAGAAGTGCAAGTTTTAAAAGATATAAATTGGGAATTTAAATCCGGTCAACATTGTCATATTTACGGACCAAACGGTTGCGGAAAAACTACTCTTTTGAGCTTGATTTTGGGCGACAATCAAAAGGCCTATGGACAAAATATCCGTATATTTGGAAAACTAAGGGGCAGTGGCGAAAGTATCTGGGATATCAAAGAGAAGTTTGGTCAAGTTGGCACGGAGCTACAGCTTGATTTCGTGCGCCAGATGAAAACTTTAGAAGTAGTAGTGTCTGGTTTTTTTGACACCATAGGCCTGTATAAAAATCACAATGATTATCAAAAGCGGCATGCTCTAGAATGGCTGAAAATCTTTCAAATTCAACAATTCAAGAACACTGCATTTGATGACTTATCTTTTGGCATCCAGCGTATGATTTTGATAATACGTGCAATGGTAAAGTCGCCAGCTATTTTAGTTTTAGACGAACCCACTCTAGGCATGGATTCATATAATCGAAAAATAGTATTGGAAGCGATAGATCATATTGCGAAAAATAGTCAGACACAGATTATTTTTATTAGTCATTCTCTTGGCGAGCGACCCAGATGTATAAATCAAGAACTACATTTCAAGCCGTCTGGCAATGCGTATACGATTTCTGTCAGCGAAACGGCGGTTCAGTCTTTGTCTTCTCAATAAAGCTATTCAATGCACGGCAGATAGGATGCTCACAATAAAGAAGCCCTCGTTCTGCGAACACTAGTGCCTGCAATATATCTCCACTGGCTGCTTTAACTCTAGCTAATTCAAGATAAGTGGCAGCTCGATATGGTGCAAGGCGGAGAGAGCGCTCCAGCAAAGCGTTCGCTTTATCGTATTCTTTCTTTGCCACGGCCTCACTGGCAAGATCGTGCAAATATCCCAAAGCTGTATTAGTCGACTTTGAATTACTAGGTTCTACTAACACTTCCCTAGAAGATTTCTCGGAAGTTTGACTGGAACCAATCCTTGACTGATTAGTGCACCCGGTAAAGATCACAAACAAGCTAAAATAAAAAATATATTTGAAATTTATAATGCAAAGGAATTTTTGCAAAGATCGCTACCTCCCAAATAGAGATTGAAACCAGCTTTTCTTAGCCGGGTCATTCTTTTTGCAACTGCGATATTGTGGTGGGTGTGTGCCACTTATAAAAGGAAGCAAAATACTATTCTGGCACGAACTATCCGTAACAGTAGATGTATATTCATTCACCCAATGCGCTTCTACTCCTTCTGGCATCCGGTAGATTAAAGATCTTCGTGCCGCTGTGCGCATGAAATCTGTCCATATTCGGAGTGCACCGGTGGCTCCTGTTAGACCGGTAACACCGTTGTCATCACGACCAATCCAAGTAACAGCTAATAGATCACCGGAAAAACCAGCAAACCAAGAGTCACGGCCATCATTGGTCGTTCCGGTCTTGCCTGCTACATCAAAATCTTTATCCAAAGTATTATAAACAGATTTTCCAGTGCCGGTTCTAACAGCCTCTCGCAAAGCATATTGCAATAAATGCATCGTACTGAGATTGAATGTACGATCATAAGTTAAAGGAAATCTCCGAAGAGGCTTTCCTCTTGAGTCTACAATTTCTCGGATAGATCTTAGGGGTAATTGAAATCCTCCGCTGGCAATCGATTGATATAACTTAGCCATGATATAAGGCGAATATTCACCAGCACCAAGTGTTAATGAAGGAACCTGAGGAACAGATTGATCAATACCCAAACGACGAAGTACATCTAATAATTTGTCTAACCCTATAGTCATTCCTAATCTAGCTGTGGCAAGATTTAATGATTGGGATAATCCTTGTCGCAGTGGTACTTTTCCTCGAGTTTTTCTATCGAAATTTCGAGGTTTCCATAATCGACCGCCTGGCCCCTTAACAGTAAGGGGCGCGTCATCAATAAGTGTTGCTAGTGTATATTTCGAAGGCTCTTCTAACGCCGCCAAATAGACAGCGGGCTTCAAAAGAGAACCGGCTGGTCGCCTCGCATCCAATGCTCGGTTAAAACCGGCATATCCACTTGCTTTGCCACCTACCAATGCGACCACTTCACCAGTATCGACATTCGTAACAATTGATCCTGTCTCTAGGTCGTCGGATTCGGGTAATTTTTTTAAAATTGTACTAGTACTTTGCTCCAGCTTTTTCTGGAGAATCGGGTCAAAATTAGTAAAAATTCTTAATCCTAAACTTGTTAGATCGCGTTCTCGATACTCTAGACTCAGCTGCCGATGTACTAAATTTAAATAGGCAGGAAAATTTCCGCTACGCCTAGAGGAAAAATTAACTTGGAGTGGCATTGATTTGGTAACTACCGCCTCTTCTAG
>CAJXCR010000027.1 GCA_913051825.1 uncultured Halieaceae bacterium
TGAGCATAGCGATCATATTTCTGGAGTTGTTTCTCTGGCGGATAAGTTTGATATAACAGTATATGCGACACATGGTACGGTCAGAGCGAGTTCACTCAGTTCTGTTAGTAGCTTGGTTCGATTTAATGCAGGTGAGCAATTTTTTATTGGAGATATACTGATACAATCGGTTTCAGTTCCCCATGATTCCCTAGAAGCTTGTCAGTATAGCCTATCAGTTGAAGGATCTACTTTAGGTATTCTAACCGACTTGGGATTTGTGACTAAGCATGTTGAAGAGGTTTTTAAATGCTGCGATAGCTTGATCCTCGAGTTTAATCATGATCATAATTTACTGCAAAATGGACCATATCCTGCGAAGTTAAAAAACCGTATCTCTGGAGGGATGGGGCATTTAAGCAATGTCCAAGCGGCGAATTTTGTAACAAAAATTGTTCGAGATAAATTTAACTTGATGGTTGCTCATGTAAGCGAAAAGAACAATACCAGAGAAATTATAATGAAATCTCTCGAATTCGTTAATCATCTTCCTAATTGTGAAATTTTTTTCGCCGAGCAGGATGTTGTGTCGGGATGGTTAGAAGTTTCAAAGACAGGGTAAATAATATCTTGGCATCTGTTTACTTGGGTAAATCATAAATTTACGGTTTGGATACTGCAATCTAGCTCTAATTGATCAATATTCTCCCATCGTTGAAGAGGAAGGCCGCTTTTAGCTGCGAAGTCAAAGTCTTTAATTTTAAAATTCAAGCCTAAACTGCAGAACGCTAGAAAGAAATTTTCAACTAACCGATATAGAAAAAATTGGCCGCCTCTAAGTTTTGTTTCGCCATTAATTATGCATTTTGATTCTTCAACTAGGAACTCAATATTTTTCATATTTGGTATAAGAGCTTCACCATTAGCCTTTACCCATGCTTCTCTTAGAGTCCAGATCCTATAGAACATAAGGGTGCGTTCTTTATCTGTGTATTTTAATAGTGCTTCATTCTCTATCGGAGAGAAAAATCGTCCAGAGATATGAGAAAGGTTTCTGCGAGAAAAATCGATTTTTTCAATGTCTAAACCTATTGGTTCGGTTTTCCCTATTGCGAGAGCTATGAAATCTTTAGAGTGACTCATGTTAAATTGATATTGAGAAAAGTTTTCTAAATAAGGTTTTCCGTTAGCGTTGCGATTAATTTTTAGATTATCTGGTGATTCGCCAGTTTTAGCTGCCAATTCTGAATAAAGAAGGGCGAGTGATACAAGTTGATTTTTCCATCTTATACCTGAAAGTTTAGTCAAACGGATTCCTTCTGCGGAGGGAAGTAAATTTAGATATTTGTTAAGCAGTTTTTCAGGAATAGGTTGCTGAGTATTACATAAAAAAAGTTCTATTTTATTTGAAGGCATGAGCAAATTATCTTTTCTTATGGCAGAGTTTTTGTTTGTATTAATGAGACGATATCAATTCTATTGGAGTTTCGCGTGTTTCCATCGGCGATTGCTCCATAGCCATGAGGATGGATCATTTAAAATCGCCCTTTCGGCCAGTCGAACATATTCTTTGGTGATGAAGTTAGATGATTTGTCATAGGGCGGTCTCGCTATTTCGAGGAATTCTATTTCATAGTACCCGACATCTTTTTTATGGCACTGCGCGAAGACCACGGCGAAGTTAGTCATTTTTGCTATTACTTCGCTTCCGATATAGAAAGGAACTTCTCGATTAAAAAAGGGTAACCAAATCGATCGAGATTTTTTTGAAGGGGACTGCTCAGCCACCATCGCAAAAAGTCGAAATTCCTTTCTCCTTTTTATAATATCCTTAGTTGAGTCGTCTACTTTAAGCGGTCTGGCCCCAAATCGAGAGCGGATAGTGTAAGCTAAATCATCTGCAGGTTTATTTTTAAGAGGCTTGTAGACACCATCAATAGGTATTCCTAAGGCTAAGGTGACCCCATGTAACATCCATTCCCAATTGCCTTGATGTATTGTGAGTACAATCACTGAACGCGTGTAATTTTCACTTATTTCTTTTATGAGTTCAGGATTTCTCACTTTCACTCGATCAATAAACTCAGATTTTGGTAAACGCTTGGCTTTCACGACTTCCATCGCTACTCTACACAGATGCTTATAGAAATCTTTTTCTAAATCTTTTATTTCTGTTATGGAAAGTTCGGGAAATGCATTAGTTAAATTCTCCCTAACGATGCTTCTTCTATAGCGAGCAATGTAGTAAAGAAAGAATGATCCGATTATAGAGAAAAAATATAGGACTCTTAGGGGGATTAGTGCCAGTCCAGAATACATCAAATATTGCAAAATCTTATCACCCTATTCTTTTTGCGCAGTGTTTTGGCAAAACCACTTTTTTTATGCTTTTAAGTTGTAATTTTCTTGGGCATTTTAAGTTTGGATTATGTGATACGTCTAGCTCTTGCAGTTGAACCAGATTCAATGCAGGTAGATAGTCGAGAATATGGTTGTGGGACATGTGCAGTACTTCTAGTTTATTAAGAGTTTTAATAGTGTCGATATTGCTAATTTTATTGTGTGAGAGTTTTACACGTCTCAAATGGGAAAAACGTTCCAGCCCATTGATAGAGATAATGCCAGCATGGCTGCAGTTAAGATCCTCTAGTTCGGAAGCTTGTGAAATGTTATTGTCAACGATTGCTTGTTTAATACATCTGCGTAGACGCTTATCGCCGATTTTGTAATCTGTGAAGAGTTGTTGAGATCTTTTGACGAGTTTGTCATTTAGCGTGAAGTCATACGATCCACATGCAGATAGGAGTCCGATTGCGACTAAGATTTGAAGTTGACTAATCTTCCAGGAAAACATGTTAGTTAATATCTCAGGGTACACAGCCCCACCTCACTGATATCGATAGCTGAATGACGTATGCTTTGTTCAGAGGAGTATAGTCCAATTGACAATTACATATAATACATTTGAGCTAGCAGCTTATCCTCGAATTGCGGTTTGGCCGTCGGATGAGAGGTTTATTGATGCTGCATCGAAAATTGCGAAAGAGCTTAATTTGCCTATCCCAGATTATTCTACAGGAGGAAAAGATTTATCTAACTTTGATTTTTTTCTGGAAGTTAGTAATGAAGGTTTAATTCTTCGGCAGTTTGATTCTAAACTTAAATTTTCGATTAATTTCTCAGACAATTCGATTAAACATCGAGTGCGTAGCAATCGCTCTGAGTTACTTGGTCGTGCTATCGGAGTTAAGAATGACTACTCCAAACATGTGGTAGATGGCACAGCCGGGTTTGGTACAGATAGTTTTATTTTAGCTAATCTAGGTTGTTCTGTAACATTATGTGAGCGCAATTTTGTCATTGCAGAGATGCTCGGGCATGCAATTGAGAGTGCAAAGCATAGTTCTGAACAGTGGTTAGCAGAATCCGCGTCTCGAATGTCGCTAGTACGAAATGATCTTCGTACTCTTTCTCTTGAGATTTTGGATCATGTTGATGCTATTTATCTTGATCCAATGTTTCCGCAGAAGAGAAATAATGCTGCATCAAAAAAAGAAATTGAACTGCTCAAGTCATTGCAGCCACCCGCGTTTTCGGAACTTGAGCACGAGGATCTTTTGGAATGGGCTTTAGGTCAGAAAGTCGGGCGTGTGGTCTTCAAACGACCTATTCGATCTAAACCGGTTGGAAAGAGATCTCCTTCTCATCAGTTGTTCGGAAAAATTATTCGATATGATGTTTATCAAATATCAGGTAAAGAATTTCAGTAAGGAACTGAATACAAATTTTCGTATGTGACAAGTGCGATAGAGCAATTTTAAGAAATTCAGGAGATCAAATTGATACATAATAATATTCGAACGATTCTTGTTACAGGTGCTTCATCAGGAATAGGAAAGGAATTCTGTAAGCAGCTAGCTAAGCCTGGAATAAATTTAATTTTGGTGGCTCGAAGAGAGGAGAGGCTTTTAGAGTTAAAACGACAATTTAATCCTAGTATCACCAAAATGCATTCAGTTATTGCTGATCTTTCTACCATTCATGGCATTGCTCACGTGCAAGATGTGATTCGTCAGAGCTCACCAGTAGACTTGTTAATTAATAACGCCGGATCCAGTGCTTATGGGCGTTTTTCTGATTCAAGTCTGGCTGCTCAGATATCTATTGCTCGAGTCCAAATAGAGGCGACATTATCGTTGACTAGAACGGTGTTGCCATTTATGCGAGAACAGAATTTTGGACGCATAATTAATGTATCTTCTATTGGGGCTTTTATCTCTTTGAAGAAGACTGCAGTTTATGCAGCAAGTAAAGCTTTTCTAGGTTCATTTTCTAGATCTTTAAGTGAAGAGGAAGCTGATCATGACATAAAAGTGCAATGTCTGTGTCCTGGTATGACAAGAACAGAGATTCATGATTCAGCTGCTTTTTCTGATTTCGATAAATCGCGTGTCCCTGATAAGCTTTGGATGACACCTGACACAGTGGTCGCGGCCAGTTTAGAGGCTTTAGAATCTGAAAAATTATTCGTGATCCCGGGAGAAGAAAATATAGAAGCAGCCTCTAGAGGAGTAACCGAACTAATAGAATTAATTCAGTAGTAATTCGCAAATAAGTTCGAAATAAATATCTGTCAGCTTATCTAGGTCGTCAATTTTAACGTGTTCATCTATTTGATGGATCGAGGCATTTACCGGGCCAAGTTCAATAATCTCGGCGCCAGATGGCGCGATAAAGCGACCGTCGGAAGTTCCTCCATCAGTAGAAAGTTTCGGTTCTGCTCCAGTTACTTTTTCGATGCTTTTTCTTGCCGCAGTTACAAGTGTTTTTTCTTCCGTAAAAAAAGGTTTCCCGCTTAAGTGCCACTTTATTTTGTATTTAAATTTATATTTAGATAGCAGAGTTTCAATTCTATTCTGCAACTCTATTTCGGTTACTTCATTTGAGAAGCGTATATTAAATAAAGCAGAGGCCGAAGCAGGGATGATGTTCGTTACTCCTTCTCCCGATTTTATGTTTGATATTTGAAGTCGAGTTGGTGGGAAATATTCATTTCCAGAATCCCATGTTTCTTCCGCAAGCTCGCTTAGAGCGGGCATTATTAAATGGATAGGATTTTCGGCAAGTTGAGGATACGCTATGTGCCCCTGAACACCTTCCACTATTAACTCCCCGTTCAGTGAGCCTCTACGACCATTTTTTATGGTATCAGCGATCTTGAAGGTGCTGGATGGTTCACCTACCAAACACCAATCAATATTGATTTTATTCTCCTTCAAAAATCTCATTACTCTCTTGGTTCCGTCTACTGCAGGTCCTTCCTCATCCGAGGTAATCAAGAATCCGATACGTCCAGAGTGGTTTGGATGAATAGCTAAAAATCGTTCACACGCCACCACCATTGCAGCCAAACTTCCTTTCATGTCGGCTGCTCCTCTTCCATAAAGCAGCCCGTTTCTTTCTGTTGGCTCAAAAGGTGGTGATGTCCAACTTTCTTCTGGTCCAGGTGGAACAACATCGGTATGTCCTGCAAATACTAGCGTTGGGCCTTTGTTGCCATGCAGTGCCCAAAGGTTAGTGACATCCCCAAAAGGTAATGAGAGACATTCAAATCCAGTTTCTTCAAGACGACTTATTAGTAGTTGTTGGCAGCCTGCGTCCAATGGCGTTACAGAAGATCTTTTAATTAAATCCTTGCAAAGTGCCAAGGTCGTTTTTTTAGTGTCTTGTGGCATTGCTAGTTACTATGCAAATCCGCATTTAGTTCAACTTCACTTTGGTTCGTGAGACATTCTACGCCGCCCGATTGAGAGTTTCTTCGAAATAGCAAATCGGGAACGTTAGCGAGCGCACGCGCTTTGACAGTATTTCCATTCGTACCATTTGCTTTTATTAGTGTTACTTTCGTACCAGAGGTTACGTAAAGTCCGGCTTCTATAGTGCAGCGATCTCCCAATGGGATACCTATGCCAGCATTGGCTCCTATCAAGCATTTTTCTCCAACAGATATGACGGTGTCGCCGCCACCAGACAAAGTTCCCATAGTGGAACAACCGCCGCCCAAATCTGACCCTGCACCGATTTTAACACCAGCGGATATCCTGCCTTCAATCATGCCAGGGCCCTCAGTTCCAGCATTAAAATTTACAAAACCTTCATGCATCACCGTGGTTCCTTCTCCCAGATACGCTCCAAGACGGACTCTAGCAGAGTTTGCTATTCGAACACCTTTTGGAACCACGTAGTCACACATCTGGGGAAATTTGTCTACGCTATATACTGACAATCTCCTTCCAGCACTGCGAGCTTCGAGTCTATATTCACTTAATTCCTCAACATCGATTGGACCGTCGCTGGTCCAGGCTACGTTCCGCAGTGTTCCGAATAAGCCAGTAAGATCTGTAGAATGTGGCTTGATAAGCCTATGAGATAAAAGATGCAGTTTTAAGTAAGCTTCGGGCACTGATTTTGGTGCTGTGTCAGTTTTTAGGCATACTGCCACTGCGGGGTTTGTTGATGACGATAGTTTTTCTGCCAGTAATGCGTAATCATGTGAATTTGCTTGCTCTAGTTTCTCTTTAAGTTTTAGTAGATCGGCTGTTGGGATGGGTTGTTCATTGTCAAATTCATTAAACAAGAAGCAAACTTTTGCAGCAGGATTCAGTAATGGCTTTGGGAAATACACCTCAAGCCAATCTCCTTTTTTATTGCGTGTTCCGATGCCAAGCCCAAAAGCATATAAGTTATTACTCATGATTTTTCTCTTTTCCTAATTTTGCAAATGTTCAGCGTACTCAGCTGCTTTAAAACCCACCAATAATATATTACTTGACTCGACAACAGGCCTTTTTACGAGTGTAGGATATTTTAGGATCAGTTCAATCGCTCTTTGATTATCTATTTGATCTTTCATTTTTGAATCAAGCGCTTTCCATGAGGTGCTTCTGCGATTTATCACTGACTCCCAGCCTAGTGTATTTATCCAGATTTCCAATTTATGGCGATCGATGCCATCTTGCCGAAAATCATGATATTTATATTGGATACCAGAAGAATCTAGCCACTTCTTCGCCTTCTTTACGCTATCGCAATTTTTAATGCCGAATAGGATCAACAATTTCAATATTCCTGATAATCAGATTCAAGGATAACAAAATCAATTTCAACGATATAGCTATATGAAAAAGGCAGTAGTTGCTTACCTTGATGAAGTTTTATATCAAATGAAGCTATAAGAAAATAAAATCAGACTATCTATTTTTTTTAAGCAAAAGATTTATAGAAACGCCCCACCCATTCTATCTTCAGCAATGAATGGGGCCTTAGAGGTTACAACAAAGGTGCAATTACCAAGCTTACAATCGCCATAACATTAATTAGAATATTCATTGACGGACCAGATGTGTCTTTAAATGGGTCTCCTACAGTGTCGCCCACCACTGCTGCAGCGTGCGTGTCTGAACCTTTCCCGCCAAGATTTCCTTTTTCGACGTACTTTTTTGCGTTATCCCAAGCGCCGCCGGCATTTGCCATCATTAGTGCCATCAAAACGCATCCAAGTAACGCTCCTCCGAGCATTCCTCCGAGAGATGCGGCGCCAAGACCGAATCCTACTATTACCGGGGTAGCAACTGCTATTCCGCCAGGCAAGATCATCCGCTTAAGTGCGGCTGTAGTTGCTATATCCACACAACGCTCGGTATCAGGTTCAGCGTTTCCTTCCAAAAGTCCTGGAATCTCTCTAAACTGTCTACGGATTTCATTTATCATGTCAAATGCAGCATCTCCAACTGCTGTCATCGTTATCGACGCTATTAAAAATGGCACTGTCCCGCCAATGAACATACCAACAAGTACTGTAGGATTAGATAATTCAAGTGAAAAATTATTATTATTAGCCTGAATAGTTTCAACAAATGCGGCTATGATTGCTAAAGCCGCCAGTGCTGCTGCGCCAATCGCGAACCCTTTGCCAATTGCGGCTGTTGTATTTCCAACTTCATCTAAGCCATCTGTTATTGCGCGAGTTTCTTCGCCCATTCCCGCCATCTCAGCAATTCCTCCGGCGTTATCTGCCACCGGACCGTATGCATCTATCGCCATGGTGATACCAACGGTAGATAGCATTCCTACAGCAGCTATTCCTACTCCATAGAGTCCGGCTAACTGAGTGGAGACAAAAATTATGCTGGCGAGAAAAAGAATTGGTAGTACTACGGATTGCATACCTACGGCTAATCCAGTGATCATTACTGTAGCAGGTCCTGTTTCTCCCGACTTAGCAATTTTTCGCACCGGCGCACCGCCAGTGTAGTATTCGGTTATAAGCCCTATAGCTACACCACCCACAGCTCCACTTAGCACAGCCCACCATATGCTTGAAGGCAATCCCATCTGTTCAATTAAAAACCATGCAATAGCCGCAAATATTACCGGCGCCAAAAGCGTCCCGGCTCTCAATGCGGCTTCTGGAGCAGCAGATGAGCGCATTCTAACAATCAATATTCCAAACACGGATGCCACGAGTCCAATGCTGGCGAGTGCAAGTGGCAGAAACATCATCTCTGATCTATTGGTCGCCATAGTAGAAGCAATTGCAATACAGGCTATCATTGATCCGCAATATGATTCAAAAATATCAGAACCCATACCTGCTATGTCACCAACATTGTCACCAACATTATCTGCTATTACTCCTGGGTTTCTTGGGTCGTCTTCCGGAATTCCAGCCTCGATTTTTCCAACTAGGTCAGCTCCCACGTCGGCACTTTTTGTGTAGATACCTCCGCCAACGCGCGAAAATAAGGCTACTACTGATGCTCCCATACCAAAGCCATGAATAGCGTGTGCTGTGCTTGGATCTCCGCCAAAATACCAGTAGAGACTTCCAAGCCCTATTAATCCAAGAGAGGCAACACAAAGTCCCATGATTGATCCGCCATAAAAGGAAATCGATAGAGCGCTAGATGCCCCGCTATTGTGTGCTGCTACAGCAGTGCGCACGTTTGCTTTGGTGGCGGCGTACATGCCTAGGTAGCCAGCAATAGCAGAAGACATAGCTCCTGCGGTAAATGCGATCGCTGTCTTACTGCCGAGAGGTGAGAGGAAGATAGCTACAAGAAGTACTAAGGCAAACATCAGTAACATCTTGTACTCTCTGTGCATGAAAACCATTGCCCCTGTATGGATCTGGTCACCGATTTTTTTGACTACACCGTCACCCTCATCAAATGAGACCATGATTTTATAGACCGCTAAGGCTATTATAAGGCCAGAAATTCCCAATAATGGTGGAACTAGAAAATATTCAGACATTTTATTCGTCCAGTAGTAATTAAAAATGATGGCGCATGCTACCTAAATTTGTATCGATATGACAACATATTAGGCATCTAAAAAAGATAGTTTTTAGCGTTTTAAGCTTTTAGCGTGCGAATCGGTCTTTTTCGATTAGGGTAACAGGTGCGGCAAATAAAGCATATTCTTCCATCGCAACCTCTCGCGGAGCAATATTCTCTTCCATAAAAAATGATTCTTAGATGCAATTGATTCCAGTGTTGTTTTTGAAAGAGTTTTTTTAGGTCAGATTCGGTGTCACGAACATTTCTACCTTTGCTGAGTCCCCATCGCTGTGCTAAACGATGGATGTGTGTATCCACTGGAAATGTTGGTTCTCCAAATGCTTGCGCCATAACCACACTAGCTGTCTTATGACCGACACCTGGTAGTTTTTCTAGCAAACCCATATTTTTTGGCACTGCTCCATCATGATCCGCTAACAAAATATTACTTAATTGATGGATCGCGAGTGCTTTTCTTGGTGCGAGGCCACATGGCCGCACTATTGTTTCGATCTTCTCGACGGAAAGTTTCACCATTTTTTCTGCTGTGTCAGCTAAGTTAAATAGTTCTGGTGTGACACTATTAACTCGTAAATCAGTACATTGCGCGCTGAGTAGAACGGCCACTAATAGAGTGTAAGGGCTATCATGAGTGAGAGGTATCGGAGTCGCCGGATAAAGTTTTTCGAGATAACTATGTATCCATTCTGCTCGTTCTTTTTTGGTCATATATGAAAAATAATATCAAAGCACTTTTATTGTGAATTCAGATAAGGATCAACCAGCTTGTTGGAAGGAAATGAATTAATCACGGGTTAAGGCCTTTATCTAATTCATTTCGAATAGATATTTGGATAGCGTCGCACAATTTCTTATCCTTAAGTGTTTTATTTTCCATAGTCGTTAGAAAGAAAATATCCTCCACTCGCTCTCCTAAAGTTTGTATTTTCGCGGCCTTTAGAACCACCTCATTCTCTTCAAAGATTATAGCAATCTTTGTTAAAAGTCCTGGTCTATCTCTCGAAGAAACCTCTAGAATTGAGACATTCTGACGATCATCCTGATAGAGATTAGTCTTGGTCGCTATACGGAAAGATTTTTTTTGACGAGGTGTTCTGCGTTTCACAGGTTTTCGTTTTTTCTGATCTTTAAACAATGCGGTTTGCAAGTGTTGTTCAATTATTTTCAATCTGGGTTGATGGCCATCGAGGGTTGATCCGTCAAAGTTTAGGACAGTGAAGTTGTAAAGCACCATTCCATCTTGATCACTATATATGCGAGCGTCATGAACACTAAGCTCTAGGACCTCTAGCTCGCTACATGTTATAGAAAATAAATGATGTGTTGGTCTGGTGAAAATAAAAATTTGAGTAGCATTAGCTACTCTTGAAGTGGTTGTGTTTTTCACTAAAACTAAAGACTTTTTTTCGTTACCATAGCTTGCTATCGCTTCGGTGTGCCAAGCTATATCTTCGGCGTTTTCTCTAATAAAATAATCTCTTCCCAATTTTTTCCATAAAATTAAAAGTTCTTGCTGCGCAAATCCGCGTGATTCAAGAATTTCTTCAGCTTTTTTTCTAGTTGTGAGAATCAGTTCTTCTTCACTGATCTCTTCATCTAAGCCCTTGTTGATGGCGCGTCTAGCTTCATTGTATAGTCGTCTAATTAGGCTCCCGCGCCATGCATTCCAAAGATTTGGATTGGTGCCAGTGATGTCAGCAACAGTGAGAGTGAAGAGGTAATTTAGCCTATTTTCATTTTTGACCTCATCGGCAAACTCTTTAATTACAAATGGATCTGAAATGTCTTTACGTTGAGCTACCGAAGACATGAGTAAATGATTTTCTACAAGCCAAGTCACAAGCTTTGTTTCATCTTCACTCAATTGATGGTCAACACAGAACTGTCTAGCTTCGGTCGCTCCTAACCTAGAATGATCGCCACCACGACCCTTGCCAATATCATGGAACAAGCCTGCTACATATAACAGCTCAATTTTTGGCAAACGACGCGCGATCCTACTTGATACAGGAAATTTTTCTTCGTGTTTCCCATTTATAAAGCGGCGCATATTTTGAATTACTTCTAGTGTATGTGCGTCCACTGTATATACATGGAAGAGATCATGTTGCATTTGTCCTACGATGCGACCAAAAGCAGGAAGATATGCGGGTAAGACGCCGTAGCGATTCATTCTCCTTAGTTGTAAGGTCATTTGATGAGGTGATTTGAGGATATCTAAAAATGTTCCCCTGTTTTTTAAATCGAGGCGAAAAGCATCATTAATAAGATGAATGTTATCTCTAATTTTTTGTATTGTCTTTGCACTTGGTCCTAATAATCCCTCGTCATTACCTAGAACTTTAAAGATCAACAATATCAGGTAGGGTTTTTCTTCTAACAAATCCTCCTTTGACAGGTCTAAATATCCATTTTTATTTATAAAACAATCATCAATTTTTTTAATTAAATTTTTAGTTTTTGTTTGTAATATGGCTTGTTCAAAGTGCAGTACCAGCATTTCATTTAATCGACCAATCGCTAAAGCGCAGCGATAATAGGCTTGCATAAACTTTTCGACTGCTAAGCGATTACCGTCGGTATATCCCCATGATTCTGCAAGTTGTCTTTGATAGTCAAATAGAAGTCTATCTTCTTCTCTTCCTGATAGGATGTGCAGTTCATATCTGACTTTCCATAAAAAGTCTTGTCCATTAGTTAGTGTTTCTGCATCTTCCTTTGATATTAAATCATGTTTAAAGACTTCCTCAAGAGAACGGACCCCCAAAAATCGTTCTGCGATCCATCCAATAAATTGTATATCTCTTAGCCCACCTGGTGAGCTTTTCACATTTGGTTCAAGGTTATATTCCGTATCAGCATACTTTTCATGACGAATTCGTTGTTCACTAAGCTTTTCGCTAAAGAATTTATCACTACTCCACATATTTTTGCTGCTAGTCAATTCAAGAGCATTCTCAAGCGAGTTATTTGGGTCAAAAAGAGGTCGTGATTCCATTAGATTTGTTAGAACAGTGATATCTGAAGCTGCACTTTTCTCGCATTCTTTAGAATTCCTTACACTGTGCCCGAGATTAAGTCCAAGGTCCCAAAGAACTGTTAAGAAAACTTCAATTTCCTTTAAGCCTTTCTTTTTACTGTCTCCCAGTAGTATAAGAATGTCGAGATCAGAATGAGGAAATAGCTCACTGCGGCCATATCCACCGCATGCTATCAAGGCATGACCAAGTTTATCGCATTTATGTTTTTTCCAAAGGATTTGAAGAAGGTGGTCTATAAATTCTGCACGGAGCTTGATCAAGCTGCGTGCGTTTTTATGATATCGAAATTGTTGGTTTAAGTGCTCAGTTACTCTCGAGAGTTGATCTTTTATAAAAATTGTAGGCAATTCTTCTGAGTTTTCTAATTCAGATATAAACGTTATAGGGTTGAAAATAGAATCCGGAATTTGCATTAATCCCTCGGTCAATGTATTCAGATCTCCTAAAGTGATTCGTTAGATCGCAGGGTAAATATTTCGCAGCCTGTCGCAGTTACTCCTATGGTGTGTTCCCATTGTGAGGATAATCTTCCATCTTTGGTAGTTACTGTCCATCCATCGTGCCTGTTGAGGCGTGTGTGTCGTTTGCCGGCATTAATCATTGGTTCAATTGTGAATGTCATTCCCTCCTCAAGTACAAGACCTTCTCCTCTAGTGCCATAATGAAGAACCTGCGGGTCTTCATGAAAAATTGCTCCAATACCATGACCGCAATACTCGCGAACTACTGAATAGTGATTTTTTTCGGCGTGTTCCTGTATTGTGGCTCCTATATCTCCCAAGGTGGCACCCGGACGAACAATTTCAAGAGCCATATAAAGACATTCTTGGGAGACTTGTATTAGTCGTTTAGCATGCTTGGCCACATCTCCTACGGCTACCATAATACTTGTATCTCCGTGATAACCATCTTTTATGACGGTTACATCTAAATTGATAATATCTCCAGACTTTAGTCTTTTTTCATCAGAAGGAATGCCATGACAAATCACATCATTCACAGAAGTGCATATAGATTTCGGGAAACCTCGATAATTTAGCGGAGCTGGCACAGCTTCTTGAACTCTAACAATGTATTCATGGCATATTCGATCTAATTCACCAGTAGTTATGCCTGGTTCTACCAAGGGTTCTATCATTTCCAGAACTTCCGCAGCGAGCAGACCTGCAGTGCGCATTTTTTCAATTTCTTTGGAAGATTTTATTGTGACAGTCACGATAATGTGCAAATTGATAATATTCGTTGGACCTAGTGTAACTTATTTTAGGTGTCTGTGATCCGAAATATTTATCAATTCATTGTTTGGTGTTTATTAAGGAAATGTCTTATGGTATAAGGCGACCCCGGATTGTGTTAAATGTTTTTAATCTAGGAAATAAGCACGTATATCCCATATTCGGCCCAGGGTGCCTCAAAGGTTTGGTGTCGATGGTATGCGGAAGATTAACCCACACAGGTAAAGTAATTATGGAAGAGGTAAGTATGCGTGAGCTCCTAAAGGCTGGGGCTCATTTCGGTCATCAGACTCGTTTCTGGAATCCTAAGATGTCGCCTTACATCTTTGGGTCTCGAAACAAAATTCATATAATTAATCTTGAACATACATTGCCTGCGATTAATACGGCGCTTGAGTTTGTAAAGCGAGTCACTGAAAACAAGAATAAAATCTTGTTCGTTGGCACAAAGCGTGCAGCAGGAAAAATCATCAAAGAGCAAGCTGTTAGGGCTGGTATGCCATACGTGAGTCACCGCTGGCTGGGCGGGATGCTGACTAACTACAAAACCATAAGAGAATCTATTAAGCGGTTTCGCGACCTCCAGACCCAACAGGTCGATGGTACTTTTGCGAAATTAACGAAAAAAGAAGGCTTGATTCGGCAGCGCCAAATGGAAAAACTGGAACGTAGTATTGGCGGCATTGTGGACATGGGTGGCTTGCCCGATGCTCTATTTGTAGTAGATGTTGAGCACGAGAGAATTGCTATTCAAGAGGCTAATAAACTTGGCATACCGGTTATTGGAATTGTGGACACTAATAGCAATCCCGATGGCGTAGATTATGTTATTCCAGGAAATGACGATGCAATAAGATCGATAAAGCTTTATGTATCTGCTATGTCGGAGGCATGTATTTCTGGTGCCAAGAAATCTGACCCTGCGTTAGAAAATAGTGACGAGTTTGTTGAGGAGAGTGAAACTCCAGAAGCACCTAATGACACTAATGAAAATTAGCGGTTAATAGTTCAGTGCCAGCAATATCGAGATTTAATAAAAAAAATCAATAAAATTAAGGTGTAATAATGTCAGCGGCGTTAATAAAAGAGCTTCGAGAGCGAACAGGTTTGGGGTTGTTGGAGTGCAAGAAAGCGCTCTCTGATTCCAACGGAGACATTGATCAGGCTATTGATAATCTTCGCAAGTCGAGCGGGATAAAGGCTGCTAAAAAAGCAGGGAGAGTAGCTGCGGATGGTGTTGTGGCTACTAAGATATCTGACGATGAGCAGTTCGGTATTTTGGTGGAAGTTAATAGTGAAACAGACTTTGTGGCTAGAGATGACGGGTTTTTGGATTTTGTTGGGAAGGTTGTTGATAGGGCTTTCGAACTTAAGGTAGAAGATGTAGCTCAGGTTCTTGATGGAAGCTTGGAAAAAGATAGAGAAGCACTTGTACAAAAAATTGGAGAAAATATAAGTGTACGGAGGATTGCATCCGTAGAAGTGGATCATGGAATAGTCGGTGTTTATGTTCATGGTAATTCTAGGATAGGAGTTCTTGTCGGTCTAAGTATTAAAGATGCTAGCCTAGCTAGAGATATAGCAATGCATGTGGCAGCCGTAAACCCTAAGGTTCTAGCGGCTGAAGATATGCCAAAAACTATTATTGATGCGGAGAAAGAAATCTATACATCACAAGCTTTGGATTCAGGGAAATCTGAAGATATTGCGCAGAAAATGGTTGAAGGTCGAATTAAGAAATTTCTAGCGGAGAACAGCTTGTTGCAGCAGTCCTTCGTTAAAAACCCAGATCAAACGATAGGCGAACTAATTGCCGCTCATGACGCAAGTGTAAAATCTTTTATCCGTTATGAAGTTGGTGAAGGTATTGATGTGGAAAAAACTGATTTTGCAGAAGAAGTTGCGGCACAGCTAAAGCAGTGAAGGCGTTTGTGCTTCTACTTTTATCTATTATAGTTTGCGTGTATATATTCTGAATAGCCCTTAAATTCATTAATCGCAATGGAATCTGGAAAGCAGATGCTATGACCCTGTTAGAAAAAAAGAAGTACAAACGTATTTTGATTAAGCTTAGCGGAGAGGCGCTAACAGGCGATGAGAAAATCGGGATAGACCCGAAGATTCTCGACGGTATGGCTCTTCAGCTGGGGCAGCTTGTTGGCATAGGAGTTCAAATTGGCTTAGTGATTGGTGGTGGAAATCTATTCAGAGGAGCATCTCTTCAATCGGCTGGCTTAGATAGAGTGACGGGTGATCACATGGGTATGCTTGCCACTGTGATGAATGCCTTGGCTATGCGAGATTCTTTGGAGCGTTCAAATATTGCGACTCAAGTGATGTCTTCTATTTCTATGAGTGGCGTCGTTGATCAGTACGATAGAAGAAAAGCAATACGAGCTCTTGGTAGTGGAGATGTGGTTATTTTTAGTGCAGGGACTGGCAATCCCTTTTTTACCACAGATTCTGCTGCTTGTCTTAGAGCTATAGAAATTGATGCGGATTTGGTTTTAAAAGCCACGAAGGTCGATGGAGTGTATTCAGCCGATCCGTTTAAGATTGCCGATGCAAAAAAATTTGATTACTTAACCTATGATGATGTCCTAGAAAAAAAACTCGGTGTAATGGATCTTACTGCAATTTGCCTTTGTCGTGATCATGCAATGCCAGTTCGGGTGTTTAAGATGGAACAAAATGGAGGCGCTTTGTTAAATATTATTAGAGGTGGCTCCAATGGAACTTTAATATCCGCCATTTCTTAGCCTGGAGAATTTTATGATAGATTTTATCAGTGAAGAAGCTCGAGAGCGTATGGTTAAAAGCGTAGATGCTTTATCGCAAAGTTTTAATCGCATTAGGACTGGACGAGCTCATCCAAGCTTGCTTGACGGAGTTAAGGTGGAGTGCTACGGCACTGAATCCCCTTTAAACCAAGTGGCCAGTGTTAATGTGGAGGATGCTAGAACCCTAACTCTAAATGTTTGGGACCGAACAGTTATTCCTGAAGTTGAAAGAGCGATTCTAAAGTCGGAGCTAGGGTTGAATCCGGTTACAGCCGGAGAAGTGGTGCGCATTCCCATGCCGTCTTTGACCGAAGAAACTCGCAGAGTATTTATCAAACAAGCTCGAAGCGAGGCAGAATCAGCTCGTGTTTCGATAAGAAATGCGCGTCGTGATGCGATTGCTAACCTGAAAAATTCATTAAAAGAGAAGGAAATTAGTGAAGATGAAGAGCGCCGGGCGGAAGATTTGATTCAAAAACTTACGGATGAATTTATTGCGACCATAGAACAAGCGTTAGAGCAAAAAGAAGCCGATCTTCTTGAGATATGAACTTAGACATAAAAAAGAAGGTTGATGCAGTAGAGTCTGAGACTGTTTTTTCTGTTCCAAATCACTTGGCTGTAATCATGGATGGGAATTCTCGGTGGGCGGAAAAAGAGAATCTTTCTCGATCTGAAGGTCATCGTGCGGGCGCGGAATCAGTGCGGCGTCTTTTAAAAAACTGTAAAACTTATGGTGTAGAAATATTGACACTATTTGTTTTTAGCAGTGAGAATTGGCATCGTCCACAAAAGGAGGTGCGGGGTTTGTTAGCACTCCTGGTCCGATATCTAAGGAATGATCTTCCAACCTTGCATGAAGAGCGGGTGTCTATAAGATTCATTGGCAGTAGAAATAGACTTAGTCCAGGTATTCGCCGTTTGTTTTCAAAGGTTGAGGCTGTTACAGCTGAAAATAAAGGACCTAGATTAATTCTGGCTGTAGACTATGGTGGAAAATGGGATATAACAGAAGCAGCTAAACACTTTGCGGAGAGAGTTGCCGATGGTTCGATGTCACCAGAAGAAATAAACCCAGAATTATTTGATAAGCAGATGTCCCTTGATAATTTGCCTGTCCCAGACCTCTGTATACGCACTGGAGGAGATGTTCGGCTTAGTAATTTCATGCTTTGGCAAATGGCATATACCGAACTTTATTTTTGTGAAGTCCTTTGGCCAGATTTTGACGAACATAATCTTATCAAAGCCTTTTCGGATTTTTCATGCAGAGAGCGACGATTTGGTATGCGAAAATCGGCGAGAATGAGTATTTCAATGGAAGAATCTCGTGTTCCTATCTAGGGCGATTACGAGTTTTTTTCTTGCGATTTTATTTTTCTCTTCTATTGGTTTTTTGCCGCCATACCAACTTAACTTTCTTTTAATTTTGATATTAGCGATTGCTAGTCAGGAATGGGCGCGACTGGCTGGTTATTCCAGTTTGCTTGCAATTATTTTCTATGTAATGACCATTCTTCTAACGATATTTTTAATTTCTGAATATATTTTTCAGGGTGATATCCAATATTCGAAGTCCATGCAGTCTTTATTAGGAGTTTCCAGTATTTGGTGGGTTGTCGCATTTTTATGGATCAAAAACTACCCGGAGAGTGCTTCTATTTGGAATAGCCGTCTTGTTAAGAGCCTTATGGGTTTTTTCATAATAATTCCCTTATGGTTTTGTGCAGTTTTTATTTTTAATTTGAATTATGGGCGATATCTCCTGATGTTGTTCGTGATTTTAGTTGCCGCGGCTGATATAGGTGGCTATATAGTTGGGAAACAGCTCGGCAGACATGCTTTGATTCCTAGTGTCAGTCCGAATAAAACTTGGGAAGGATTTTATGGCGGATTGGTCTTTTCTATAACGCTGATCAGCTGCATTTGGCTTGTATTTCCTCTCGATTATAAATTCTATTCCTTTTCCCATCTTATGCTAATTACGATATTTACATTTCTTGCATCAGTCGTTGGCGATTTAACGGTAAGTATGCTTAAACGAGAGGGTGGCCATAAAGATACTGGCTCTTTACTGCCCGGTCACGGAGGGCTTCTGGACAGGGTTGATGGTATTTTTGGCGCAGCCCCCATATTCACTCTTGGCATATTTTTCGTTTAGTGGTTAGATGAAGAGAGGGTTTACCAAGGTTACTATTTTAGGCTCCACAGGATCCATCGGAGTAAATACACTGGATGTCATTAGTCAGCATCCTGACCTCTTCTCAGTTTTTGCTTTGTCTGCTAAAACTTCAGTTGATGCTTTGGAAAGTCAGTGCCTAAAATTTAGTCCTGAATATGCGGTAGTTTCTAATCAATCTTCGGCGGATATTTTGCGTAATAGGTTGAAGAATCGATGTTCTACAGAAGTGATCCATGGAGAAGAAGGGCTTATTTTTATTTCTAGCGCAGAGGAAGTCGATACCGTTATGGCTTCGATTGTGGGGGCAGCGGGATTGTCTTCGGCGTTGGCAGCGGCGTTGGCAGGAAAGCGCATTTTATTAGCAAACAAAGAGTCCCTTGTCATGGCGGGGGGGTTGTTTATGGAGGCCGTTCAGCTAAACAAGGCCGAACTGCTTCCCATTGACAGTGAACACAATGCTATTTTTCAGTGCCTTCCTCCAGAAAATTCTGATGGAGCGCGGTTAGATGGCGTAGTGAATGTCACCTTAACGGCCTCAGGAGGACCATTTCGAAATTTCACTTATGAGCAAATAGCCAGAGCCACACCTGAGCAAGCTTGTGCTCATCCAAATTGGTCTATGGGTAAGAAAATTTCGGTTGATTCTGCGACGTTAATGAATAAAGGTTTAGAATTGATAGAGGCTTGTTGGTTATTTGATCTTGACGTTGATCAGGTGAAGATAGTGGTGCATCCGCAAAGTATTATTCATTCTATGGTGCAATATTCAGATGGTTCTGTTTTAGCTCAATTAGGTAATCCGGATATGAGAACCCCGATTTCTTATGGCTTGGGTTGGCCAGATAGATTGAGATCAGGGGTGGCTCCACTGGATTTGATCTCGATTGCCCAGCTCGATTTTGAAGAGCCCGATGAAGATCGATTTCCCTGTCTTCGTTTAGCGAAAGAAGCAGTTGAGGCTGGAGGAACGGCAATGGCTACTTGTAACGCGGCTAATGAGATAGCTGTTGAAGCTTTCCTGGCGTGCAGAATCGGATTCAATCATATTCCAGCCGTGATTGAAGAAACTCTTTCAAGAGCTGAAGTTATGCAGCCAACTAGCCTTCAAATTGTAAAAGAAACAGATCGCGAAGCTCGACGGATAGCCTCAGATGTTTTGATAGATCATGAAAGAAAAAGAAAAGGATCTTGAGGTAGTTTTATGGGTATATTGAGTACAGTCGTCATCACCATAGTAACGCTCTCTATAATAATGGTTTTTCATGAGTTGGGACATTTGCTAGTTGCTCGCCGATGTGGAATTAAGGTAGAAAGGTTTCAAATTGGTTTTGGAAAACCACTGTGGTCTTGGAAAGACGCTTCCGGTACTCAATATGCTATGGCGCCAATCTTACTGGGTGCGTTCGTCAAAATGTTGGACGAGCGAGATGGCGACATCGAGCATAGCGAAATGCATATGGCACACAACAGGAAAAACGTATGGCAGCGCATGGCTGTTGCTGCAGCAGGACCAGCTGCTAATTTTCTACTAGCCATTCTTGTCTTTTGGGCTCTGTTTTTTTCTGGTGAAACTGGTTATGTGCCATTAGTAGGACAGGTTGAAAGAAACTCTCCGGCATTTCAAGCTGGGATAAATCCAGGCCAAGAGATAATTGCAATTGGAGGAGAAAAAACTCCGACCATACAAGCAGTTTCATTCCATCTTTTAGATTATTTGGGTGAGACTGGTGATATCCAGTTCATGTTAAAGGATGAAGGTTTAGATCTGGCAATATCTCGCTCTATTTCTATTAACGAGTGGTTAGTGGGTATTGAAAATCCTAATCTTTTAGGCGAATTGGGTATTAAAATTTATTCGCCACCTGTTATCCCTGTTATTAGAAAAGTTATTGATGATAGTGCAGCTCAACGAGCAGGGTTTTTACCGGGGGATTTGATAGTCAGAGCAGACGATCGAGAAATAAAAATTTGGAGTGACTGGGTCAAACATGTTCAAAAGCGGCCGGGGAAAAGAATTCTGGTTGAAATTATTCGTAATGAAGAATTGCTCTATGTAGATCTTGTTCCAGGGATATCAAAAGATAACGAAGGCAATATTATAGGTTTTGTAGGTATGCTGGTTGAATCTCCAAGAATCCCTAAAGAACTCCATAGGAAATTTGATAGGGATATTTGGGGTGCTTTAGAGGCTAGTATAAATAGGACTTATGAGATCAGTTTGTTCACCGTAAAATCAATAAAAAAAATGTTAATGGGATTGATTTCACCTAAAAATCTTAGCGGGCCGATCACTATAGCAAAAGTAGCCACAGCCTCAGCTTTATCGGGTCTAGAGTCGTATCTCGGCTTTTTGGCTTTGCTTAGCATAAGTCTTGGGGTTTTAAACCTGTTACCAATACCTGTTTTAGATGGCGGTCATCTTCTATATTATTCAATAGAAGTTCTGTTTGGTCGTCCAATACCAGATAAATTTCAAGTAATGGGGTTTCAGTTAGGTATATTTGTGCTATTGAGTATTATGATTTTAGCTTTTTATAACGATTTGGTGAGATTTTGAGATTTTTTTCCTGCATATTTATTTTAATGTTCTCTAAAGCTGTCTTTGCATTTGTTGTGACAGATATTCGGGTAGAAGGTCTGCAGAGAATCTCTCCGGGCACTGTTTTTGCTTCTATACCAATCAACGTAGGTGATCAGGTTGAAGAATACATAATAAGAACATCTATTCGTAATTTATTTGCAACCGGAAATTTTGATGATGTTCAAATTGGTAGTGATGGAAATGTTCTTGTGGTGTTGGTTGCCGAGCGCCCCTCAATAAGTGAAATTAACATTGAAGGAAATAAGGCAATTGAGACTGATGCGTTACTTGATGGGCTAAAGGATGCGGGTTTGTCAATTGGTCAGGTTTTTCAGCGTTCTACTCTCGAAGGAATGCAGATTGAATTACAAAGACAATATGTGTTGCAGGGTCGATATGATTCGGCAATAGATGCTGAGGTTTTGCCTCAAGCACGGAATAGAGTGTCTATTAATATTGATGTTGACGAAGGTACTGTGGCAGCTATAAAGCATATCAATATAGTTGGCAACGAAGTCTATAGTGATGAGGACTTATTAGATCGTTTTGAGCTGAAAACTACTGGATGGTTTTCCTTTATAAGAGGAGATGACAAATATTCTCGAGAGAAATTGACAGGTGACCTGGAAACTTTAAGTTCATATTATATGGATAGAGGATATTTAAAGTTTAATATCGATTCCACTCAAGTATCAGTTTCTCCCGATAAGCAGCAGGTTTTTATCACGGCTAATGTCACAGAAGGTGCAAAATATACAATTGCATCTATTGGATTGTCCGGAGATTTGGTCTTAGAAGAGGAAGATTTGAATCGTTTTATTTTGGTAGAAGAGGGACAAATATTTTCTCAACAACTTGTTACCTCGACAGAAGAATACCTGACCCGGCGTCTCGGTAATGAAGGTTATAACTTTGCGGAGGTAACAGGAATTCCAGAAGTTTTGGATGATGAGGAAAGCATAAATCTAAAATTTTTTATTGATCCTGGAAAAAGGACCTATGTAAGGAGGATATCATTTTCGGGCAATTTAAAAACTTCGGATGATGTATTGCGTCGCGAAATGAGGCAAATGGAGGGTGCTCCTGCATCTGCTTCTGCTATTGAGATTTCGCGAGTTCGTTTGGAACGATTGGGATTTTTTGCGGAGGCCGAAGTTGATACACCCCAGGTGCCAGGGTCTGATGATCTTATTGATGTTAAGTTTGATGTTGAGGAACAAACTTCCGGAAGCATTGGTGCAAGTTTCGGTTATGCACAGGACGCTGGTTTAATTCTGGGAGTAAATCTGCAACAAAATAATTTTTTAGGTACGGGGAGGCAAGTGGGTGTCGGTCTGAATCGTTCGAGATATCAAGATCTTTATAATTTCAGTTATACCAATCCTTACTTTACTGAGGATGGTGTTAGTCGAGGCTTCAGTCTTTTTTATCGTTCGACAGACCTTTCAAAGATTAATGTTGCTAGCTATACCACCGATACTATTGGGAGTACCTTGAGTTTTGGTTATCCAATTGGTGAAACTCAGAGATTAGGGTTTAGTATAGGGGCTAATCATACTGACATTACGACGGGTCCCTATGCAGTACAAGAAATCAGATCCAGTCCCCAACTTCAGGAAAATATTGAAGGATTCTTCGTCAGTACGGCTCGGCTGGATGGCACCTATACCGCCCCGGAAATATTTCTTCCGATAGATTCAATTCCTGAAGAAGCTCTCACTTCAGCTACTGATCCAGGATTTTTAGACAGAAATGGAGAAAAGTTTTTAAATTATATGGTTACGGCTAGTTGGATGGGTTCGACTCTTAATAGAGGACAGCTGGCAACACGCGGATCTTCTCAGTCTGTGGCAGCAGAAATTGCTCTTCCCGGTTCTGATTTACAATTCTATAAGCTTACTTATCGTGGAGAGCTTTATTTGCCGATAGTTAATGAATGGGTAGTTCATCTACGTACAGAGCTTGGATATGGTGACGGATACGGTAATACAACTGGGCTGCCGTTTTATGAGAATTTTTATTCTGGAGGTTTTGGCTCGGTTAGAGGGTTTGAGAGCCACACCTTAGGCCCGCGTGCTACAGAGGCGATATTATATGACGCCGGGAGACCAACGACCAAAGTAGATGAAAATGGAAACCCTCTTGAGATCGGGGGCGAATCGGGAACGCTTTATGGCTACAGAATAGATCCGGAGACAGGTAAAATAGCAACATCGACCGCTTATCGACAAAGACCACAGCCATTTGGTGGTAATATTTTGGTTGAAGGCAGTGCCGAGCTGTTATTTCCGTTACCATTCATAAAAGATCGACGTAAGCTACGATCGGCGTTCTTTTTTGACGTTGGAAATGTGTTTAGTTCTGATTGTGCAAGCTACCAAATAAATTGCTATGAAATTGATGCTGGTGAGTTAAGGTATTCGGTCGGTTTTGGGGTGACTTGGCTCAGTGGATTTGGACCCTTGACATTTAGCTTAGCTAAACCGCTTAATTCGACACCAGAAGACAGGGAGGAGGCCTTCCAGTTTAGTATCGGTCGAGGCTTTTGATACATATAGAAATGATGGAGAGTGAACGTGTTTAATAAGAAACAGATAATTTTTTCGATATTGGTCATGCTGATGCCTATGACGGGTTTTGCCCAAGGTAAAATTTCGGTGGTTAATCTGCAAGAAGCAATGCTTAAAACCGATCTCGCTCAGACGCGGTTATCGGAGATTCGTCAAGGTGAAGATTATTCTTCTGATAAGAAAGAATTTGATCGACTTAAATCTGAAATAGATGAATTAATAGCATCATTTCAAAAAGATGCTGCGGTCATGAGTGCCGAGCAACAGGCTTCTGCTCGGCAACGTGTGGCAAATAAAAATGCTGATTTAGAGCATGTTGCTGGAAAATTACAGCAAGCAGAGCAAATCGCAGGTCAAGCTTTATTGAAAGAAATGTCACCTATGATTCAAAAAGTGCTTTCCGAACTTATTAAGACTGAGGGTGTTGGTTTGCTGCTGCAGCAGTCAGCAGTCATTCATGCTGATCCAGGCTATAGTATTACTGCAAAAGTCACTGACAAACTGAACCAGCTTTCAGTGGAGTGATTAGTTTTTATGATTACGCTTGGAGAGTTGGCTGAGTCACTTGGTTTAACTTTCAATGGTGAGTCTGGGCGAGAGCTTAAAGGACTGGCGTCTCTCGATTTGGCCGGTTCGGGAGATGTTAGCTTTCTATCGGATCGTGCTTTTGTTCCAAGTTTAGAAAAAACTCGAGCGGAAGCAGTAATTCTTCATCCTGATTATGCCTCTTATTGTCCGGTAGACTATATTTTATCTGACGATCCGTATCTTTCTTATGCGAAATTAAGTAAGCTTTTTGATGACTCTGTAGTGCCTTTGCCTGGAATAGATATATCGGTAAATATGGGGTCCGATGTAAAAATCGGAGAAGGAGTTTCGATAGGTCCAAATGTATCTATTGGATCCGGTACACTACTTAAAGATAATGTAGTAATTGAATCGGGTGTTTTTGTTGGCGCCGGTGCTGAAATTGGGGAAAACACCAGATTATTTCCCAATGTAGTCATTTATCATGGTGTCCGTATTGGCTCTTTTTGTCGTGTTCACGCAAATAGTACTATTGGTGCAGATGGGTTTGGATTTGCTCGGAATCCAGATGGATGGGAAAGAATTGCGCAATTAGGCGGAGTTGTAATTGGAGACCGAGTTGATATTGGAGCTAACACCACCGTAGACAGGGGTGCATTGGGAAATACTGTTCTTGCTTCGGGTGTCATATTGGACGATCAGGTTCATATAGGCCACAATTGTCAAATAGGAGAAAATACTGCTATAGCGGGTTGTGTCGGGATAGCAGGGAGTACAAAGATTGGTGCAAATTGCACGCTAGCTGGTCAAGTAGGTGTAGTTGGACATATCGTTATTTGTGATGACGTGCATATTACTGGTCAAGGCAGAGTTCTTCGGTCCATAAGCGAATCAGGTACCTACTCGTCAGGTACCCATCTCTCTAATCATAGGACATGGGTTAGGTTAGGTGCTCGTTTTGATCAGTTAGAGGAGTTAAATAGACGGATAACTGCTCTAGAAAAAGCACTTTAAAATCAAAATTAAGAGGTGGTTAAAGCTTAAATATGGAAGTAGATGAAATAAAGGTTTATCTTCCTCATCGTTATCCATTCCTGCTAGTAGACAGGGTTTTGGATTTGAT
>CAJXCR010000028.1 GCA_913051825.1 uncultured Halieaceae bacterium
AAGGTTACGGCTTCTCGGCCCATTACATTTGCCTTTGCTGCGAAGGCATTTAGCTTCTCTTGAACAACCTCCTTCTCTGGCGCATCTTCTTTTAATTGTGCCGCCTTATCTTTCATTACTTTGGCTGCCTCTTTTCCTATCCGGCCAGCATCACTCAATTTTGAGCGAGCTTCTGACTTTAGACTTTCCATTTTCTCAGCATCAAGCCCCAATTCCTCAGCCTTCTTTGTCGACAAATTCACTGCCTCGGTGGTGAGTTTTTTAGCCTTATCCGCTGCTGCTTTGGCCTGTTCAAGAAAAGACTTGGTGTCCATTTGGTCACTCCTTAAATATATGTGCCTGTAATCCAGAAATGCAAAAAAGCACTTCAAAAAAAACGTGATTAAACCACTATTATGCTTGCGGTTTGATCAACAATCTAGATTACAAATACACAATCATCCAAGTTACTACTCTTCTAGCACGCTCTCAAACGTCTCCAACTCCGGGTGACCCAGATAAGTCCCTTTGGGAGCGCTTGCTTGGGCATGAGCCTTTCTAAACGCGTCCGACTGGGTCCATTCTACAAATGCTTCCTTACTCTCCCATACCGAATGAGATGCATACAAAACGAATTCTTCGGTGGTGGCTCCTTTCAATAGCGAAAATTTCTTAAACCCCGGCACTTCTGAAAGATAGGTGTCTCTTTTCCTCCACACATCCTCAAATCCTTCTTCAAAACCGGGAGTTATCTTAAATCGGTTCATAGCTAAAAACATTTTCTCTGGTCCTCAATATGTGTAGATATAAAGCCTATCATTTTGTCTCTCGACCCTGATAGGGCTTCGGTAAACATCTGTTAGAAGCTTGGGCTCCATCACCTCATGAGGTTTGCCATAGGCCTCTATCTTTCCTTGGTTAACGAGACAGATACTATCAGCAAAATAAGAGGCAAGATTCAGATCGTGTAAGATAACTAGAACTCCTGTATCTCTGCGACTAGTCTCAACCATCAGCTTCAGTAAAGACAATTCATAGGAAACATCTAAGCTCGCACTAGGTTCATCTAGAAGAAGATAACGACTCGTTTTATCTTCCTGAGGTCGCCAAAGTTGCACCAAAGCTCTACAAAATTGGACTCGTTGTTTTTCTCCTCCAGAGAGAGTAAGAAAAGAACGAGATAAAAGCTCAGTTATGCCACAGGAATTAGCTATTTGAACAATTTTTTCCATCGCTAATGGACTTCTGCCAAACGCATCCCGAATCCAACCCATCAACAGTATCTCTTCGACCGAAAAATCAAAAACTATACTGTTTTCCTGAGCCATTACTGCTCGTCTTCTAGCTAACTCGACGGGGCTGACTTTTTTTATATCCACCCCATCGAGCGTTACTAAACCAGTTAGATTTTTTTCAACGCCAGATATCGCTGTAAGTAGAGTAGACTTTCCCGCTCCGTTAGGACCAATAACTGCTGTGACCTCTCCAGGAAAAACACTTATTGAAACGCCATCAAGAATTAATTTATCTTTTCGAATGACTTCCAAATTCTCTGCTACTAAGGCCATTAGTCTCTCGCCCTTGCGATTAACCAGAGAAAAAAGGGAGCTCCCAGAGCACTAGTGACAAGGCCTACAGGAAGCTCGGCCGGAATAATTGCAATACGAGAAACCAAATCTGCCGAAATCATCAACGATGCGCCCACTAAGGCCGATCCAAAGAGTAAAATACTGTGGCTGACACCTAGTGTCAGTCTGACCAAATGAGGCACCACCAAACCGACAAATCCAATAATCCCAGAAAGTGCAACGCCCGCACCCACACACACGGCAGAGACCAGAATGATTACTCTTTTTAGACGATTTACCTTTACCCCTAAATAAAAAGCCTCTGCTTCTCCCAGTTGCAGGCGGTCTAGCTGTCTTGAGTGAAGAATCAATATTACTATACCAACCAACATCACAACGGCAGAAGGCAAAACGGTAATCCAATTCGCACGACCAAAACTTCCCATCATCCAAAATACAAGAGTTCTTAACTGGGCATCATCACTCAAATATTGAAATACTCCTATGCCCACTGTTGATAAGGCATTTATCGCTATGCCAGCAAGTAGTACTGTCACGACACTAAATTGTCCGTAGTATGCGGAAAAAGAATATAAGAAAAGTGTAACTACCATCGCACCCAAGATTGCAGCCATAGGCATAGAATAAGGTGTTATAGTTTCTGGCAACGCTAGAGAAGATCCAAATACTATCATTGCAACGGCGCCAAGCGCGGCGCCTCCTGAGACGCCAATAAGACCTGGATCTGCCAACGGATTTCTAAACAGGCCTTGTAAAACCGCACCAGACACAGCCAAAGATGCACCCACAATTCCAGAAAGAACCACCCGCGGAGCTCTTAAATGATTGAAAACAGTAGTCTCAAGAGAGGATGCAGAACCATCAAAAATAGCAATAATCGATAGAGGCACGGCACCCTTGGAGAGGGCAAACCCAAAAACAACCATCAATAGTAGTGTCAAAAGAAAAAATCCTAAGCTTCTATAAGAGCGGGAAAAATGGCTTGTATCTCTAGGGGTCACGAGTGTCTCTAATCTTTTTAATCAAAAAAACTGGCTAACTTCAGCGCTGCGTCTAAGGTTCTAATTCCAAAACCAAGCAGAGCCATTCCATCCACGGCGTGGACTCGCCCATGCTGAACTGCTGGGGTGAGAGTAAGTGCAATATCCTGCTTCATACCTGACAATCCTCCTATCGCACGCAGAGCTCGTTCTGTAATTATAATATGGTCTGGACTCGCACCCACCAATGTTTCCCTGGACACGGGTTTCCAACCATCGATACTATGGAAAACATTCTTCGCCCCGGCCATCTCGATAACACCGTTCCCCGAAGTATTCTTCCCGGCAATTATGGGCGCGCCATCAGAAAAATTCAGGACAAGGGCAACGCGCGATCGAAATTCGCTACGACTTCTGACAACATCGAGCTGATTAATTAGATTGCCAATCCGATTTTCTAATAAAGAATCAGCCTTATCATTCACACCGAGGATAGAAGCAACACACCTTAATTTATCTACAATACCGCTAGCGGTGTGAACCTCATTTACCCGAATGACTTCAACACTGACATTTTCAATCTGCTTAATTACCTCAGCTGGCCCCATATCATGCTCTCCAAGAACAAGTGTAGGCTTGAGAGACAGGATTCCTTCGGCAGATATATTACGAACGTAGCCTACAGACGGTAGCTCTAAGGCTTCCTTTGGATAATTTGAAGTTCTATCTGCGGCAATAATTCTTTCTTCTTCTCCCAGCAGATATAAGAGCTCGGTTATTGACCCCCCGGCAATCGCTATTCTAGAAATGTCCTTGGCTGGATTACACGAGCTCCATGAAAACTCAGAAGTAAAAACAGCCAAGGATAAAACAAAAAAAAACCAATTTTAATGAGGCGCATATATCTCCTATTTAAAATTCAAACAACACACTGACACTGGAGTTTAACCCCGGCTGAGTGAATCGCCTAGGCGCATCTGCCCCAATTCCTGAAGAATCCGCCCATCGAATATATTCCTTATCCGTAATGTTATAGACCCCAAAGTTAATACTGATAGAATCGTTTATATTGAAGTAGCCCATCAGATCCAATATGCCATACCCGGAGGTGGCATATAGAAAACTACCACCTGCAATGTCCGATTCCTTCTTCTCTTTGACAACGGTCCAGATCAAGTCGCCACCCCAACGACCAGAAGGCGAATCAAATTGAAGACCAACCACCGCGGAGAGAGGCTCTATAGAATTGATTGGTTCATTCGTAGCGACATCCTCTCCATCTGCATAAGCTACGGCCGCCCTTAGGCCGAAGTTATCAAGCCCAAGTGCCGATAGGTTATAGTCAATTTTTAGCTCAGCGCCCTCGATTTCAACCTCAGATAGATTCTCTGATTGGAAGACAAGGAATCCATCTACTGGATCAAAACAGCCGAACCGCTGATATTGAGTTGGACAGTGTCCATCCCCGGCTGAAGCAATGAAGTCTTCATAGTCGTTCTTAAAAACTGTAAAAGAGGCCGTAATAAACTCGCCTTTTGTTCGTATACCAACCTCCCAACTAGAGCTGGTTTCGGAGGTCAATCCTGGAGCAGAGATTGTTTTATAACCGCCCATGAAATTAGTAAATCCCAGATTCACATCATCATAGGGTGGCGCCCGAAATCCCTCACTAAATCGGATAAAGGCTGAAATTTCCTCACTGAACCGATAAAGTGCCCCTATCTTTCCAGTAACCTCGGAATCCTCAAAGTCACTTGGAACTCCTACACCAGGATTCCCCGAAAAATAAAGCACATCAGCAGTTGCATTAGCTTCAAAATCGTCATAACGAAGTCCTGGCGAGAGCAAGAGCCTACCATCTAACAATTCTATTTCGTCCTGTAAGAATATCGCAAAATTTTCTACATCTGTTTTTGGAAAGTCACGAGTTGGAAGTGGCGAAAATTCAAATACGGGATTACCAGCTGCGTCTTGGGTACCACCATCACGCAGAGACTCATTAGAAGTCTCGTAGTAATCGACACCGTACGTAAGGGTATGACCTGTGTCGCCAATATCAAAAAGCTTGGTAAACTGAATAGTTGCTCCTTCAATTTCCTGTTCAAACTCCGACAGACGGTTTCTAGATTGAGTGAACAAGAAAGGTGGGGGAGTTCTAGACTCTAGCAGTAGCTGCGTTGTTTCAGATTCCTGGCGATATACAGTCGCTCTTACTTCATCAGCAATTACAATATCTTGCTCCATGCTATAAGAGAGTGCTATACGCGTGCGCTCTCGCTCATCATAGGCATCTCTACTATTAACTAAGGTGCCACGAGACACGATCCCGTAGTCTGAAAATAAATTTGAATCTGTTTGGTTATCAAAGTAATCCACGCTGAGAGAAAGTTCATGGCCGACCAGTGGTTGCCAAATTAGCTTAGCAACTATATTGTCAGATTCTATATCCTGAACATCTGGCTTCTCGCGAGTAGATCCAAAACCTCCTACTCCCCCCGCATTTTCTGTTTCCTCTCCATCTCTTTTGGTGTAGATCAATAACCCTGACAAAGTTTCGTTACCGCCAACGAGAGTGGCCGTCGCTAGCGACGAAGAGTCTGCGCTTGAGTAACCAATCTTCACGGAGGAGTAAAAATTATCATCCTCATCAAGAAACTCCTGCGGAGATTTTGTGCTAAAGGAGACGACTCCTCCCAATGCATCGCTCCCCCAAAGAGAGGAAATTGGTCCTCTTGCAATCTCGGCTCGACTTAAGCTGTCTATATCGACAAAATCTCTTCTCGCAGAAAGAAATGGTCCAAAGGAAAATTCATCTGAGAGCCGTATCCCATCAACCAACGTCAGCACTCTGTTGCCTCCAATACCTCTAATATTGAATCCAGTAAGACCGAAACGACTTCCTGTTCCCGCAACAGAGACTCCTGGCTCAAATCTCACCAGATCGGCAATATCTCTAGCAAGCTCTTCCTCGATTCGCTCCGCCTTGATTACATCCACCGTTGCTGAAAGATCATTTATTGACCGCTCAGTCCTAGATCCAATTACTGTAATAACATCTTCAATTTCAGAGAAAGCAGTTGCCGTAAGCGTGCTCAAAACCAAGGCAGTTGCCAGTAAATAAAACTTTTTCATCGTAAATCAACTCCGGAGTGTCCCAAAAACGAGAGGATCTTAATCGGTAATATTTATAAATGCAAATCATTATCATTTACATTAGATAACGATAATCGTTATTATATGGTTTTGGAATCACACAACCTGAGAATATCGATCGACCAAGGAGATTAGAATGAAATCTATGATTTTCCTCGTGGTAACACTGGCATCACCGGCAGCACTGGCACACCATGAACCCTATTTTTCTTTTTCGGATACCGAAAATATAGCTTTCTTGTTAATGATGGCTGGCATCTTATTGAGCACAGCCTCGCTAGTTTTTCAGCGGGCGAGAATCGCAGACAAGAATTCTAGTGGCAATTGAAATTGCTTACAAAAACTACTGCTTATTTAATTCAAGCTCCTAAAATCTAGAGGTCAATGATATGTTAGACATCCAAAGTGTCAGTGCTCACTGCGATATACCCTGTAAAATATATGATCCAGCTGTCGCGCAGGTCGCGGCACTTAGCGTCGCACGGCTTCTCGATCTAATACAGGAAGTAAACTTAAATAGCGGCAGCCTTGCTGCTAACGCTCAACTATCTCGCTTAGTTGCAGAGAAGGAAGCAGAAGCAAGAATAGTAAAAGAAGAAGTAATGATTATTTGGGGTGATTATTTTAAAGAACCGCAAATCGAAAAATTTCCAGAGATTCATGAGCTGGTACACTCGCTTATGCAAATCGCGTCCAAGTGCAAACAAAGCGTCGATCCCGAGAATGGCAATGAACTAATTAAGCAGCTCAATCGTTTCACAGAAATATTTTGGGCGACCAAAGACGTAGCAACTCATTTAGTAGTAGCCCCCTACCCTCCCGCACTGCCAATTATTAAACCTGTCTTAGAAAATGCTTAAAGTGTTGAGAGTAACTGGAAACAGTATGAGTCCAATACTTTTGCCCAAAGATTTAATAGTTATAAGCACTAAATGCAAAAACTTTCGCCCTGGCGAGGTAGTGGTATTCGACTGTAAAATATTGGGCTTGGTAGTGAAACGTATAAGCAGCAATGCGAAAGGAGTAGTGCAGCTTAGAGGTGACAATCCTCGTTTAGATTCTTCAGTATGCAACAAGGACCTTGACATAAGAGGAATCCTAGGCAAAGTAATAGGGATTTGGAGAAGTCCATTTAGGATTAAGAGGGTAAAGAGAAAACTTTACTGAAAACATGATCTAAGCCACTAATTTTAGAGTATAATTACCTGTAAATATTTAAGTTAACACAATGGGGAGCAAAACTATGAAGAACATTTCTATTTACACCGGCATGATGACATTGCTTATCGCATTGTCAGGAAATTCCGCTTCTGCTGACGATGGCTGTAATTTGTCACTTGGGGCTGCGGATAACATGCAGTTTAGTACCAAGGCCATGTCTGCTCCTGCTTCATGTGAGAATATAACAGTTACTCTCAATCACACAGGACAGTTCCCAAAAAATGCTATGGGTCATAACTGGGTTCTAACCACCGAGGCGGATTTCAAAGGAGTAGCCATGGATGGTGGTTCCGCAGGACTTAAAAACAATTACGTGAAAGAAGGCGATTCGCGCGTGATCGCTGCGACAGCCATAATTGGTGGCGGAGAATCAACAAGCGTGACGTTTTCTACTGGCGGCATGACTGCCGGTACAGCGTATACGTTCTTCTGCAGCTTTCCAGGGCACTGGGGTATCATGAAAGGAACGTTTACTTTGAGCTAATAAAAAATCAGTATCCTAGTAAAATAAAGGAAGCCACGCGTATTAAAAACGCGTGGTTTTTTTGTTTCAAGCCTCACTCTCTTCCAATCAATCGCACTAGTTTTTCAAGTAAAAGTCTTATTTAAGAGAAGATTTCTACTCATTTTCAGCTTCATATCTTCTAGCCCATAAAAACGAACGAATGCTACCAAAAATATAAATTCCGCCAGTAAGAAATAACATTAATTTTGAGACTCCCGCAGCTAAGACTTTGAATGGACCATTTGGATCGGATATACCTCTAAAAAAATCTAACCCACCCAAAAATGCCAGTACACCCAATAAAATTGCTACATGCATCCAAATCTTCCTTCTAGAAGGATATAAGATAGTTAAGATCCCCATTAGCGCGATTGGCGCTCCAATGAATGCTGGGATCCATGAGGTAAATGAATTAGAGTCAGTTAGGATAGATACAACCAATGCCCAAATGATTAAAAAGCATCCATAAGCAACGGTAAATCTGTCCATCTCAATCCCACAAAAAGTAAATTTATCTTCCACAATGAGCAACCCTTATTTAAATAATTTTGACCAACCCATACGGAATTTAATTAAGGCTAAGTTGGTTAAGGTATATTATATTGGTAATGAGAATCGTTCTCAATGTAGTTTTTTTGTACAGAAAGTAATAACCTCCATGTCAGGGCTGCTAGATTTCAAAAAAAACCCGGGACATTTTTATAACTTTAGTAATTGGAGAATACGCTGATGAGCAATGAGTCGGAAAACACGCGCATCGTTGAAGATAGCATGGGTAAGATGGAAATTCCGGTTGATGCGCTTCATGGTGCTCAAACTCAGCGGGCCGTAGATAATTTCCCGATAAGTGGAAGAAAGATGCCGAAAGAATTTATCAAATCTCTCTTACTAATTAAGCTCAACGCCGCTAAAGCTAATCTACAGCTAAAAACCCTAACCGATCCGATCGCTAACGCAATAGTCGATGCATGTAATGAGCTTATGGACGATAAACAACTAATGAAGCATTTCCCGGTAGACGTTTTTCAAACAGGCTCGGGCACAAGCTCAAACATGAATGCAAATGAAGTCATCGCAACGGTTGCAACAAAAAAGCTTGGTAATGAAGTTAACCCAAACGATCACGTCAATTTTGGTCAAAGTAGTAATGATGTAGTGCCAACTGCGATACACGTCAGTGCAGTACTGACAGTAAATGAAACTCTCCTGCCGGCGCTGAAGCATCTGCATAGCAGTATCTTAATAAAAGCTGATGCTGTGTCAAAATACTGCAAAACCGGCCGCACTCATCTAATGGATGCGATGCCAATTCGAATGGATCAAAGTCTTATCTGCTGGGCTGATCAAGTAAAAAATAACATCAATCAACTTGAATCTGTAACTCAATCGCTTCAAACCTTAGCACTTGGCGGCACCGCAGTTGGCACAGGTATCAACACTCACCCTGAATTTTCATCCGTCTTTGCTAAGAACTTATCTGCACACACGAACATATCATTTTACGGAGCTTCAAATTTTTTCCCGCTAATCGCATCTCAGGATTCTGCAGTCTCCTTATCGGGTCAATTGAAGACTACCGCCGTCACCCTTATGAAAATTGCTAACGATTTACGATGGATGAATTCTGGCCCTCTAGCAGGGCTGGGAGAAATCACGCTGGAAGCACTTCAGCCTGGATCTTCAATAATGCCAGGAAAAGTCAATCCCGTTATTCCTGAGGCCACCGCCATGGTGGCGGCAGAAGTAATTGGGAATGATTCGGCTATTTGCATAGCTGGCCAATCAGGCAACTTTGAACTGAACGTGATGTTACCACTAATTGCTTATAATCTACTGGAAAGCATAACGCTGCTCTCCAATGCTTCTCATTTATTAGCAGATAAGGCCATTTCCACATTTGAGGTGAATGAAGAAAAGCTGGGTGAAGCTTTACATCGTAATCCCATACTTGTCACCGCTCTGAATCCTATTATCGGTTACTCGAAAGCTGCTGAAATTGCAAAACGTGCCTATAAAGAAGGGCGCCCGATAGTCGATATCGCGGAGGAAGAAACAGACATTTCACGAGAAGAACTTATTGTCTTGCTGGATCCGCAAAAACTGACCGAGGGCGGCTTATGAAAAATATATCAAAATCCTTTTCCCGCCTTACCCTATTAGTTTTTTTTAGCATGATAGGAAACTCGCTTGTGGCGAAGGAAGATGCGGAATCACCTGGAGGGCATAACTCATCTAAGGTTCGATATATGTTTTCCTGGAAGTTTGCAGATGATTCCAACCTTGCTCCTCGAGGAGGAACCACCATTGGAGCTCCCGTTAAACTGACGGCCATCCCAACACAATCGTGGAAATCACTTCAAGAAGACGAGCTATCCAAGTTTGAAAAAGATCGCAGGGCGATCCTTGCGATGGCAGGAGACTATCGCGCTTCCTTTGATTTTTTAGAGACCCTGGGTTTTTATCCAGAGCATAAAGCAATAGCCCCCTATCAGTCATGGGCAACGGAATACATTTTTGTAGTTGAAGATAACAAAGACTTTATCAGCCTCCAGCACATATTGGTTATGCAGATGCAGCAGGAAGACGGCGCTCTATCAGAACCCTACGTCGTCAAACATTGGCGCCAGGACTGGTCATATGAAGATCGATACTTGAATGTTTTCCTAGGTCAAGACACCTGGGGCAGAGAAACCCTTAAAAGGTCAGAAATTAAAGGAACATGGTCTCAGGCTGTGTTCCAGGTTGACGATTCTCCGCGTTATGACTCTGTAGGAAAATGGGTTCATGCCAAAGGGTATTCCAGTTGGATGAGTGCACAAACTTGGCGACCACTGCCCCGCAGGGAAAAAAGTGTTAGAGATGACTATGATGTATTAATTGGCACTAATCGCCATACCATTACGCTCAAGGGCTGGAGTCACGAACAAGACAATTTAAAAGTCGTCGCAACGTCCCCCTCAGAACGCTCGATAAGAGGTAGTTTGAATCCTGACTATATAGTGCGAGGTAGAGAAATTGGTTTAAACCGATACGACAATATCGAAGAATTCGATTTTTCTCCGGCCATCGATTACTGGTCTGCCACAAAGGGATTTTGGAAAGTCATCCGTGATAAGTGGCATAAGATAATAAATTCAGGAAAAACATATAAACTGGTTGAAACATCGGACGGATCTTTTTTGATGGGCGCCATGATGGCAGCCGATCAAATCTTTCATTCAGAGCAAGACTCGAGGCCAGATGAAACTGATCTGGCTAATCAGCTATTTGAAAAATTTGTCGATATACAAGGATAAAAATCCTAAATAATATAAATTCAATTCAGATAAGTAACTCGACTACAGATTTTTTTTCCAGAACTCTGTACCATCTGTCTCATAGTAAATCGGCTTTCCAGTCTTAATTTCCATCTGGATTACTTCTTGGCTACTTAGGTCATCAAGCTTCATTACCAATGCTCTCAACGAGTTCCCATGTGCTGCGACAAGGACATCTCGTCCGTTTTTTAAATGAGGGACTATAATTTCATTGAAATATGGAATTACTCTTGCCGCTGTATCTTTTAGACTCTCCCCACCTGGCGGAGGAACATCATAAGATCTGCGCCAAATATGAACTTGTTCCTCTCCCCATCTAGTACGAGCATCATCCTTGTTAAGCCCCGCTAGATCTCCATAATCTCGTTCATTTAATCTTTGATCCTCTATCACGGGAATAGAATTGAGATCCAACTCCTTAAGAATAAGCTTTCCAGTTATCTGAGCTCTCGCTAGCTTAGAGGTAAATAAGACATCGAAACTGATTCCAAAATTCGCCAACTCTCTACCTGCCGCAGTCGCTTCATCAACTCCTTGTTGAGTCAGTCCTGGATTCTTCCATCCGGTAAACAAATTTTTTTCATTCCATTCACTCTGCCCATGTCTCACCAAAACTAGTTTCGCTTTTTTCATAATCAAATAAGACTATCGCTAGAAAAATATCCCAAGGTTAATTGTCATTGATGTGGTGCTTTGGATCAACAAATTCTGCTTGTTTTAAGCAATCTGATAACAAACACCAATTCATAATTAAAATATTCTGCACTGTAGCCACATAACTTTTTATGGGCTGCTATGATAATAGAGACAAAACCGTACCTAGGATGACCAATCCGTGAGAGTTCTATATAACAAGAAATGTCCAATTTGCGCTTTTGAAATTAATCAATATAAAAAAAAATCTGAGATCGAATTTCAGGATTGTAGCGAAATGGGCAATAAGTATTTAAGAAGATTGCACTTTATTTCCAGCTCCAATGAATTAAAAGTTGGGCTAGATGCTTTCATCGAAATATGGAGCAGAAGCGAGGGCTATGAGAAATTAGCAAGATTTTTCTCTGTTCCCCTAATATACCATTTCGCGTCAGCCACTTATGAAGTGATATCTTTTATCTTGTTTTACAGATACAAGTTAACTAATAGCATTAATGAAAACCTTTAACGAAACAATCAGCTGTTACTCCTGCTACTCCACCTTCGAATTAAGTATTGAAGTTGATCTGGAATTTAATGGCTGGAACAGTGAAATATACGATTGCACTATATGCTGCAACCCTAACAAAATTGATTATGAAGTAGCGGATCATGAACTAGTAAGTCTTATTATTGAAAATGGTAACGATTAGCGTGCTACCAATATCGATAATTCAAATAAATTCTGAAGGAGATCTCATATGACAGAAATTGGTATCGTCATGGAACCGGTCCCTAAATGCTCAGCAGAAATGGCACCGCTTCTAGAAGATATGGGCTTTGATATCGTACTTTGTCCGGATACCCAAAATCTATCTGCAGACCCCTATGGACAGCTTGCTTTAATGGCAAATGCGACAACATCTCTAAAGATCGGGACAGGAGTCACGCACCCAGTTACACGAGAGACTGCGGTAACAGCCTCTGCGATGGCTTCATTGCAGGAAGAATCTCTAGGTAGAGCTATTTGTGGAATTGGAAGAGGTGATTCGTCTGCCGCACATATCGGTAAACGTCAGGCTACTACTGAAGAATTAAGACGCTGCGTCGTAACATTAAAACGCTACCTGAATGGTGAAGCTGTCGAAGCAGGCAATATGCAATCCCCAATCCGTTGGATTGATCCTAAAGTAATCTCACCAGTGCCAATCGATATTGCCTGCACAGGACCTAGGACAATTGAAATGGCCTGTGATGTCGCAGACAGAGTCTCTTTCGCTGTCGGAAGCGCGTTTGAGCGGGTCGAATGGGCAATGAATACCGCCAAAGAACATCTTGAAAAGACGGGAAGATCAAAGGACAGCCTTCAGATAGGTGCTTATATAAATCTGATATGTGACCACGATGAAAAGCGAGCCATTTCATTGGCTCGAATGCTTGCCGGTCTGGTAGCTCATTTTACTGCTATGAAAGGAGCATCGACTGAACATCTTCCTGACAAGTTATTACCAGTTACTCAGCAACTTCAGACCGATTATGATATGAAAAATCACTCCAGCGAAAAGGGACAACATCTAGATCTTATTGATGATGATTTTATAGAGTGGTTTTCAATCGTTGGCTCACCGCAAAAATGCATCGATCGTCTAGGAAAATTATTAGATTTGGGCCTTAATCACATCTATATCCTGGGCGGTTCGCCAATAGCAGAACCAAGAGATGCACGAGTTAGAGCAATGGTAGAGCAAACAGAGGTTTTCGCTAATGATGTACTGCCCGTTTTAAAATGAAAGACTATGATGACAGAAGCTAAAATTGTTCGAACTGAATTCGCAAATGATGCCTTTTACTCTGCATTTAACGCACGAGATTTTGATCAGATGTCTAGCTTGTGGGCAACTAGGAACGCCTGTAGCTGTATGCATCCAGGTTGGCAACCATTAGTTGATAAGGAAGCTATTCTAAATAGCTGGAAGCAAATCTTTATAAATCAGCCGGAGGACTTTTTCGTAAAACATCATGTGATAAAAACACATCTATTGGGAAGTATTTTTTCCGTTTTGTGCTTTGAAGAACTAGGCGAGGTTTGGATGGTGGCAACTAACAACTATCTCTTCGAAAATGACGAACCAAAAATAGTGCATCATCAGGCCAGCCCCTGTCGACCACCGGAAGACATTATACTTTCTAAACCGTCCATTCAATAAGCTAACGCCAAATCAAAAATTACACACTATGAATTATCAATTTAGGATGTGATAGTTCTGATTCATCCCGATGGGATGTTTTTATATATATGAGATGACACATGGAGTGATTATGAAATATTTTTTGAGTGCAATGTTCACTTTTGTTTTGGCTATGTCCGCCCAGGGCCAAGATATCAGCTATGGTGATGGGGCATTTGATGCGATGTTCGAGATTGATTCGACCTTTACACGAGATGGAGGGAAGACATTTGAAGTATCCGCATCGGGTGAAGCAGGAGATTATGGAAGAACTTATCTTTCTTATACATTTACTGACGAGCAAAGAACGAGAGACCGTGGTGAATTTACTGGATTTGCTTGGGCGCAAAATGGTGAAGAAGTAAATACTGCTACTCTTCGAGGAGTCTGGAAGAAATCAGGAAAAATCTTCAATTTGTATACTCTAGACATCGTATCCAATGGCAAAATCAATATTGGTAGCGGTGAAGTTGATTTCGTCGCCAAGACCATCAAGTTCAAGGTATCAGAGCTCAAAACTGATTAAAGAAGATTATAAGCCGAGTGAAAAGCACTTTGCTTTAATGCCGAGTGCTTGACACACTATATAATGATCAAGGAGTTAAAATAAAAATTATTTGTCCAAATTTAGTCCTGAGTGGTTCTATCGATCTCTTGAAATTGATTGAAGGACTATCAACCTAGATAAAATAGCGGGAGATATTATGAAGGTAGATTGTGGTATTGATTTCGATTTGGAAAAAGCCGGGACAAAGGCACTAGAACTTGAAGAATCGGGTTACTCAGCCATCTTAAGCGCTGAAATGTCCCATGACCCTTTCTTTCCTTTGCTGTTAGCCGCGCAGAATACTAGTAAGATCGAATTAATGACTTCTATAGCAGTCGCATTCGCTCGTTCTCCAATGAATCTTGCACATATCGGACACGATCTGAATGCTTATTCAAAAGGAAGGTTCATTCTCGGATTGGGATCTCAAATCAAACCACATATTGTCAAAAGATTTAGTATGCCATGGTCAAGCCCTGCAGCAAGGATGAGAGAATTTATTCTTGCGATGAGGGCAATCTGGAGCACATGGCATGAGGGGAAACCACTGGACTTTTCAGGCGATTTTTATAGTCACACCCTCATGACTCCATTTTTTACTCCCACTGATTGCGATTATGGACCACCCAAGGTTTTTCTTGCTGCGGTCGGCCCTAGAATGACTGAGGTAGCAGGTGAAGTAGCAGATGGAATGATTGTGCATGCTTTTACTACTGAGACCTACCTTCGAGAAACGACTCTGCCCTCGTTGAAAAAAGGTTTTGAAAAGGCGGGGAAAAGTCGTGATGATTTCGAAATTAGTTATCCTCTGTTTGTCTGTACTGGACAAACAGAAGAAGAACTCGAGGCTTCAATTAAGACAACGGCTCAGCAAATTGCTTTCTATGGTTCTACACCAACATACAAGCCTGTACTTGATAGTATCGGAGCGGGAGATCTTCAAATAGAGCTGAATAAGATGTCAAAACAAGGGCAATGGGCTGAGATGGGTAACATAATTGGACCTGATTTAATCAAACACTTTGCAGTAATTGGAGAACCATCAACTATTGCAAGTCAGATTAAAGCGCGTTACGGCGACTTAATTGATCGCTCATGTGCAGCATATGCAAATATCCCTAAATCAGAACAAATGAAAATAGTTCAAGAGCTCGCAAGTTAGTTTTGTAAGTAACTATTTTTCTAGCAAAAAATATTAGGGACCGTGAAAACTGATCTGCATATAGGCATCACCCCTTGGGATTTTAATTCGATAACTGCAGACAACCTATGCGAGCAAGCTGTCTATGCGGAACAACTTGGATACGATTCCTTTTGGCTACCAGAGAATCACTTTGGAAAACAAGCGCTTCCAGAACCACTGATGTTACTTGCGAGTGTGGCTGGGGTAACCGAAAAAATTAAATTAGCGACGACCTCATATCTACTTACTATAAAGAATCCATTGCAAGCCGCAGAACAAGTATCGGTTCTAGATCAGCTAAGCAACGGAAGAGTCATACTAGGCGTGGGGCGAGGTTTTGCTCCTGACATGTTAAAAGCATTTAATATTCCGATAGAAGAAAAACGAAAAATCTTCGCCTGGACTTTGGGCATTATGAGAGATGCATGGGCAGGAGAACAAGTATCTCTCGATAGCACTAATGAAGCAGTTTACGTTTATCCACAACCAATACAGAAACCAGAGCCGCCAATTTGGATTGCGGCTTTCGGACCAAAAGCTCTAGCTCAAGCTGGCAAATTGGGGTTACCTTATCTAGCATCCCCTATGGAAAGCCTTTCCAAATTGGAAAGCAATTTCCTGATTCACCAAGAAGCTGCTATGAGCGCAGGGGTAGAGGTTCCCAAAATAGTGCCTATAATGCGGAGCTTATTTATCTCTGAAGATTCAAAAGAGATAAAAAAGCTTAAGGAGACTTTAAGCAACCAAACAGACAATTCGTATCAGAATAAAGGTGAAACTGTTGATGACTGGGCAATTTTGGGAAGCGCCAATGAAGTAGCAGACAAGATTGAGCTTTTTGTTGAGAGAATCGGCCTCACACATCTAATAGCTACGCGTTTACGCATACCAGGCATCACGAAAAAATCATTTCGAGAGAGCATAACTCACTTAGCTCAACTTTATGGAAACGCAGGCAAAGAACTCTCTTAAACCCAGACCAGTCTATTCGTTTTCCTCGGCATCAATCTTATCTTCGATATCACTCTTGGCACGATTCAAAAAAGAATCTTCCGTGACTAACGGTCTAATATCTTCGAGATCAGCATTCATTAGCACCCCCGTCAGTTCTGTCATCGTCGCTACCTGACTTGCAAAAAGATCCTTATTCCAGCGATCGATAGTTGCTGCTGTAGACCAGTAATGACCTAAAAAGCCCCCCAATCCAAAACCGGGAACATCTAAGCAATGCCACTTACGACAGTCATAATAACCTGTATCTCCAAGTGCGATCACTCCAACGCCCCACCAAACTTGTTGTAATCCACCATTCACACCCTTACGTTCAGGAACAGAGACTTGAGCTCGCGACCAACCATATTTTTTTACGGCTGCTACAGCCGAATCAATTAATACAGGATTATTACGAGTCCATAGGTAAGATTGCTCGGCCAAGCCTACTGCCTCTACGCGTCCGTCAATTTCTCTGTAGTCCATTTCACCAAGGTGTTCCGCCTGTATGACACCGACTATTTTCTTCCGATGATCTGGGAAGCGATTTAACCACGCAGTATCTGAATGCGCGGTTTCCATTCCAGGCATGTAGTGACGACAATCCAGATATATCACTAAGGTTCTTTGGCGCTTCTCCTGAGGAATATGTGAATAATATTTGACAATAGCAAGCAATCCGAGTGCACCATTATCTTGCGTTATGGATGGTCCATCAGTGTGATTAGTCAAGACAATCTGTTCATCTAAATCTGTACCGAAATCCTTACCGGGCAGATAGGAGATCAACTGGTATGCTTCGGCCGTCTCTGTTTTTGCCTCTAATTTTAAATTTGCTGTCCTACCCGCCTTCGCATCGGCAATCACCTTTGCCCCGTCTTCACGCGACAATATCAACGTCGGCGAATTATAGAGTGTAGGTACGGGAAATGTGTAAAGTCCCTGCGTGCGTTCAAATGCCATGTCATAGACGATCACTGCTCCAAGAGCACCTCCCTCCCGCGGAATTTTTTCGAGCCGTTGGGCTAACTGCCACCAAATATCAAAGGTAAAACTAAATTCAGGATCTACAAATTCAAACGGTGCGGGAAGCGTTTCCGAGTCTGTCGCATATTCGTAGTCGTTAAATGTGTAGTTAATCAAATAGTCTTCGGGGTATGGTTTCGGTGGATGTGGGCGTGTGGGAATAACAACTATTTTACCCTCTATGGACTCCGGAGGATTATCATGATCATAGTAAATCATCTCTCCCGTTATGCCATCAGGGCCTGTTGATCCAGAATAAGCACCATAATTTGCTACTCTCACACTGGAACCATCAGAACTCAGAGACCAATCTGCATTATCATCCGAGGTATACCATCTCTCGAATTCCCAACTATTGCGCCAAACATCCACGACTCCGTATTCACGCAACTTAGTTTCGAGAAAGTTAAGATAATTTTGCCACTTTGGACTGCCAGTAAATGTTGGCAGATTTTCATTCTTTATCGATGACCACTGATAGCCTTCCTCCGGAGAAACTAGCCATTCAGGATTTAGATTTTTGAAGACTTCGTCTCTTTCATCATTTTTTTCAATACAGCCAACCAACACTAGCGGGATCAGAAAAAATCTCGAAAAATTTTTCAACATGATTTTACTCCCTGAAGACTTAAAAATTGAAGGTTAAACCTGCATTTTGAATCTTACAAATAATTTTTTGTGCATCAGGCAGAGGCTGGAAAAACTGGCCAGCGAGCAGTGATTCCCCCCTTCTGAAACACTGCAATGTCGCCAAAACGCATGAAAACAGCTTCACTTTGCCTGGGTCGAAAAAAAATAAAATTATCGACTTGAATATCTAACTGCTCACCACTGTTCATCATTTGTTGATTAGATGAGACCCCAAAAATCGGGTTTACTTTCAGTCCTGGAGGATCCACTGGATCAGCCATCCAATTCCCACCATAAATAAATATCGCTCTACGATAATTCGGATTCCAGATCCCGTGGATGTCACTTATTAAACCTAGCCCGCGTGGCAATCTCGCCTGGTTAACATTCTTTAACACTGGCGCTGCAATGAAACTAGCAGGTTGATAATCTTCTAACGAAGGCTTGTCAAACCCGCTTGGTTTTACCAGAGCAGATCCGATGGAGAGCTCATTTGCAATGCTGGTATCTTTGTAGAGTCTATATGTTTTACTGCCCGCAGCGTTTAGCGTTAAATTTTTCGTTTCGAAACTTCCTAAGTGGTTAGCTGCTAGCTTTATAGCATTGTCATAAATTGACCATGCATCTTCAATCCCTCGCTTCTGCCAACCAAAAGCCTGCGGGAGAGCAGCTACATGCGGCTCATAACCCATAAAACCAGAAAATCGCAGATTTTTGTGTGCTGCTATGAAAGAAAGAACAGCATCTAGCTCACCTAGATCAAATCCTCCGCGATGTAGCCCGACATCCAACTCAAGATTAATCTTGAATATACGATCGAGTTTAGACGCAAGCGATTCGTACTCACGCAATCGCCTTTCAGAATCGACCAGCCACTGAATGTTATCTAACTTTTGATTATCAAGTATCGATTCATAGTATCTGCTCACTGCTGCTACAGGTAACGGCTTACCCAAAAGTTGTTTATAACGACCATTACTTAATTCCTTAAGCATCTCAAAATTAAACGTCATTAGCCTGTCAGTATTAGCGCGATTTGCGACCAAATCGATCAGTTGCATCGACGGTAGCGATTTCGCCACTACCCTATATTTCATGTCAACTGGTAAATGTGACATAAGAACATCTACATTTTTTTCAAGACGTTCCTTGTCGATAATGAGCACCGGAGTTGCAATCCCAGCTTTAAGAAGAGCAGATCGAATATCATCAAAGTATGGATTAGCTGGGCCACTTTGATCGGAGGGTCGGAGCCCTATTGTTGCCATAGTCCCTGCCCCGGCTGCGCCAAAAAGCATTCTACGTCTCGTCAACTTTTGTATAGTCACTTTGAAAGCCCGAGAATCTGAGATAGATGTGGATTAAGAAGCTTTCCTTGCGGATCCAGTTCCTTCTGCAAATCAGCGAATTGGTTCAGCATTGGATATTCCTTTGACAATTCATTGTAACGAAGACTATGCAACTTACCCCAATGCGGCCTACCCCCGGCATTTCTGAATAATGGCTCCAAGATCTCGTAAAAATAATCAAATGATTCATTAACAGCGGCATGCACGGAAATGGCAAAACGGTTACCGTCATTAAAAGGACTCAACCACGCATCATCCTTGGCGATATAGCGAGCCTCAATGGGAAAGAAAACTTCTTTTCGCGAATCCAAAATCCTGATCACTTCTCGAATCACTTCGATTCCCTTATCTGCAGGTAACTCATATTCGATTTCATTAAACCTGGTCGGTCGATGGGTTGATAGTAAACGCCAAGATTCATCCGTTGAATCTTCTACCAGTCCGATCGGTGCGCTTTGCTTAAAAAGTCTTCTTCTCAGCCATGGAGACCAACCAAAAACATCTCGGAGTTGTCTTAGACTTTCCAACATTTCTTCATCTTCACCAGGATCTCTTCCCTCTACCGGACCGGAAAAAATATCATGGGTAATTCCTGCCGCATACCCTGTGCCGGGAAAATAATAAAATTCAAAATTTCTATATTTTCTAGACAGATTTTCCGATTCCTCTAACAACTCATCAATAGGCTGCAACCAAACGCGTCTGCGCAAAGAGAATGCTGGCACCAGCTTCAAGGAATATTCAACCAAAATGCCAAGTGCACCCAGACTCACCTTGCCTGCACTAAACAAATCCGGATGAGAGGTCGAATTTACCCTCAAAACCTCGCCGTCTACCGTAATCAGCTTGAATCCACTGATATAATCATGAAGCGCCGTTAATTCTCGTCCGGTTCCATGTGTTGCCGTAGAAAATGATCCGGCTAATGTTTGCACATCTACGTCTGGCAAATTAGGAAATGCTAATCCAGCGCCATTTAATTCTCTTGCAGCCTGCATAAGATTAGTGCCAGCCCCAAAAGTTGCGATCTGATTTTTAGCGTTAAATGATTTGAGTCCATTAAATCGATTCAGCTTAATTATAGTTCCCTCTGACGGCACTAAAGGTGAAAATGAGTGGCCGCTCCCCAGAGGCCTAATCGGACCAACACTCTCCTTCAGTAGCTGTTGAAGTTCCGCCTCATCTTCTGGTTCCACTATCCTCTTCGGTGTCGATTTGTGCAGACCAGACCAATTCAACCACAGATTTTTTTTGCTGCCAGATTCAAAATCTTGTAACAAATATCCTTCTCTCTCAAAGGATTGGCTATTCCATTTGGCATGTCGCACACCAGGAATAGCCGCTGCGCCAGCTGTTAAAACAGACCCCACTAGAAATTTTCGTCTGGATTTCTTCATTAGCTAAATCAGCTCTTCCTTAACAACAGTTAGTTTTATACCACAGAGTTCTTTACTTATAATGCTGCACTTTCGAGAAAGATATCTATCGAAAAATCCATATGTTCCTTGATATCATTCTACCTAGCAAAAGGAGTCACGGCATGGATTTTTCAAGCGCAGTACAAAGCTTCTTCAATAAGTATGCCACTTTTCAAGGACGAGCTTCGAGATCGGAATTTTGGTATGCGCAACTATTTATAATTTTAACTGGATTTTTCCTTGGATTTATAGAAGGTTTACTCAGAATAAGTCCGTTTTCAGAAGTTTCCGTACTTGCATCGATCTTTCAGTTAGGCGTCTTCTTACCCTCTATAGCGATAATTGCAAGAAGATTTCATGACATCAATAAGTCTGGCTGGTGGTATTTCTTAATACTTACCATTGTTGGTGTAATTCCTGTTTTTTACTGGTTTTGCAAAAAAGGGGATGAATATGAAAATGACTATGGTGCAAATCCCCTTGATTTCGATGTTATCTCAGAAAAACAATCTGGCGAAACACTATCATCCAGAGATGAAGGCAATGACTAGCAAAGCTAAGTCATTTAATCTTCAACATTCTCTCGATTGAAATTCATGAGAAAGACATCTTCATCGAGACTTATAAGATTTTTATTAATTTTAAATCAGTAGAGATGATTGTATGAGCATTGTAGAAAATCATACTCAAACTGAGTCACTATTTAGCCTGAAACAAAATTCACTTAGGTCTCCCTATCCACTCTACGATTATTGGAGACAGCTCGGGCCGATAGTATTTTTAAAAGAATATGATATTTATGTTGTGACTCGACAAGACCTAATTAAATCTATTAACAGAAATCCGACAGTATTCTCAAACCAAAATCCTTTAGGTCCTTCTTCAAAAGATGCAGCTGCAGCATATTCCACAGCCCTAAAAAATAGAGATTCAGACTTTATCGAAAAAGCAATGACGGTCTTGGCTCGCGGAAATGTTCTTTTTACGGCAGACCCACCTGAACACACCAGGCATCGGCGATTGCTCAATGGCGCTCTTAAGCGATCTGCAATAGAAAAATTTAGAACCGAAATCGATTCGATAAGCAAAAAATTAATAACAAACCTGCCTAGAAATAAAACCTTCAATATTATCGAAAGCTTGACTGTTCCAGTCCCGATTAGATGTCTTGCCAGATTGCTCGATGTGCCAGCAGATCATGACTCTGATTTTTATCGCTGGGCTAGCGCAATCAATTCCACCATTGGAAACTTTATGCCGCCTGAAAAAGTTAAGAAGGTTATAGATGATCAGATGGATTTTTGGCGTTTTTTTGAGCATGAATTACAAGCACGAGAAGGCGCAACTACAGAAGATCTTCTAACTGCAATTGCAAACGCCGAGTCTGCCGAAGATGCTCCTCTTCAAATAACGGAAAAAGTCGGTTTTTGTGCCCAGCTAATCGGTGCTGGAGCGGATACGACAACCAAGCTACTTGGATTTTCAATCCTAATGCTTGCACAAAATCCAGACCTCCAAAAAGCATTGCGTAATGACAGAACTATGGTGGGACCTTTCTTGGAGGAAATGTTGAGACTTGAGCCACCGGTCCAAGGAATGTTTAGAGTTGCGATGCAAGACACAAATATAGAAGATATCTTTATCCCAAAAGGTGCAAATTTGTGGCTGCTTTATGCTGCGGCCAATCGTGATGAGAATCACTTCATCTGCCCACATCAAATAGATATAAATCGAAAATCACCCTCAGAGCATTTGAGCTTTGGGAGTGGTCCACATGTTTGCATAGGCGCCAACCTTGCCAGAGAAGTAGCGCAAAGTGCTATCCACGAACTATTGGAGCAAACGGAAAATATAACCTGTGACGAAAGTTGCGAGGAATTGGTTATGGAGTCTAGCTATATCATGCATGGATTTTGCGAATTACCGATCTTACTTAAATAAATACCAGAGTTCTATTATTAAGCAATTCAACAGAAAAGTTAGTCAAAATAAATCAAAAAGTTAAAAAAGAAGATATTGATATCTGGCATTGATTTTTTGAGCAAAATACTGGGATCGCGTAGTATGCTGCGACTGCCCACATCAAGAAAATCACAATGGCCGTGTTTACTTTTAGTATGAATTTGACCCATTCACGCATCTAATGAAACCTTATTGATCTAGTCGCTTTCGACATGAAAGAGCTTATTGTAGATTTTCCATTCGTCATCAATGTTAATAAAAGACAGTGTATCTAAAAACATAGATCCCAAATATTTATCCCGCACCTTAACAGATGCTGTTTTACCAGCGATTTCACAAGAAACGATTTCTAATATTATCTCATCTCCATTCTCTTTCGGTGAAGGTTGCTGTGAACCAACAAAGTTAGCAAACTCGTCACCGCTAATAAGCATCAATTCGCCGTGCAAATATCCTGCTACTCTGGCATCCTCATGAAATATCTCCCTTATTTTTCCTGAACTAGATTCATACATTCCATCAAAATAAAGCTGAACTCCTGTCTCTATCTTTTCTATATCATTCATTTTTCGCCTCCCAAATTCACTCGTGTGAGAATGAAAATTCTAAACATCAGAATTAGATAATTTTTCTATTAATGGAATATCTGCTTCCAGCCAGTCAAACTTATCAAGCCTGGATGGTATACACCATTCGTAATCCGTATGCTCTATCATTGTAATCGCGCTTGTTTCACTGAAACAAAAAAATGCATGCATCGTTATTAAATAATCTGGATATTTATGGTGAATGGTCATTATTTTTTCTCCAACCACTATATGAATACACAGTTCTTCCCTGATTTCTCGCATCAATGCATCCGATGGTGATTCCTTTGGTTCTATCTTTCCTCCTGGAAATTCCCATTTAAAAGATATATACGGTAGATCACTATAGCCCCTCCTAACGCATAGTATTTTAGACTCATATTTAATAACACCTGCAACAATTTCAACGTTCTTCATTCGTATCCACACTACCTTAGTCTAACTATTTTCCCCATGGAAGTTGCTCAAGGACATAGCTAAACCGTCGCCACAATTAACGGTCTTCCTAATCCATTGAAATACTCTGTTGCCGAAGTATCTATGATCGCTTTAGAGAAACCTGCTTCTAAAAGCTTATCAGTGATATCGTAGCCATAAGTCCTATAAGCTAACACTTTGCCAGCCCCACGTAGCAGATCATCATGGTATTCAGGTTCTTCTAAATAACAGATTTCGCCATCAATTAACGCAGCTCGTTCCAACGTTCTTTCATCAAGTCTTAGTGGTACGGAGAAGATAAAAACCCCTCCGGATCTGAGTACCCGACGGATTTCACGAAACCCGATGAGGTCATCCACAACATGTTCAAACACTTCGGTAGAGGTACAAAGATCAAAGGATTCATCCGCATAAGTAAGTCGTTCCACATTCTGACATTGAATTCCATTTCTCCATTGTCCCGGGGAGAGGTCTGGCCAAAACTCAGAAACCTTTAGATTCATGCAAGATCTGCGTAAATAAGTTACGAAAGGACCTCTAGACGATAATTCGTAAACCGCAAACTTAGACAAAGAGTCGCAATGAGTCTTTAAGACATGCGCCATGGACATATGAACTACACTAGCTCGACAGCGCGGACATCGTATACCCATCTCTCCTCTCGCAAGCACGACTAAGAAAGGAAACTCACATAATGAACATGGGATTTTCAAACCTCTCAAGTGGGTAGGTTCGATCAAGCGAGTATATGCAGAAATGATGGCGCGAATGCGTTGTAACAGTGGCCTCATTCCATGAACCAGTCTTGGCAGATTATCATTTTCGGAAGCCTTGGCTTTTTTATCGGATTTAGAGTATGGCAAAAAAACAGTTTGCATAGATACAAATATGCTCTGTGCAATATCCGAATGACACTGGAAAGCCAATCACTAAATTGATAAACAATATAGATGTTATCTTCCCAATTTTGAAGTCAATTCATCACTCGTTATAAGAATTTATATAACATTAATCCAGAAAAATTTAGCACTGGTTGCTTGCCGTCTTTAATACTTTTTCTAAACCAGAGGAATGAGAACTACTATCATTTTTATTTGAATTCGATTCTTATCATGAGTGAATTTTTTTAAATTTGCCTTTTTTCTATGGTAAAGTCCTTAGGTATCCCTGCATCACTAAGAGCGCACAGAATGACTACATCTTTTTGGATTAACGGAGAACTCAAGACTCTAGACGTTGATCCAAAAAAACCTCTACTTTGGGTATTACGCGAGGA
>CAJXCR010000029.1 GCA_913051825.1 uncultured Halieaceae bacterium
TCACCCAAACGAAGCTTTACAAACGAAAAAAGCAACTGCGAATAAACAAAACCAGCAGAAAGACTAAATAACGCCTTAGCCCTCCGATGGACCAAAATACGAGTAACGGGAAAACGAGCAGCCCAATACTGGAATCGAGGGCTCGCATAAATCTTATCTCGCCAATTAAGAAATGTGGCGCGAGCGCCTCCAAGCACTTGACTTAGCTGCGACTGGGAATCTTGCTTCATTCACATCAGGCCGCTTGACGATCACCATCTTTTGGAATGAAGCGACGAGCTTGTTCACGCACAAGGTTCTGAAGACCATCTCGACCAGGACAAGACGGTATCGAGTCCAAACCTTCTTCAAGAAGACGCTTGAGATACTCCGCTGCACCTTGTAAACCTAACTCTCTAACTGCACTTGGTCTATTTAGCGTTTCATCGACATGAACAGGCTTACCAAGGGTTTCTGAGTCGCCGGTCGCATCTTTAATGTCGTCAGCTACCTGATAAGCCTCTCCGATTTTTTCTCCCAGAAGCTGCCAAGGCGCCGGATCCGCCCCCGCTGAAGCCGCTCCGGCGGCAGAAGCGGCGATAAAAAGCGCTCCCGTCTTTGATTTGTGATACAAAGAGACATCTACTTCGGGCTCACTTTCCCATGCCTGACCCGCCGCAATCCCTAACGGCGCGCCCACCGATCGAGCAACTATAGTTGTTACCGAAGCCAAGCGCTCCGGAAACTTAGCCATTGAACCCGCCCAGGCTAAAGTGTCAAAAGCGGACACTATGAGAGCATCTCCCGTAAGAACAGCAATTCTTTCATCAAATTTAGTGTGAACCGATTGCTTCCCACGACGCTCATCAGCATTATCAAAACAAGGAAGATCATCATGCACAAGGGAGGCGCAGTGCAATAACTCTATCGCCGCGCCAGCACTACTAGCAAGCATTGGGTCACTGCCCAAGTTTGCACCAGCTACTGCAAGACATAATTGAGGCCTAACTCTCGCACCGCCAGGAAATACTGAATACCACAATGCCTCTGCCAACCGCGGCGGACATTGCTCGTCAGCCGCCCTGGAAAGAGCAGCCTCAAGTACTTTTTCGCAACTTAATTGATGATAATCCATAGATGCCACCTAACATTTGTCTTTTTTATTTTACGTTTGGAAGTGTAATGTATGATATACAATGATTTAATTCCAGCATCTTCTTAGATTGATTTTCAAAACCCAGTACAAAGGAAAAGCAGACAGGTGAGGTGAAAAAGGCATGCAAGTCATATGATTCCAGGTATTGAAGGTGCAAGTATAGATGGCCCATGGGGATCCGATGGTCCAGATTATGCTCAGAAAATCTGCGATAACGGTTATATCTGGTGGTACCTAGATGCTTTGTCGGAAGATAAAACCGAGGGTCTAACTCTCATAGCACTAATTGGAAACTATTGCTCGCCATACTATGCTGCTGCTCGCAGAAAAGGAACGGCCAAGGCCGAAAACCATTGTGCAGTTAATGCGATTTTGTATCGTCCAAGTGGCAAACGCAGCCTATGGAGCATGACCGAACGAGCAGCTAACTCTGTATCCAGATCTACCAACCATTTATCAATTGGCCCTACAACCCTGCAATGGAAAGAGCATCAGTTAGTAATAGATCTAGATGAAATTACTGTTCCGTTTCCTTCACGGCTTAGGGGGCAAATCAAAGTAGAACTCCCTTCGCTGTGCAAATCCGCATTCGCTATAGACGGCGCTGGCAACCATCTTTGGTGGCCTGCTGCCCCCTCGTCCACCATCGAAGTAAATTTTAAAAACCCTAATTTATCATGGAAAGGACACGCCTACTTGGATAGCAACCGAGGGATAGAACCTCTGGAAAATTATTTCCATTTTTGGGATTGGTATAGACGACCAGACCCCTCCGGAGGCACGATAGTGTCCTACAATACTCAATCTTTAAAAGGCACAACCCATTCGCTTGCAATTAAAATAGCGCCTAACGGGGATGTGAAAAGATTAGAAACGCCAGATCCTGTTGAGTTAACAAAAACTCCCATCTGGAAGATCAAAAGGACCACGAGAGCAGATTCAACTTGCAGTGTCCTTAGGACTCTGGAAGACACTCCTTTCTATTCTAGGTCCTTAGTTCAATCAACTGTAAATGGAAAGTCTTTTACTGGATTTCATGAAAGCATGGCACTGGATAGATTTAAAAAACGCTGGGTCCAATTGCTACTGCCCTTTAGAATGCCACGAAGAGCATCAAAGTATCCAAGTTAAAAACTTATTCCTTTTTCAGTCGCCGATCTCGAGTATCCAGCTCACTATAAAGATCGAACAACCACCCTATACGCAAATCTAGCTCAGAAAAAGGGCGCCTGTACCATGGGGGTTGCATCTCTGCTGGCTCGCTCGAGTTCACTGCATCAATCAAAAACTGCGCTTCTGGTAATGCTGGCAGAGTTGAACTATCGGAAGATAATGCGCTCACCTTAAACAGACTCATCAAACGAACGAGTTTTAGTCGCAAAGGAACCACAGCCCGCTGATTTACTGAATCAAAACCATTTATAGAAACTTGATCGCCAATAGAAGAATACAACAACCGAGCAGCATGCATCCCTAATCGACAGCGCGCAGGAATCCTTCGAATTCCACTATCCGCTCGCTCGTACAGCTTATTAGCTTCAGTTAACAACCTCTCAACAACTTGTCCTAGCTCTTGAGAAAATACTGGGTTAGCTAAAAATTTTTCCGGATCAATTCCTGCTTCGAGAAGCCATTCCCGAGGCAAGTATAATCTTCCCGCCCTGGCATCTTCGCCGACATCGCGAGCTATATTAGTCAATTGCATTGCGATACCTAGATCCGATGCTCGAGCAAGCATGTTTTTTGACCGCGTCCCCATCAGAACAGCCATCATTACACCAACCGTTCCAGCAACTCGAACCGAGTAATCAATAACCCCAGCAAAGTCATGATACTCCTTTTTCTGAGCATCCCAGGCAAAACCTTCTAACAGTGCATCCAATAACTCCCGGGGTAAATTACGCTCAGCAACAACAGCAGCCACAGCGCGGTCAGCCGCAATTGGGTATGGTTCGCCAGAATAAATTCCGTCTAATCTGGACTTTAGGCTCTCCAGTGCCGCCCATTGATCATCGCCCTCATCAATAACATCATCAGCCTCTCGACAAAAAGCGTACAAACCACAAGCATGATGCCCCATCGGCTGCGGAAGAAAATGCGAAGCCGCATAAAACGATCTAGAACCACCTCGCAAATGAGAACGACAAGCAGCTAGATCTTCTAGCTGCTTTGAATTGGGATACCGTTCAGACAGTAACGGTAGCAAGCGGGACTACCTCTTCAAGTATCTGAGCAGAAGTCAAAACCGCGGGCACACCCGCTCCTGGATGCGTCCCCGCACCAACCAGGTATAGACCTTCAATTTCCTCACTACGATTATGCGGCCTAAACCAGGCAAGCTGCCAGATGACTGGCTCAAAACTAAATCCAGCGCCCTGATAAGAATTCAAACGATCCTGAAAATCCTGCGGAGTCAAAATATGTGTAGCAGCAATATTGTCTGAAAGACCTGGCATTACCGTTTCTTCCAGGCGACGCTCGATAGCCTCTCTATACGACTCGGATTCTTTTTCCCAATCTACTCCAGATTCTAGATGAGGAACGACGGAAAGCGCATAAAATGAATCACAGCCTTCAGGCGCCAAACTTGGATCGGTTGCTGTGGGACGATATAAATATAAGCTGAAATCTGATGCCAATCTTTTGTGCTTAAAAATATCATCGAGATGTTCTTTGTATCTAGGTCCTACTAAGATCGTATGATGAGGTAATTCTTCGTACTTTTTGTTAGTACCGAAATACCAGACAAACAAGCCTTCGGAATATCGGGAACGTCTTAATCGCCGATTCGTCCAGCGCCTTCGATGATTTGGCCCAACCAAATGCCGGTAAGTCCAAGCAGCCTCGGCATTAGAGACGACAATATCTGAAGTCAAAATTTCTCCAGACTTTAACCTCACTCCGATTGCTTTTTTGTTCTCAACCAAGATTTCGTCTACTTCAGCGTTGTAATGAATTTTTGTACCTTGTGACTCAACTAAATTAACCAAACCCTTGACAAGTGCGCCAGTTCCACCCATCGGAGAATGAACCCCCCAACGTCTCTCCAAATCCGATACCAAGCTAAACACTGAAGTCGATGTAAAAGGATTACCTCCCAAAAATAAGGGGTGAAAACTCATCACAAAACGAATATGAGGATGTTTGAAAAATTTTGCAGCCAAACTATAGACACTGCGGTGAGCGCCAACTGAAATTAATTTTGGAAGAAATTTTATCAATGAAAATATCGAACTGAAATTTTGCGTAGCCATTTGCTCCCAACCAATCTCAAATCGACGCTTACTTGCCTTCATAAAGCTCTCGTAACCAGACAAGTCATTTGGCGAGATTCGTTCGATCTCAGCACGCATCCTTTCATGATCACCGGTGCAATCAAATGTTTCTCCATCATTGAACCGAATGCGATAGAACGGATCCATCTCCCGAAGATCTATATCATCTTCGAATCGACGTCCGCATAGAGACCACAATTCCTCAAATAATTTAGGGGCGGTGATGATCGTGGGCCCCCCGTCAAAAGTAAAACCGTTCTGCCTGTAGACATAGGCTCGACCACCCGCCGCGTCTAGCTTTTCTAATACCGTAACTTTATAACCTTTCGCCGATAAACGAATTGCAGAGGCCAGACCACCGAAACCACTACCTATAACAATCGCATGGGCACCAGTCTTATTTGTTTCATTGCAAACCACTTCTGGAAGAACACTATTCATACCACAACAACCTAACATCGCTACTAAAATTATTGTGTATCAGACTAGCAGTTTTAAATAAAAATACCTAGACGGTAGCTTGAGATGTTGTAATTCAGATTTTAGTCAGCTGCGGCAACTATTTGCACAATCTCATCGAATAAGGCTTTGAACAAATCAGGAGATTCTTCGTGGCCGAGGTGTCCAAGTTTGGGTATTTTTTTCAGAACCGAATTAGGCAACCTGTTAGAGAGTGCCATTGCCTGGCTTGGCGAAACCGTCTGATCATTAAGGCAAGTTACTAAAAAAAGCGGGGGGATTAATTGCTCTAGATCACCATACAAAGCATTCAGATCCCAGCCAGCCATCATTTTTAGTGCCGCGTTGACATGACCTGGAATGCCAACTAAGCGACGGTAGTGATCAAATGTTGCTTGGACTGGATTAGATCCCGTGGCGCGAATCATTCTCTCTGTGGTTTTTAAGGAAATTGAATGAAGAGAAATAATGTAAGAAACAAAATCACGTCGAGCGAGAAATCGAGCGGCTTGGCTAAATATGTGGGCAGCAGATTGCCCAAAAGGCTGCAGCGCCCCATTTAAGCTAATTAGCGCAGATGGATGGATTGTTCTTTCGAGGCACATTTGAGCCAAAATAGCTGCACCCGCAGAATGTCCTACAACCCAACGCGGCTCGACGCGCAAGGAAGATAACAAGGCGCTTATTTCTCGCGCCATACCAGGAAGAGTAAAAGAATTATTGTTCTGACACCCCGTCATACCATGACCCGGCAGATCTAACATAACTACTCGGTAGCTAGAGATAAGCTCAGATGCTAAACCTACCCAAGAATGTGTTGCAGAACCGGTTCCATGGAGTAAGAGCACCTCTTCTCCCTCCCCCATAATTTGCACGTGCCAGTCGATATCGTTCAGTTGAACAAATCTACTTGCATCAGAATTTGGCCAATCAACAAATAGTTTTTTACGACGTTTATCAATGCTCACGCAAGATTAGCCTGAGCCGCAGCACTGAGACTTTTAGCGTCCGCGTGCGGGAGCGGGAGGTAAACCGCATCTAGTGTGGAAGCAAGTTTTTCTGAATTTCGGTTTGCTCGCTGAGAAGTATCGATCACCAAGCCACGCGCATCCAAAAAGCGCATCGATTTCGCGACCTCCAGCGCTTCTTCAATAGCCTGCTCACGTCCTTGAGTTCCATCACGAGAAATATTTGCTCGGCCATCAGTTAATATAACGTAGCCTACAGTAGCTCCGTCCCGGCAGCTGCGATCAATCATCTGTGTCGTCAATTCAAGCGCAGAAGATAATGGGGTTCCACCTCCTCCAGGGAGCGCACTTAATTCTCTTTTTGCTCTGAGAAGTGATCTTGTGGGAGGCAAAAGCAATTCGGCGCTCTCTCCACGAAACGCAATCAGGGCAACTTGATCACGCCTGACATAACAATCGGCTAACATCAGTTCAACCGCCCCCTTAGCTTCAGAAAGTCTGTTTAGTGCAGCCGAACCTGACGCATCCACCACAAAAATGGTCACAGTATCAGCACGTTCGCGAAACCTAACAATCCTGAAATCCTCTCGCTGAATTTTAACTTTAACTGCAGTGTTTGATGTGCTCAGATTATTTTCAGCGCGCACTTTTTGCCAAGGAACAGCCGCTCGCAATGTCGACAACAAATTTAATCTAGCCCCTCGCCGCGGGTCACCAGGCATTGTGCCCATTGGTCGACCTCGCTTGAAGCTTCTCCGTATCTGCCCCACTTTTCCAGAATTACGCCCCTGCGTTGTTCGAGCACTTTGCACCTTCAATCTCGCCAAAATATCGGCAGGAAGATTTGCTAACACCGACTCCAGAATACGCTCCTGCATAGGTTCTATTTTTCCAGAGGTATCCTCCGGCGTTTCGGTCTGCTGTTCTTGCTCTACCTGATCTACTTCTGGCGGTTGGTTATCTTCCATTTGATCCATAACAGGCAATCGCAACGCTCTTGGTAACAGTACAAGCCGTATTGTCGAAGCAATCGCATTATCCCAATCGCTGTTATCACCAAGCAGCACCTTTATAATACGGACAACACGATGGGCCATTATCATAACCCGAGGACTTTCCACACCAAGCGCATCACAAGTCGCGCATAACGTGCGCGTGACTTCATTTGGAACCTTTAAATTTGAAACTTTTAATCGTGCTTCAGATATTGTTGAGGGATTAAGATTGGACTCTAAAAGATCATTAACTGATATCCCGTGCAAATCTATTGAAATTGCTAGACGATCCTGAAGCGAGGTTGCTACATATTCTTCCTGATCAAGTCCTTCATCCAGAGCGATTAGACCAAATGATGATTTGGCCTGTCCACGCAACCCTTCTCGCTCTAAGGTAACTGATTTTTGATCCAGTGCAGAACATAGGTGCGCCACAATTGATCGATTAGCTCGCTCTGCCATTGCCAGAATCGATACGCCGTTATCGCATTCCTGCAAAATTCCAGTTTCGGCAACTGGTCTTCCATACTTAAGGGTCGCGGCTAAATCTAATCCTCCGAGCAATCTAGATTCACTCACATGAGCGGGAATTCGTCGCCAGGGGGTGTTTTCAGGAAGGAGGTCTTGCACCATCTGAAGCCAAGTCTCACGTACAGGTCCAGGAAAACCTCGGATTTTCACCCCTCCCACAAAACTCGGATCAGTGGCAAACACCTCCGCAGCTAAAATTGCATCTAACCAGAGAGCCTCAGCCCCAGCATCCGGTTTATTCATTCCCTTCAATCCAGATTTTCTTCCAAAGCTCGCTGGACGCGAATATCCGATCCAGACTCATCAAGAGGATCTCGCCTTAATCGATGCCGCAAAACCATCGGGGCCACAGCTCGCAGATATTGTGTATCTACAGCTTTTTTTCCAGCAAACGCAGCCAAGGCGCGTGAAGCGCGAACTAATGTCAATTCCCCTCTAAGGCCATCAGTACCTAATGCCATGCAAAGTCTTGCCGCTGATTCCAACGCATCTATAGGCACTTCTACTTCATCTAAAGCAACACGGGCTTTCTCTATTTTTCTACGAACTGCCCCATCTTTTCGACGCCAGGTTCGCACAAATTCAATCGTGTCTCTTTCAAACTCATCTCTTAACTGCACAATCTTTACCCTGGTATCGATATCCTTGGGCGTTCTAACATCAACAGAGAGACCAAATCGATCGAGCAACTGAGGCCTAAGCTCACCTTCCTCTGGATTTCCACTACCCACCAGTACAAACTTTGCAGGATGTCTAACGCTTAATCCCTCCCGCTCAACAACATTCTCTCCGGAAGCGGCAACATCCAATAAGGCATCGACCAAATGATCTTCCAGCAAATTGACCTCATCAATGTAGAGAAAACCGCGATGGGCACGAGCCAGCAGACCTGGTTCAAAGGCTTTCTCTCCTTGATGTAATGCCTTTTCAAGATCCAAAGCTCCGATAACACGATCTTCAGTAGCCCCCAAAGGGAGATCAACGACCGGCAATTGCTGAGGTTTAACCTTAAGTTTTCCTTCGTCTTCTAGTGATTCACAATAGCTACAAGGATCAGACCTTATAACACCTGGATCGCAGTTGTAGGGGCAACCGATCACCATCGGCACTTTCGGCATCAGAGCAGCAAGACCTCGAATAGCAGTGGACTTTCCAGTGCCTCGATCTCCAAAAACGAGAACACCTCCAATACTTGGATCTATAGCCGAAAGCTGCAGTGCTAGCTTCATATCTTCTTGGCCTTGAATGGCCGAGAATGGGTAAGGCGAAGTCATTCGTGTACTAAACTCCTTTAATCGAAATACGCGGAATCAAAAACAGTCGTAAAAAAGCATCCTGAGCCAAATTAATGGCTAAAGTTTGTCGTTTTTACTTGTTATCTGCCTGAAACACAAGTTAGTTATAAAAAGACTAAATTTCCAGCAACAAAGCAAATCGATATAATCCCCCACTAAAATCATTAATTACGGACATCCAGAACGTGACCCAATTGCACGCATTAAATGCGGATAGAAAAATAATGCGATCTGAAACCGCAGGAGACATAAGTTACTACTTCGACTGCAGTGTACAGGGAACGCCGTTGCTGCTATTGCACAGCATCAACGCTGCACCCAGCGCAATAGAAATGAAGCCGCTGTTTGATTATTTCCGTAAATACAGGCCTGTGTACGCTCCAGATCTTCCGGGGTTCGGTTGTTCGGATCGCTCTGATCGAACCTATAATCGCGAACTATACAAATTGGCAATTATCGAATTTCAAGAAAAGGTAATTGGACTGGAAACAGATATCATTGCCTTATCCCTAACCTCCGAATTTGCAGCAGAAGCAGCGATCGAAACCTCATTTAAATCTCTCGTAATGATTTCTCCCACAGGTTTAGATCAACGTAAAAGACCGAGCAAAAAGACTTCAGCTCGCATCAATAAATTCTTATCTCTCCCTGGAATAGGGAGTACTCTTTTCAAAAAAGTAACTTGTAAAGCAAGTATCAGCTTTTTTTTAAACCAAGCATTTTCCGATAAGGCACCGCAGGAATTAAAAAACTACGCATACATAACATCGCATCAGCCAGGTGCCTCACGCGCACCCTTTGCGTTTTTATCGGGAAACTTATTCTCTGGAGATACGGTCAGAAAGGTTTATGAAAAATTGTCATTACCCACGTTAATTATCTACGACCAAGATCCTAATATAGGTTTTTCAAGACTATCGAACTTGCTGGAAACTAACCCCATGATCAAAGAGGCCATAATCAAACCTAGCCATGGTCTTCCTCATTGGGAGCACCCTGAAAAAACTCAATCGGCTTTAAGAACCTTCTGGAGCGAACTGAAATAGCGACTAACCTTTCTGAGAAAATCTCTTAAGTAGCGAACTGGCTGCCAATCTTCCCGAGAGAGTAGCCATTGGAACCCCTGGACCCGGGTGGACCGACCCACCAGCTAGAAACAAACCGTCGACCGGAGAAACTGATCCTGGCCTCAAAAAAGGTGAGAAAATTCCGTGAGAGGCTTGACCATATAGCGACCCACCCGTCCCAGGATATAAATCCGAAAAAGTGGCCGGTGACATCATAACTCGATCCATTGGATCCAATTCCAGCCGGAGACCGCAATCCCTTAAAACCGTGGTTGCTTTGTTCCAATAAAAATCCTCTCGTCCTGAAGTGATATCAACAGTATCGCCATCTGCAGGCGCATTAATAAGTATAAGTAATCTCTCCGACCCGTCCGGGTTTTTATCAGGCAATCTATCTTGGGCGCAAACATAGACCGTCGGTGATTCCACTATCTCCCGTTTCTGAAATATATGTCTAAATTCCTTCGGATAGTCCTCTGCGAAAAATACATTGTGATATGAGAGTGGCAGGCCAGATGTACGTGCTCGAACACACCAAATAACAGCAGACAATCCGCGTCTGGATGGTTTCACAAGCGGTGCAGCATCTGCCACCTGCTCTCCAAGGAGGCCTGTGGCTAAAGCTGATCGATCTCCGTTGAATACGATCGCGTCCAACCCAGAAACTTCCGTTTCATCCACAGTCAAACCCGTTACTTTCCCTTGGTCACAATTAATACGATCAACATGGGCATTAAAATGATATCGAACACCTAAATTTTCACCAAGATTTTTAAGTGCTTTGGCAAGGGCGTGCATACCTCCATCTAACAACCAGACACCATCTTGTTCTACATGCGCGATAAGCATGAGGATAGAAGGTGTGGCTAACGGAGAAGATCCCACGTAAGTCGAGTAGCGTCCGAAAAGCTGCTTCAATCGAGGATCACTAAAGTATCGATCTAGCGCTCGCCACAAGTCACGATGTGGTGACGTTTCCCACATGGCGCCGAAAAAAGGAGTGAGTCCCACTCTTGAAACCAAACCCAACGGGCTAGGTTTCTCAGCCGCAATAAACGTATCTTTAAGGGCGAGATAAAGCTTTTCACTTCTCAAACAAAAAGCTTTGTAACCGTCCGCATTTTTATCATCAGAGAATTTTCGTATAGCTTCAACTGACTCATTGATATCTTCATAAAGATCGAGACGTCCACCATTGGTCCACGCATGTCTTGCTAAAATACTCGTCCTGGACAAATCGAGCTCTTCCGAAAGTGTTGATCCAGCATCCTCAAATAACTCTTCAAAGACCCAACGCATAGTAAATACGGTTGGTCCAGCATCTATAGCAATACCATTAACACCTACTTGCCTTATTTTTCCACCTGGTTCGGCGGCGCGCTCAAATACGTCGACCTCACATCCTGCCCGAGCAAGATCAATCGCCGCTGCCAACCCCCCAACACCAGCACCAATAACACCCACTCGAGTCTTTGAATTAATCAACCTACTGGCGACTCCGATTCATATTTAGTAGAAATAGATTGATCAGTTCTAGTGGAGACAGACGCCTTAGCAAAGCGTTTAGAAATGACAGACTGAAAATAGATGATTGCGATAATCCCAAAAATCAAGGGGAAAGCCCAGAGCTGAAGCGATAAAGCCGCCTTCGGAAGAATTCGCAAAGCACCGAAGGCGAGAAAAGCAGTGTAAACCGAAATACCGGCACCAACCAAAGACTTAACATGCTCCTTAAGTCTGTCCTCCCGCCTTAAGTTCGGTTTATACAAGAACCAAAGATTGGTTATGACGGTCACTATTCCTAATATTCCAACGCTTGTCATCATTAAATAATCGAGTTGTACCGAACGCCAAATACAAACAACTGACGTCGCTAGAAGCGCAGTCTGCAAAAAAAGGTTGTGCCAAGCTCGATTTGCTAGATGGTTTTTCCTGTTCTTGATACACAGCAGGCCGTGCCATGCTAAATTGACGGTTAGGACTGCCAGGCACAGCATCATCCATCCAAAAACACCACTCACCATGGCGGGATCTGCAAATCTAAGATCTCCCCATTTAAGAACATCCGGATGCGTACCCACCGGATCATATAAAGTGGTAAACGACGTGGCTACGGCAGCGAAGCCGGTTATCAACATCGTATAGCCGAATACTTTACCAAATTGAACATGGGTCCTAGTCCCTTTTCTTCCTAAAACAGGAATCCAAAATGTCAGTAAGCCCACGCTGCCACCCATGATGTGTAAACTTACAAAAATTTCAAATAAGCTGTGACTCGACATACTCTTACTTCTATCCGATACTTTTAATATAACCAAGAACCAAGGATATCATGACAACTGACAAGCCATATTGTCCACCAAAACCATATTCCCTTTGGGCAGTCCCGGCTTTGTTTCGAACCCTCTGGCGAGGGGAAGGAAACTTGCTAGAGTTGCTTCCAGCCGCTGCATACAAATTCAAGGTTGGAAATCTAGGTATATCACGCCGCTCAACCGTACTTTTTAATGACCCAGAACTAGTCAATCACATCCTGCGCGACCCCGATGAAATCTTTCCAAAGAGCGATCTGATGGTCAGTGCTGTTGAACCATTAATTGGTCAGTCTATATTCGTCACTGATGGAGAAAAATGGCGAAAGCAGCGCGCAATGGTCGATCCAGCTTTCTCCATGATGCGCATAAGTCACGCATTCAGCCAAATGCAGGCAGCCGTGAACGACCATGAAACAGAATTGGAAGGTCGAGCCGAAAGCGGTGAAGAATATTCCCTTGACCAAGCCATGGGGCAATTAACGGCGGACATAATTTGTAGAGCTGTTTTTTCTACAAGCTTGGATTCAAATATTGCCCACGACGTCTTTGAAGATTTCAATCTTTTTGAACGCCATGTTGCTCAAACAGATATCATGCATATGATTACAGCGCCGGCATGGAGCAACCCTCCACAAAAACCAGAAGTTTTGGATGCATGCGCTCGGATACGTCAACACCTGGGTACACTTGTCGATACGCATCTTGATCCTGAATCTAACTACAACGATATAGCAAGTGAAGTTGTCTCAGCACGTGACAAAGAAACAGGCAAAGCTTTTAGTAGAGATGAACTAATTGATCAACTCGGTGTTTTTTTTCTGGCCGGACACGAGACCACTGCCAGTGTATTGACCTGGGTCTTCTACATACTTGCTTCTCAGCCTAATCTTGTACAACGCCTTCGCCAAGAAATTAATGATGTCGTGGGTGATGGCGAAGTTGAATTTGCTCACATAAAACGTCTTCCTTTAGTTCGCGCCGTTTTTAGAGAGACATTGAGGCTTTACCCACCGATTACTTTTATTCCGAGAGTCGCTCTGCGAAACGCTAAGGTGGGCCCCAGAAAATTAAGGCGCGGAGCCTTGGTGATGATAGCCCCGTGGACACTCCATAGACACAAGCTTTATTGGAAGGATCCACATATCTTCAGACCAGAGCGTTTCTTATCTGAGCAAGCTGACCAGACACCGGGGGCTTATATCCCTTTCGGGCAAGGTAACCACACTTGCGTTGGTGCCGGTTTTGCGCAGGCCGAAAGTGCACTTATCATTTCAAGATTAATTCGCCGGTTTGACTTTTCGATGACTAACACTGAACCGGTTCGGCCAGCTGCAAGACTTACCACCAGACCAGTGAAACAGATCACTTACAAAGTTAAATATAGTTGTTAACTCTCAGTAAAAAGTTCGTCTTTATTCTTCGGGTTTTGGTATCCAGGCGATGTCGAGCTGACTGACTTCTCCAAGGGTCATAGAAGAAGTCATGGCTGTCCACATTATCTCCGATGACATGGGCATCATTAAAATGAATGGCCAAGGATCATTGATATCCCAAACGGCATCTCTAGCATTAATTAATTCTTTAAACTTGCGAAAAAATTCCTTTGGCTGGAACACGCTTCTCCATACTTCCGTCAATGTACTGTAACCCCATTGATAACGAGCTGGAGACGGCTTTAGAGTAACAGTATCCTCCGAGTCAGGATTTAGCAGCGCGTTAGCGGTAGAGCGATTATCAAAAAAATGAATGCCGCTAGTCACCCTAGGATTACATTCAATCACCCAAGGAATTCCCTGGTCATCTAAAATAAAATCGAGCGCGAAGAAGCCGGTTAATTTGCCCGCCAACGCAAACTTTTCAATCCATGTGGAAATCTGCGGCAGAACATCAATTCGCTGCGAACAAACTGCTACGGTATCGGCAAAAACCCTACCTTCATATAAGACGGTACAAAGATCATGACCATTTTTTAGTAACGACAGTGAACTTATGTGCCTACCTTGGATTTGCTCCTGAACGATTAACCCTGGTTCACACACATCTAAGATCTCTCCTTTCTGTCGAAGTTTAACGCCAACCCCAGAATAGCCATTCGATGGTTTTAAGACGTAGTTTTTTCGACTAGCTAGTTCAGATGCTTCATCCGTATGAGCGGCAAACGTTGGGGGAACTGAAAGATTATGTTCGATTGCCCAATCAGCGAAGGATAACTTATTGTTCAAAAGATCCATTTGCTCAAATAATGGACAGGCGAGCCTTACATCAGAAGGTAAACGGCCATGAAGCAGAGAAACATACACAGCCTCTTCTGATATTGGGACTACAAGATCGATATCTTCTTGCGAAATAATGTCCAGGAGCTCGCGCAAGTACCTATCTAGATCAACATTTGGCGCGGTAACTGTGTAACTGGACGCCACCGAGCTAGAAGGCTTACAGACATGCCAACGCAATGGCTCGGCGACGATGACCCGACATCCTACCGAATCAAAAGCTCGCGCAATTTCAAGAGCTTTGGGCAGACGACCCAGGGTAAGCAGGACTGAAGTTGTCATCACCTTTCCTTGTTGAATTCTTTTGGTACTGTTAACTCTCTCTGAATATTTGTCAATTTAACGCCTGAATAGATCATAACCTCCATTTTGTAACCAAAATCTCTCAAAACGGCTATTTTTACACTTTATAGGGCTATTATAAGGTCCTTTTTTGCTTTAGGATTGATAGAAAGAGATAGCCCGAGTAAAAATTGGGGTGCTTTCGTGCGTGTATTAGTCACCAATTTTAGTTAAGCAAGGGTAATAAAAAGATTTAATTTATAGGGGGAAAGTCATGTCTTTTGATTCAAAAGATAAAGTGGGCACCATGCCTTACTCGAAGACACTTATTCATACAGCGGTAGCAACCGCACTGGGACTAACCGGAGTTCCCGCAGTAATCGCTCAGGACAGTCTTGAGGAAGTCGTTGTTACGGCTCGACAGCGTTCAGAATCGTTGCAGGACGTACCGATGATGATTCAGGCGCTATCTGGTCAGGAAATACAAAAACGCGGTATTACAACTCTGCAAGATCTGTCCAAATCCATTGGAAGTATGAACGTTACTCAGTGGGGTGCGGGCGCTAATGAGATCGTTTTCCGAGGAGTGAGCACTGGTAGTGGATTCCTCCAGGACCCCACAGCAGCAGTCTATCTTGATGAACAACCTATGAGCTTGACAGGGCTAGCTCCTGATATTTATCCCGTAGACCTAGAACGTATTGAGACGCTGTCAGGCCCGCAGTCCACACTATTTGGCGCGGATTCACAGTCAGGAACAGTGCGATACGTTACCAACAAGCCTGATACGTCTGAGTTCTCAGGAAACGTAGGGGCTGAGCTCGCTTCCTTCTCTGGCGGCGATGAAAGTTACAGCGCCGATTTCACAGTCAATATGCCAATAGCAGAGGATAAATTAGCAATTCGCATCTCAGGATTTACTAAGGAAGATGGCGGCTATATCGACAATATCCTAGGAAATACCGTTGGTGGCGGCAAAAACAACGCCAACATGATCGAAGATAACTATAACGATAAGAGCTGGATGGGCGGACGCGTTGGCGTAAGGTGGTTGATGTCTGACAGCTGGACAGCCGATTTGAGCGTTCATTATCAGGACCTCGAAGTAGACGGCTATGACGATATAGATCCAGGACGTGGTGACCTTAAAACTGTTAAGTTTACTGACGAGAAACGCGAAGATGAATTTATAGCAACAAGTCTCGTGATCCAAGGTGATTTGGGATTTGCTAATCTGACTATAGCTGGCTCCTATTACGATCGAGACACACTTTATCATCACGATACCCAAACCTATGCCGAGTATTTCCATGCGTTTGGATACGGCTATGAGTTTGGTGACGACCCTGTCGGTTATCTGGAAAATGATCAGAATAATGAAAGCAAGAGCCTTGAGCTTAGACTCACCGGAGGTGGTGATCGTACCTCATGGACGCTTGGTGCTTTCTGGTCGGATCAGGACGAAACCTGGGATTTCAGAACGTACGTTGATGGCTACGCGGACAGCGACGGATTTGCCTACCTCACCTACTACAACCCCATTGTCGCAGTTAATGACACCTGGTGGTATTCGTCTCAACAAACCAGCAGGGAGAACACAGCACTCTTTGGAGAACTCGACTTTAATATCACGGAAAACATGACGCTCTTGTTAGGTGGCAGATGGTATGACGTAGAGAAATCCATTGACTATTTTGTTCAAAAACCGGAAGGACTCTATCAGGAAACTTGTATCGGTGATGTGTGTGTGCGAGCGCCGCAGAAAACAAGACAGATGGACGAAGACGGTTTCATTCCCAAAGTGGGACTCCAGTACAATTTTACTGATGATGTCATGATCTATGGCGTGTATTCCGAGGGCTTCCGCACCGGAGGGGTTAACCGTGGCAGATCAGACGTCCCAACCTTTCCGATCGCTTATGACTCCGATATGGTCGAAAACAAGGAAATTGGTGTAAAAGCGACCCTAGCGGATGGTCGAATCAAAGCCAATATGTCTTTCTATATCATGGACTGGACTGACGTTCAGGTTGAAGTAGTAGACCCAAGTAATAATGTGGATTTTGGAGACAACCAACCCTGGCAAGCAGTTATTGCTAATCTGGACGATGGAAAGATCAGTGGATTTGATGCTGATATCACAGCGATGGTTGGACAAAACCTTGAGGTTGGTTTCAACTTGACCTGGATCAATGAAAATGAGGTAGCCGCATCCCCTGTCGCAGACGACCGTTTCATTGGCGGATATGCTGATGTTGGTTTGGATGCAACCTCCAAGTTACCGATGTTTGCCGACGAAAGCTATTCGATGTATATGACCTACTCCTTTGATACCGCAGACTTCGGTCTGGGCGCAGGAGATGGATATATAACTGTGATGCATAGCTATCAAGGAGAATCGCTCAATCAGCTCACGGGATCCGCTAATGCGCCTCGTGAAACACAGGGTGACTACCGAATAACAGACCTAACGATGGGCTTTGAATATGAGTCCTGGCAGGCTACTTTGTTCGCGCGAAACCTAACCGATGAAAGAGGAATCACGTTCAAAGATAACAGCGATTTTGATCCCTACTTTGGATGGGCGACGTATTTCGTCACCCCACCAAGACAGATCGGGTTGTCAATTCGCCTAAATTTCTGATTCTTCGAAAGACGTAACACTGAAAAGCACGCTTAGGCGTGCTTTTTTTATAGAATTATGAAAAGGGCCAAACCTCTAATCCATGAATTGCGTTACGGATATCCATAGTTAGGTTCACTGAGCCTAACCTCTTCTCTCTTGAAAGATCAAAAATACTCACCGTCGAGGGAGAGGAACCTGCAACGATAATTCGATCATCAATCGCGCAAAGACCTCTGCCAAATGCCTGGCGAGTCATACTGTTTGCTATTAAATCGGTTGCTTCCAATTCGTTCTCATCGTAGGACATAACTTCTAGGGATTTTTGTTCTCCGTTGCGCAAAACATGTCTTACAAAATCATTCTGAGTATCATTGAATAAGACTCCATCAGAAAAGGGTCTGGCATTATGAGTGCCATCTGGCAAAGTACAGAATTCCGAAACGTGCATCTCCGAATCAAGAAAAAGCAGGGCGCCTGTCTTCAAACCACTAAAATAAATGCCGCTTTTTTCTACATGCACCATGTTAATGTGATAATTATTGGCAAAGGGGGGGCCAACCTTATCTCGCGGATCAAATGGTTGCCCCACCCATTGATTGCCATTCCTAGAAAGATACAACCCCCAAGAAAATTCTTTTTTGTTCAAGTCAAAAACCAAAAGACTGTCGTAGCCTGTAGAAGTTAAAAAAAGCAAATTATCTTCGCGCGAAATTTCATGACAATGTTTCAAATAGGAATTTTTATAAGAAGCCACTAAATCAAAGTTTGGCGTGTATGCAAACAATTCATCGCTCGCGGCAATCCAGACCAAGTCATCGGTAAACTCAATTCCTCGGAGACCTCTGTCCCAACCCCTGCCAGCAAAATCAATTTCGCTGGTGTTCCAATCAATGTGTTGCTCCACAGACTGAGATTCAAAATCAATGGTATAGACACCACCATGGCTTTGTCCTTTCTGAGCACCGCGGACTACAGAAGTAGCGATTAACTTAGGGAATGAAGAAGTCACTTTTCTAGCTAAATTTCTTTTGCTGAAGGAGCCAGATCCAAAATCGGCTCGAGGGTTTCGATCAAGGGTCCTATGTGCGACTCAAACCGCTTCCAAATACCCATAGATGCGGAATATATAGGCTGTCTTACCTGTTCTGAACTCGCAGTTCGAACAGCTCTCTTGGTTTCATGAAAATTGACACAACCTTCCTCAAAAGGAAGCTCACAGTAATCCAAAATTCGCCTAACTTGCTGCTCGAGATCTGATACAACTTCTTCGTACTGAACCCTGAGTACTCGCCCAGGCGCTACTGAATCCCAGTGATTCATCATTTGATCATACTCAAGATAAAACTCACCAAGCTCAAACAGGTCGTACGTGAAAGTTTGACCTCGTGCAAAATGCTGTTTATAACAACCCACGCAGCTATCCAGTGGGTGCCGTCGCGCATCTATAATTTTCGCGTTAGGCATGATGGCCTGAATTAAGCCAATATGGGCAAAGTTATTTGGCATTTTATCGGTAAAGAAATCAGCATCACCGCGATGTCTTCGCGTACGATCCATATACTCTTGTCCAAGCATTTGCAACTCATCTAAAGACATCTCGCGAATACCCTCGGGATAAGTGCGTCCTTTTTCCTTATTTGTAACAATAGTGGAGACCCTTCCAAGATCAGGCAATTCACTGGTTCCATCGATCTGACTATGACTTGCCAGAATCTGCTCCAACAAAGTTGAACCTGATCGAGGTAAGCCTAGAATAAAAATAGGATCAGGATGAGATACCCCGGAATTTTGGTCACGGAGTTCTTCAAGATAAGATGCGGTAAAAGTGTCACGTATTTTCTGATGGGTTATTGATGTCTGCACGGGATCGTAGGCAATATTTCCACGGTATCGAGAATTGCCCCGAGAATAATACTCAAATGCTCGATCGTATTCCCTTCGATCTTCCAGCGCCTTACCGAGCGTAAATGCAAAATGCACTTCGTGATCGCGACCCAACCCTTCTTTTTCTATTCTTTCCATCATGTCTTCAATATCAGCATCTGAGAAACGGTAAGTCTTTAGATTGGAGAGACTGAAGTAAACTTCTCCAAAATTAGGCTTTAGTTCGATCGCTTTTTTATATGCTGAGATACCTTCTTCATATTCCCCTAAAGTCTTAAGTACATGACCTAAGCCAATGTATGCTCCTACTTGATCGGGTTGCAGCTCCGTGGCATTACGATAAAATTCCACTGACTTCTCTGATTGACCTGTGGTCGCAAGTGCAGCCGCATAGCGATAGTGACTCTCAGAATTATTTTCATCTAGCGAAAGCGCATGCTCGAGTATCTTAACTTCCTCCTCTACTCGATGTTGCTCTTTTACTGACTCAGCAAGTTCGTGCCAAGCTCTTATGTAGCGCGGTGCGATTTCGACAATCTTTCGAAGCAACCCCTCTGCATCATCAAAGCATTTGGCGTCCATCGCAATTCTCGCCAAGAGTAAGGCTGCGTTAACATCTCTGGGATTTTCAGTCACAAGCTCCCTAGCTAATTTCTCAGCCTGCCTAAACTTCCCTTGAGCAAAGAGCAAACTTGCCTCTTCTAGCTTCGCTCTATTTGGCGAAAGCGAGGTGGCCTTATCGAGCGCCACTTGCGCCTCTTCTTCGTTACCAACAAGTTTAAGCGCGCCCCCAAGCTTAAAAAAAGCACTTGCGGATTTCGGATTAAGATTCGTGGCTGTTCTCAAAAATCCAACCGCGTCAGATGCTTTACCTAGATTGAGAAGAACCGAGCCAAGCTCCTCATTCGCTTTTGGATATTCAGGGGCAATCTGCACAGCTCGTCGCAAGTGAGCTTCTGCCTCCTCAAGCTGATCACTTTGGGCGAGAATAGTCCCTAACAACGCGATAAAATTAACATCACCGAGCTCATCGACTGCTTTTCTGCAAAGCGCTTCCGCCTCTGGCGCAGCGCCTTTTTGCAATAACTCGATGATCTGGTTGTACTTGCGTTTTGGTGTGTCTGACTCACTCATAAATATGACTTAACCGTTTACTCTTTTCTTAGATAGAAGAAGATAAAACTCATTGTATTAAAATATGTATATCATACCTTGTATGGGGAGAAATTTTGCAATAAGTCTAGTGCATTCCCTTGTTTTGAAATATTTCGTTATTGACAAATTGTGCTCGCTAGGCGCAGTTACGCTATGATGACTAAATGATCGAACAAATAAAACTCAAGCGTCAGAGATTTTAATAATGACAGAAAATCAAACTAAAACCGGCCTCGCCTTGGCGCTAGATGACTGGAGAGCACTAATAAACGACGATTGGCGCTCATTGGCAATCGCTCTTTATATGGTGCTCGTCGGATATGGAGTCCTCGTCGGAATACCGGTAATCAGCACGGCCTGGGTAACGAAATTAGGTTTTACTGAAATAGAAGTGGGGCGGGTCGCTGGAATGGATCTTGGAGGCCTGTCTGCGGGAGCGATTGTCACGGCCTGGGTAATAAATTACTTTAATAGAAAACTCCTCGTGCTCGCGGGAATAGCATTAGCTGTTTTTGCAAACGGAATGTGCCTTGAATACGTAGATTACAATTCCGTGCTATGGCTTCGCTTTCTTGCTGGTTTTGGTAGTGGCATCTATACAGCGGTTGCAGTAGCCACTTTTGGTATGTCCGTGAGACCTGCTCTTGCATACAATTTAATGCTATTTAGCTTTGCCTTCTCTCAAGCTCTCGAAATGCGAATACTACCCAACTTGTCGATGAACGGAATTTATTGGGTGTTTATCGGATGCTTTCTCGCCACCCTACCTTTTCTTGGATGGGTACAGAGCTATCCCAAGAATGTAAATATACAGAAAAATAACCCAGATACTTCTACAGCGAAATACGGGGTATATATCCCTTGGATATGTCTGCTTGCCATTTTTATGACTTACATCAATATCGGTGGTTATTGGACCTATATTGAACTTGCCGCTCTTGATGACAACACCAATCCAGAACTAGTAAGTGAAGTGCTCGTTTGGGCCTCACTGTGCTCACTTCTGGGATGTTTGTTTGCAACTCTATTGAGCAATCGCTTTGGGTTATTGCGCCCCCTTTTGGTTGCGTTAGTCACCATGGCGACTGGAGTTGGGATGCTGGCATTTGGAATTAATGAGTCTAGGTTTTTAGTAAGCGTCTTTACTTTCAGTCTATTGTGGGTATTTACCGATGTCTACCAAATGGGCTCTCTCGCTAACTTTGATTATGGCGGTCATTACGCCGCCTATCTGCCTGCTGCACAAGGACTAGGACAAATAGTCGGACCTAACATAGCAGCTTCCTTACTAGCAGCAAATCTTGGATATCAAAGTGTATTCATTATGTGTTGGTGTGCCGCAATGACGGCCATGTTAATTTACTGGATTCTTCATAGGTATCTTAGAGCAAAATATCCATCGGTCGCGGACGCCTCATAGCAAGCTCAGGAATAAGGCCTAGAATCATTTTTAAAAGATACCAATCCTGATTAAACAAGAAATAATGGCTGCTAGATGCTAATAAATTAAGGTTGACGGATAACTCGCCCTCCTATCATGACAAATGTGGGCTGCTCCAATGTAGAAATATCCTCTAGCGGGTTACCATCTACCGCAATTATATCTGCTAACAATCCCTTTCGAATGGCTCCTACACGATCTTCCCACCGAAGCATTTCAGCAGCAACGCTAGTCCCTGCCTTGATAGCATCCATTGGACTTAGACCCGCTTCAATCAGAGTGGCAAATTCTCTCGCATAAACATGTGGCTCTATGGCGTATCCCCCAAGATCAACACCCACAACTACTTTTACGCCAGCGACATGAGCTTTTTTTATATTGTCCAGCCATTCTTTACGATAGCTTAAATATGGATCGTCATTTTTTTCCTGTGCGAGTAATTTTCCTGTTCCCGCGTAATAATCACCGACATAGATGGTTGGCACATAATAAGTGCCGTTTCGTACCATCAATCGAATTGACTCATCATTTAAATACGTTCCATGTTCTATAGAGCGAACACCCGCCCTAACGGCTTTATTGATGCCAGTAGCAGCATGCGCATGAGCGGCAATAGGTATATTGTGTCGACCTGCTTCGGCAATCGCCGCTGATAATTCTTCATCACTAAATGCTACATTTTTTGGGTCGTCGCCTACGGTATGAAAAGCCCCCGTAACCATTATCTTGATCCAATCAGATCCGTATTTAATTTCAGTTCGAATGGCCTTTCGAATCTCTTCAGGACCATCGGCAATCAATCCATCAGCTATTACAGATTGCTCGGGAGATAAAAAATTGATATCTCCTCCACCTCCGGTAATCGAAATATAATGAGCCGCTCCAGTTATCCTCGGCCCAACAAACACCCCTTCCTCTATCGCTCTCCTAATATCCTGATTTCCATAGAAAACATCACCATCACCCATTACTCGAATAGTCGTCCATCCGTGCTGTAACCAGCGCTGCATTGTCGCTAAGCCTAGTAAAGCCTTGTATGCTGACGATACTTGCAGATGTCCATTTTGATAATCATCTAAATGAAGTAATGGATGCTCATGCCCATTTATAAGTCCTGGCATTAATGTCATTCCATCAAACCTAGTGATGATATAACCGTCTGGAATACTATTCTCAGATACAATATCAATGATCTTTTCATCCTTTGTAAGGATTGCAGATCCTGTTAATGGTTTCTGAGATATGCCATCTATAATTCTGTCAGCTACTAACGCACTCGAATCTGGTGTGCTAAAGCCATTTGGACTTAAACCGACAAAAAAAGTCAGTACGATAAAAACTAAAAAATTTAAATGAAACATCCCTAACAATCCTAAGAGATCTATAAGAAAAGAAGTATATGGAACATGTTGTTCTATTTTCCACCCATATTTGGTTTTACGAAAGATCACAACCAATCTTTTGGATGGTGTTTTTCCTGATAGAAAAAAGTGCAAGTAGCATCAGAGAACCTTTAAAATAACAACCAACAGTAGCGAAACTGGAAAGTCGCAAATGGATATTGGAATACCGCTCAAGGAGCTCGGAGAGTATGATATCAATCCCCTCCGAGAGGCGATATTAAATCAACCTGAAGAGGCATGGCTAAGTAATGCTCGTCGTCAGGATGAATATGAAGTTCATCAATATACTCATTCTATTGTTATGGTATTTACTGATGGCGAAGGTTGGCCGAGCATTGAGGTCACTCGCGAGAGCGGCTGGGAGCTACTGGCAGATCAGGCAGTTCCGTTGATGCATCAAATATTAAATGATCACTATCCCAGTGGTGGTACAATAATCCGCGCTATGGCTGCACGATTGGAACCGGGCGGATATATAATTCCACATACCGACAAGCATCCTTCCTTCCACCACGGACATCGCATTCACATTCCGATACGAACCAATCCAAAGGTGCGCTTTATGATCAGCGGAAGACCCTATCAATTTGAGATAGGAAAAGTTTACGAGATTAACAACCAGGAAAAACATAGCGTAATGAATAAGGGTAAGGAAAGTCGAATTAACTTTATCTTCGACTATGTCCCGCCAGGGAATATTGATAGAAATTAACGTGTAGGTTATAAAGCCAAAATATTTGGTGGAGAATTAAGTGAACGAATTTGACGTAGTGGTAATAGGGGCAGGACATAATGGGTTAACCAATGGAGCCTACCTTGCTAAATCAGGTCTAAAGGTAGCTGTGCTAGAACGTAACCCGTATATCGGCGGAGCTACTGTATCTCGAGAACTGCACGAAGGTTGGTTTTATTCCAATTGCTCATACGTTTGTAGCTTGCTTCGTCCCGAAATAACTCGAGACCTAGAGCTTCCCAGGCACGGTTTACAGGTCGTTCCTTACGGCGGCGGTGTCACGATGATGCGTAATGGGGATCACTTCGGAAATTATCATGACCACGATCGACAGCACCGCGAGATGGCTCGTTTTTCAAAGCGAGATGCCAATGCCTACGAGCGCTACGCAGCAGACGTGATGAAACAGACTCGACTCATTCGCCCTTTCTTGCTGAAGCGCCCCCCTGATCCAACATCTTTAAAATTACGAGATCTTAAAGATCTAACTGAATTTGCCGGAGCCTTTCTTGAGATGGGTGAAGAAGGTTTAGCTGACACCATCCGTTTTTGGACTAAAAGCGTTGGTGATTATCTAGATGAATATTTTGAAACAGATGTAATTAAGGCTCATATGGCAGGAAGCGGGATCATTGGTACCGCCCTTGGAGTCTATTCTCCTGGGACTGCTTATGTATTACTTCATCACTACATGGGAGATGTAGATGGAAATGTAGGTGAATGGGGCTTTGCGCGAGGAGGAATGGGTGCGGTCGCCAATGCGCTAGAAAAATCCTTCCGATCTTTTGGCGGCGAAATTATTTGCAATGCTAATGTTGATCAAATAATGGTAAGAAATGGAAAAACGACAGGCGTCGCACTAAAAAATGGAACCGAAATCCATGCTCCCATAGTAGTTTCCAATCTCGATCCTAAACGTACTTTTTTAGACGTCATGGATCCTGCTGATCTCCCAGAAGAAGTCGTGAAAAAAGCACAAAATTTTAAAA
>CAJXCR010000030.1 GCA_913051825.1 uncultured Halieaceae bacterium
TCTTCTATTTGTCTACTAAGCGCAAGATCCTCCATTACATAAGTTCCGTCATTTTTAGTTCATTGATATAATATTCATTTAGGTGTATCAAATTATGTGCCGTCTCAATCGAAATTGGTTTGAATTCGACCGTGTTTCCCGGCTTAAGTTGCGCGAGAAGTGAAATGTCTAAGGACAAGACAGACCCAAGCTTTGGGTAGCCACCAATAGTTTGACGGTCATTAAGTAGCACTATAGGTTGACCATCTGCTGGAATTTGAATGGCGCCTAAACTGATTCCTTCAGAGAGCAGTTGTTCACTCTTGCTCTGGATAGATGGACCCAGCAGTCGGTAACCCATGCGATCTGATCTATCGCTTACCTTATAACGATTTGAGAAAAAACGTTTTACATCAATCTTAGAAAAATAGTCATACTGATATCCGGGGATAACTCTCAATGACACGTGATTATTGTAGATAGGATGTTGCTCGCTTAGGAGCTTCATCTTTAAGGTGGACTCAGCATCTCCGCAATTTAAAATGTCACCCGCAGCTAGCTTTTCACCGTTTATTCCTCCAATCTTTTCTCTAACGACCGTAGATACGCTGTCGAAGTTCGAGTCAGTATCAAAGCCATTAGCCACGCCGAGATAACTACGAAGGCCCACGTCTCCTGCTTTTAAAGACAAGGTATCCCCAGTTTTAAGTTGATGACATGACCAGAGCGGCAATGTCTCATCATTGATTTTAAGCTCTACCGGGGCTCCAGTGACGCAGATCAAGTGATCGGCTGTAGCGGTAACTACAAGGCCACCGAGAGTGACCTCGACAACTGCGGCATCTTCCGGATTACCCAGAAGCCTATTGCATATTCTGTAGGCATTTAGGTCCATTGGTCCTCCGGTGGTTAGCCCAATCCGATGATGACCAAATCGACCTCTATCTTGCAAAAGGCTTAGGAAACCAGCTTCATTAATTTCAATGGCCATTAAATTTCACCGCCCAAGGAAAGAAATTTCTTTCTATCTATAGCTTCAAAGCGAACCGTATCTCCGATACCAACTGGCATGTATGGCGGGGTGCTTGGGTCATACATTTTAACGGGGCATCGACCTATAAGATTCCAACCTCCCGGAGAGGACGCTGGATAGACAGCTGTTTGTCTATCTGCTATGGCTACTGACCCGCGTGGCACATTCATTCTAGGCGTGCTGAGTCGCTGAGCAGCAATTTTTTCATCGACTTCTCCGAGGTAGGCAAATCCTGGTGCGAAGCCAATGGCATATACTAGATAACTGATACCAGTATGTAATTCTATAACCTCGTCTACCGCTAATCGTTTTTTTTCGGCTAAATCGTTGAGATCATCCCCTACTTCTTCGTCATAGTAGACCGGCAAAATGATAGTTTCACGCCTCTTTTTTGTATTACTTTGTGCCTCCAAATTAATACTCAATATGGTATTTCGAACTGAAAAATGATCCGTGGTTAACGGATTAAAAATCACTAGCAAGGAGGCATATGATGGGATCAGATCAATCAGATCGGTTGTCAAAACTTTTTCTAACTCATCCGCCAAATAGTAGATTTTGTCAGAAACATCTGGAGTAGCTTGCTCGCCTAGGTAGACGATTAGCGAATTTTCACTGGCGTTGATGACCCGCACTTTATTTTATTCCCCGGAAATTATAGCTCTAATTTCCCGAATGGCTTCTACCGCTGTCATATTGTCACCATGTACGCATAGCGTGTCACATCTAAGGGGTAAAACCTTATTTGTTGTTGTTACTGTTCCATTTTCATAAAGCTGCCTAACTTGATCGAGCATTCCTGAATGTGAATGAACGGCATTAGGCTCTTTTCTTGAAACAAGTTTGCCAGAATCTGTATACGCGCGATCAGCGAAAGCCTCAAACATAAGTTCAAGATTTTCTCGATCGGCTTCTCTTTTGTGTAGCTCGTTATCAGAAGTGCTCAACAGGACGAGAGTCAGAGGTTTGCAATAACTTGCTACAGACTCCATTACCGTTTTTCTAATGCCGGCATCTGACATCATGTCGTTATATAGGGCTCCATGTGGTTTGACACAACTGACCGAAAGATTTTGGCAGGAAGCCATCCCATCCAGGGCAGATATTTGGTACTGGATAGTTGTGTACAGTTCCATCTGATCAAGCTTCATAGAGCGTCGTCCAAAACCAACGAGGTCAGGGTATGAGGGATGCGCTGTTATAGACACATTGTGTTTCGAAGCGAGTGCGAGTGTGTTGTGTATAGTCACAGGATCTCCAGCGTGGAAACCGCAAGCTATATTTGCTTGATCAATATAGGGCATTACTTCTCGGTCGAGCCCCATTTTCCAGCTTCCGTAACTTTCGCCGAGATCGCAGTTAAGCAGCATTTTGTTAGATTCTCATGCTACAGCCAGCTCACTATTTCTAAGATCTGTCATGAGCATGCATCCAGGGGTATGGGTTATTGCAAATGGTAGTTTTGCGTTTTGTAGAGCAACTTGTGGCGTGACTCCACATGCCCAAAACAGCGGTATTTCATCGACTAATAATGAGACGGGATCACCAAAATCAGGATGATCTAAAGAAGTAATTCCTATTTCTTGGGGGCTTCCGGAATGCACAGGAGCTCCATGGACCGAAGGAAATCTTTTACTAATTTGAATCGCTCTTTCTGCATCGGATTCATTGAAGGGTCGCATACTAACCACCATCTTTCCTGAAAAGGATCCTGATGGTTTACAGTCGATGTTGGTTATATACATTGGAACATTAGTGCCTGCTGATACGTTTCTAATCTCTAACCCGTCGAGTATTAGAGCTTCTTCAAACGAGAAAGAACAGCCTATGGCGAAAGCTACCATTTCTTCAGACCAGATCGATTGAATGTCTGTTAGCTCTTCTTTGAGCAAGCCATTTTTGAAAATTCTATAACTTGGTAGATCACTTCTGACATCAATCTCCCCCAATAGAGGTAAAGAAAAATCACCGGCGCTTGGACTAGTTGCTAAAAGTGGACAAGGTTTGGGATTTAGATCGCAAAAACGCTTAAAGTCTAAAGCTGCCTCATTAGGAAGAATGACTAGATTGCATTGAACGTAACCAGGACAGTAGCCGGAGGTGTTGCCTCTATGCTGGCCAAGGCTGATAGCGTGCCTAAAATCAGCTGGACTTACATTTCTATCTTCATTGCTAATAGTCATAGAGGTAAAATAATCGAGAATATTATTAGAACGCAAGTTTATTTGTAGTGTCGAAGCTCCTTTCTGAATGATTCGACGTCTTTGGGAGATTCTGTTCAACAAATAACATATAGAAAGCGGGCAAGACGAATAGCGTAAAAAGTGTTCCCACTAGCATACCAGTAGTAATGACCAGACCTATACTGAAGCGGGCATTCGCTCCAGCACTACTTCCAAGAATGAGAGGTAAAACGCCAAGCACAGTAGCAAATGTGGTCATCAATATTGGCCGAAGTCTAAGAGAAGATGCTTCAAGAATCGCTTCCTCGGCATCTTCGGTTTTTGCAATTAGTTTATTTGCGAACTCTACGATAAGGATCCCATGTTTACTAATTAACCCTATCAGGGTTAACAAGCCAATTTGAGTATAGATGTTAAAAGTGGCGAACCCCAGCGCAATCGGCACTACAGCGCCAAAAATTGACAGAGGTACTGAGACTAACACCACTAGAGGGTCTCGGAAGCTATTAAATTGGGCAGCAAGAACTAGGAAGATTAGAATAATAGAGAGTGAAAATAAAATAGGAAAAGATGCCTTTTCTTGAATAAATCTCCGAGAGGCTCCAGTGTATCCACCTCTGAATCCTGGAGGAGCGATTTCTTCCAAATTTTTATTAAGAAAATTAAGCCCCGTTTCTAGAGTGTTTGGTGGCATCATGATTGCCTGAATGGTGGAGCTATTAAATTGTTGGTATTGAGTTAAATCATTTGGTTGAACTTTAGTCGATAGCTCTATCAAACTTGACAGAGGAACTAGGTCGCCTTTGCTTGTTCTTATATAGTACTGTTCAAGATGTTCTGGTGTTAGCCTGAAACCACGTTCAGCTTGCGGTATTACCTTGTAACTTCGTCCATCTCTGGTGAATCGATTAATTTCACTTTCACCGAGCATGGTCGAGAGGGTAGTTCCGATCTCTTCCATTGTGATTCCCAGACGTGAAGCTAGTCTTCGATTTAGCTCTACAGATATTTCAGGACGATCAAAGCTCAGGGTTTGGTTGGGTATTATAAAGAGACCAGATTCCCTTGCTCTCTCTAATAATTCATTACTGATGCGGTAGACTTCCTCATAAGGTCGGGTGGAGGAAACGACGAAATTTACCGGGAGACCGGGTTCGGTCCCTGGCAGAGGCGGCTCACCGAATGCAAATAGTTGAAGTCCCTCAACATTACTTAGCTTCTCTTGAAATTCTGCCATGACTTCTTGCTGAGATCGTTCTCGTTCAGACCAAGGGTGAAGAGTCAGTCCGCCAAAATTTTGACTTGGAGTCGCCCATTGCCATGAGTGACTTACCTCTGGAACGCTTTTCCATGTATCGACAACCTCGGCTAGATAATTTTTCCAATAATCTAAATTTGCATGACGTGGCGCAGTTCCCACTATAAAAAAGCCAGAGTTATCTTCTTCTGGTGCGAGTTCTCCTCTAGCGATCCAAAATAATGCGGGTAGACTGAGAAATATAAAAAAACTGAAAAGAAATATCGCGCCTTTGTTTCGCAAACAGTGGGATAGCATCTTTTTATAATTTTCTACTAAAATTAGAAATGTGGAATCCAGCCAGTCAGCGAACTTGCCTTGATGTTGGTGATCTTGTAACACTTTAGAGCACATCATAGGACTTAATGTTAGTGCGATAATTCCCGATATCAGAACAGCTCCAGCGAGGGTTAATGCAAACTCACTAAACAAGGTGCCCGTAAGTCCTCCTATAAACGCAATTGGCGCGTAGACAGCGGCAAGGGTTAATGTCATCGATACTACTGGCAAGGCAACTTCTTTTGCTCCTAAAAGCGCCGCCTCAAGAGGTTTTAATCCAAGTTCAATGTGCCGATGTACATTTTCAACCACTACAATAGCGTCATCCACTACTAATCCAATCGCAATTACCATAGCCAGTAGTGTTAGCAAGTTAAGTGTGAATCCCATGGCACTGATAAGAAAAACGACACCAATCAGTGATAGTGGAATAGCGACCAATGGGATGAGTACTACACGGGGTGAACCGAGGAACAAAAAAATCACTAGAATAACGATAGCCGCAGCCTCGAATAATGTTTTAGTTACTTCATTAAGTGCTTTGTCTATCTTTACACTACCATCCCAATCGAGGAACAGTTTCACATCCGCGGGGAGTCCGGCCCTAATTTCCGGCAGAGATTCGTGTACGCGTTTGGAGACATCAAGTGGGTTCGCATCGGGTGCAGGAGTAATTGCCATAAAAACGCAGGGCTTTCCACTTGAAGTTGTATGCAGTCGCAAATTTTCAGATGAAATTTCTACATCGGCAACATCTTGGAGGAGAACACGATCCTCTCCGTTTTGTCTGAGTACGAGGTTTTTAAAATCCTCGACATTTTGCATATCGGTTTTAGCATCAACGGTGGCTGAAACAAGATTGCTCTCAGTGGACCCAGCTGTTGAAATATAGTTTTCACGACTTATCACATTTCTTATGTCGTTAGCTGTGATTCCAAACGCAGCCATACGAATGGGGTCAAGCCAAATTCGCATGGCTATTTCATGCCCGTACATGGCTGCTAGTCCGACGCCTTCAATGGTGGCTAGTTCTGGTTGAACATTTCTTACCAAGTAATCAGATACTTGATGCAGTTCCATTTGATCACTGTAAAAAGCCAGATACATCATTGCATCATCACCCGATGCAGTGGTAATAGTTGGTTCTTCGACTTCCTTTGGTAATTCGTCTCGAGCCTGGCGGACTTTTGCAATGATCTCCGCAACAACATTACTTGTCGATTCTCCTAGCCTCACATGTACTTCTATTCGAGAGATGCCAGGAGAGCTTGTAGATGTGATGTATTCAACGCCTTGTGCTCCTGCGATATTTATTTGAAGTGGAGTAGTTACTAATCCTTGCACTGTTCTAGCGCTGGCGCCTCGATAAAAGGTCATGATTTCAATGACATTTTTTTCTAGTTTTGGAAATTCTCGGACAGGCACACGAAACATGGAAGCGCTTCCCAGTAATAGAATGAGACTACTAATTACTAGAGCTAAGACAGGACGCTTAATAAAAAGATCTGTCGGAGACATTTTTGTTAATCCTTACCAGCGCTATATTTGACCACGGCGCCACGAAATAATTTATTCTGACCGGCTGTGGTTACTCGCATCCCTGGAGAGATACCCGTTATGATGCTTGTGAACCCATCCGAATGCTCTCCAACTTCTACGATGACTGGTTCAGCGAAGGAGCGATCACCTTCATCGCGAATTACATAGACCGTGTCACCCTGAATTGAGTAACCGACCGCAATCTCAGGCACGGTAACTAGCTTCCTAGGGCTGCCGAGATCGATAGATAGACGAACAAACATTCCTGGGAGGAGGCCCTGTCCACTTATTAATTTGCCTCTAAGAAGAATATTGCGTGTCGACGGGTCGATGCGGCTATCAATATCTCTTAAGGTTGCAGAGAAAACTTGCTTAGCAAATGCATCGGTCGTGAGAGTTATATTCTGGCCTTTTCTAAGTTTGGGTGCGTGTTTCGCTGGCAGCGAGAAATCTAGTTCTAGCTGATCCAGATTTTGTAGAGAAGTGACTTCTGTATCTGTTTCGACATAGTCGCCAATGTCTACTCTGATAACTCCAACTGTGCCACTAAAAGGCGCTACGACTGCTTTTGTATCTAAGATAGCATCGATTTCTGACAGTTCTGCTTTTACTTGGCGAAGGTTAGCCAGTGATTCATCATAGCGACTCTTTGGGATGGATTTTTGTTTTATAAGACGAGAGTCTCTATCAAATAAGAGTTGTTTTAATTGCAATGATGCTTGTAGTTTTTCCTTTCTGGCTTGTTCTTCTCGGTTGTTAAGTTCAACAATTATTGTTCCTGCTTCGACAAACTGGCCTGGAGTTACATTTAGAGAGATTATTTCTCCATCACTTTCCGTGCTTAAATTCACACCGCGCGCGGCTCTTATGGTGCCGACCGAGTGAATCAATGATGGCCATGTTTCTATTTTCGCAATTGCTGTATCGATCGATATGGGAGGTGGAGTAAAATCCATATTTGAAAGCGCAGAAAATTGAATATATAGATACAGGAAGATACTGCCGAAAATAATGGCAAGTGCGGAGATTACATAACGATAGGCACGCAAAATACAATTCCCTAAAATTTCTACAGGAGTAACAGGGTGAGTATTGTATTTGCATAGGCTGTTAGATGCACGTCTATCAGTGTCAAATTTAGTTAGAAGAGACCTAGGTCATATATACTTTCATTTTATCTGGGCACTGGTGATATTTTATGCAACTGATTGGTATTGCTTTCAAGAGCAAGAGAAGAGGGCAAATGCGTCAGATTGATACTGGTGCAATTGGTTTAAAGTTTGGAGTTAAAGGAGATTATAGAGGTAGGGAGGGCCCTCGGCAGGTTACCATATTGAGCCAAGATTCGTGGAGTGATGCTTGTGGCCAGCTTAATGTCGATTTGCCATGGACTATCCGAAGGGCAAATTTACTTGTTACGGGCAGAAGATTTTCTAGCCAAGATGTCGGACGTATAATATCTATTGGGAAGGTTAAGCTAAGAATTACCAGAGAAACCAATCCTTGCCATCGAATGGACGACGCCAGCGCTGGATTAAGAGAGGCCCTCGATATCGACTGGAGAGGAGGCGTATGCTGCCGTGTTGAGCAAGAAGGTATAATTCGAATTGGTATGGATGCTCAATTATTCTGACTATTTTTCAGGCCTTTTTTTGCTTATGTTCTCCATGTATATTTATTCTCGTTCAATAATTATCGCGGGAGCCATGCCGCCCGCTGCGCACATAGTTACTAACCCAAGTGACTTGTCTTGCCGCTCTAATTCATCAAGCATCGTGCCTACAAGAATGGATCCCGTAGCTCCAATCGGGTGACCAAGAGCAATTGCTCCTCCGTTAACGTTGACTTTGGTTCTGTCAAGGTCTAGGTCTCGAATAAATTTTTCTGCTACTACGGCAAAGGCCTCATTGATCTCGAATAAATCAATGTCTTCTAGCGAAAGCCCAGCTTTTTTGAGAACTTTCTTTGCTGAAGGTACAGGTGCATTTAGCATTAATGTAGGACAATCTCCCATGTTGCACATTGCGCGGATCTTTGCCCGCGGCCTCATGCCGTGTGACCTAGCATAATCTGGTGATGCGAGTAAAACGGCCGCAGCACCATCAACCACTCCTGAGGAATTTCCCGCGTGATGGATATGGTTGATCTTTAATTCTGGATATTTCTTAAGCACTAGGCTTCTGAAAGTCGTTCCCTTTTCATCTAATGGGTAATCCGCCAGTGGCTCAAAAGAAGGTTTTAGTTCGCTTAGGCCTTGCAGTGTCGTTTGAGGTCTGGGAAATTCCTCAGCATCTAGCACTAAGGAGCCATCCCATCCGTGGACAGGGATAAGGCTTCTTTCAAAGTGCCCATTTTTAATCGCATGAGCTGCTTTTTGTTGAGATTCTAATGCTAACGCATCTACTGAGGAACGGTCGATTTCTTCAATCGTGGCAATAGCATCGGCGCAGACTCCCTGGTGAGGTTGTGGATGCATTTCTCGAAGTACGACATTGTCGCTATCAATAAATGGACTTCGTGACGAGGCATCGTCTCCGAAAGTAGACATCATTTCTGCACCACCACCTATAACTAGGTCCTCTGTTCCAGACATGATACTCATCGCTGCTAAGTTCACTGATGTGATACCTGAGCCACAGAACCTGTCGAGAGTCATACCAGATGAACGTACGTCATACCCAGCTTCTAAAGCTGCCATCCTTGCCAAGTCGCCTCCTTGTTGACCGCGTTGAGATGAAGTGCCAAAAATAACATCGTCGACATCTGCTGTTTCCAGCTGATTACGCTCAGCGATAGCTTTGAGTACAGTTGCTCCCAAATGCTGGGGATGCTGATCTGCTAGAGCTCCTTTACCTTTTTTTCCTATCCCTCTAGGAGTACGGCATGCGTCAATTATCCAGGCTTCTTGCATATCTTAATCCCTCAGTTAAATTATTTTCCCTTCCAATTCGGTGGCCTTTTCTCTGCGAAGGCGGTCGCACCTTCGATAGCATCTTCACTTACGAATACGGGAGATAGTATTTTGTTTTGACGTTCATTCATCTCGCTACTATCCCAATCCTGTGCTGAGTACACTACTTGTTTAGAGGCGGCGACAGCCAGTGGGCCGTTGGCGGCAATTTTTGCCGCCAACTCTCTGGCGGCTTCAAGCGCCTTTCCTTCTGGAACAACATGGTTAATGAGACCTAGATCTGCTGCTCGCTCCGCGGAAAAAAATTCTCCGGTCAGTGCCATTTCCATTGCGATTCTATAAGGAATTTGTTTTGGCAACTTACACAGACCGCCCGCTGCCGCTGCAAGACCTCGCTTTACTTCGGGAATTCCAAATTTTGCGGTGTCCGCAGCTACAATAAGATCGCAACTGATGGCAAGTTCGAATCCACCAGCTAATGCATAGCCTTCTATAGCAGCGAGCAATGGTTTCTTTGGCATATATTCTGTGACGCCACCGAAACCTCTCCCTTCAATATGAGGGGTTTCTCCACTGACAAATGCTTTAAGATCCATTCCCGAGCAGAAAGTTCCTCCAGCTCCAGTGATGATTGCAGCTCGCAGATCGGGGTTATTTTCCAGTTCGTCAATCGCTTCTACCATTCGAAGCGCTAGGGCTCTATTGACCGCGTTTTTGGACTCTGGCCGATTCAATGTGATTGTGAGTACGCCCTCGTGCGCCTCGGTTATGACGACATCGGTCATCTTTAATTTCTCCTGTTGAATTAGTCAATGAAGGAAACGCCATATGCTGCAAGCGGTTCTACTAATGCTCCTCTGCTTTCGGCTTCGGCGCTAGATGCAGTGCCTATTAAGGCACGTTTTTTTACACCTTGGAGTATTGCTGCGAGTCGAAAGAAACAGAATACTAGATAGAAATTCCAATTCTCAATGGTCTCTCTTCCAGTTCGCTCGCAATATTTAGCAACATACGCGTCATCAGTAGGAATTTCTAGAGCTTTTCGATCTACATTTAAAAGCCCACGAAGTCCGCCATCTTGAGGTAATTGCCATGCCATTACTTGGTAGGAGAGATCGGCTAATGGATGACCTAGCGTGGATAGTTCCCAATCCAAGAGGCCTATAATTTTCGGTTTAGTGGGGTGAAACATGATATTGTCGAGGCGGTAGTCGCCATGGACTAAGCCTATTGAACCATCATCTTCAGGTATATTGATCGGCAACCATTGAATCAACGTTTCCATGGCTTCTGAATGTTCTGTTTCAGATGCTCGATATTGTTTTGTCCACCGGTTGATCTGGCGCTCAAAATAATTTCCTGGCCGACCGAAATCAGATAAGCCAACAGCATCGATGTTGACAGAATGAAGCGCTGCGAGCACGCGATTCATGTCATCATAAATCGCACTTCTCTCGGCGTTAGATCCTACTTCGGAAAGAGCAGGATCCCAAAATACTCGTCCATCAAGGTATTCCATAATATAGAATGCAGAACCGATGATGCTTTCGTCCTCGCACAGCAGGTGTGCTTTTGCTACTGGAATGTCTGTTTTACCAAGAGCTTTTATCACTCGAAATTCGCGATCGACCGCGTGTGCAGAAGGTAGCAACTCGCCAGGCGGTTTTCGTCGCAAAACTACTTGCTGATCTCCACAAGTTAGTTTAAAGGTGGGATTAGATTGTCCGCCCGGGAATTTTTCGACCGTTATATTTTCGTTGAAGTCATCAAGGTGAGTCGCCAGATAAGGACCAAGTTTTGTCGTATCTAAAGTTTGTGTATTCATCCTAAATCTTACTAATCTGCCTTAAATATTAATAATTCCAAGTAGCTTAAAACGCGCTAGTGTTGAGCCTCAAAGGTTCGTGCGGTACGCTACAAAGCTTATCCTATATGATTTGGTGTCAAACGTGTATCAAACTCTAAAACAAACTTGGGATGAGTTAATTTCACCCGGCCAGTTGTTTGAAATAAAAACCGAGATGATCCGTGGTGTTCCTACGCGAGCATACGCCTTAGCTCCTCCTTCCCTGGCCGATGTCTGGGTTAATTCGGCTGGTCACGGGGGAAAAGAATATTTAATTTATGGAAAAGAACGTTACACATATTCTCAAGCTCATGAGATCGTGGCTTCTGTGGCGAATTGGCTGCAGTCAAACGGCGTTACTCCAGGAGAGCGAGTAGCTATTGCGATGCGTAATTATCCTGAGTGGATGCTGGCGTATTGGGCGACGGTATCGATTGGAGCAGTGGTTGTAGGGATGAATTCGTGGTGGGTTGCCGATGAGATGAAATATGGTCTCAACGATTCAAAACCAAAAATACTCATTTGTGATGAAGAAAGATTGCAATGCTTTAGTCAGATTAGAACTGAATTTGAGTTTGTGAAGTTGGTTAGTGTCCGAGTTCCACATGACGAATATGTAGAAGCCACACCATGGTTAGAGATTCTCGAATTTGGCGGTGAGCTGCCTAAGGTATCGATTGACCCTGAGGATGAAGCATGCGTTTTTTATACGTCTGGTACTACCGGAAGACCTAAGGGAGCTCAGTTAACCCATAGGGGGTGTACTAATAATATATTTAACATTGCCTTTGCCAATGCGGTGCAACCGGCTGCTTTATCACGGCTCCGAGGTGTCGAATCAACTTCCTCCGATTCCCCACCTCCCGTTTGCGCTCTTATAGCCACTCCTTTGTTTCATGTCACCGCGAATAACTGCGTCGCACAGGCAACGACATTGGCTGGAGGCAAAATCATTCATATGCACAAATGGGATCCGGCCGAGGCACTAGACTTAATTGAGAAGGAGAGAGTAACAGCGTTTAGCGCTGTTCCATTAATGACTCGAGAGATTCTTTCGCATCCAGATTTTAAAAAACGCGATACTTCCTCCTTAGCGACAATGGGAGGAGGTGGAGCAGCAATGCAGCCTGATTTGGTGCACAAGGTGGCAGAAGAAGCTGATGGCGCGCAACCAACCACCGGATACGGCATGACCGAAACTTGTGGAATTATTTCCGCGGTCTCTTCGGTATTTTTTCGAGATAAGGCTGCGAGTGTAGGTCCGGCGATGCCCACCTTTGAAATAAAATGTGTCAACGAGAAGGGAGAATCCTTACCAGCCGGTGAGACTGGAGAGTTGTGGGTTAGAGGGGCACCCGTAATCAAGGGTTATCTTAACAGGGAAGATGCGACAGCTGAGACCATAACAGACGGGTGGCTTCACACCGGCGATATTGTTTATTTAGATGAAGATGGTTTCATTTATCTGGTTGATCGCGCGAAAGACATGGTTTTGAGAGGTGGGGAGAATGTCTATTGTGCTGAGGTAGAAAATGCTTTGTTTAGTCATTCTGAGGTGATCGAGTGTATAGCATTTTCAGTGCCCGACGAACGCTTGGGAGAGGTTGTTGGAGCCGCAATATACATGTCAGAAGGATCTAAAAGTAAAGCGAGTGAATTGAGAGAACATTGTGGCAATTTGCTAGCCACTTATAAGATTCCTCAATATATTTGGTTTGTCGACGAGCCGTTACCCAAAAATGCCAATGGTAAATTTATGAAGAGGGCAGTCAAAGAGAAACTCGATATAGAAAATGCAGCATAAAGTAAAACTGTTTTATTAATGAAGGAGAACCCATTAAGCGGTTATCGCCAGCAAATGATTGTCGCCCGAGTTAATTATTTTGTTGAACTCGCCTCCAAGCTTTATGCAACTCAATTTCCGACACCCAAAATCCTCTTTGATTTAGCGGGACACAGCGTTGGTATGTATCTAGTAAAGAAGAAGCAATCTTTTCTCAGATTTAATCCGTGGATATTCGATCTTTATTTTGACGATCATTTTTATGAGACTGTCCCGCACGAAGTGGCCCATTACATTGTTGATCAATTGTTTAAACCCGGCCGAGCGTTGAAGCCTCATGGCTTGGAGTGGAAGAAAGTTATGTCAGATTTTGGAATAAAGCCTCAGGTTACCTTTAAGCATGACCTGAATGGAATTCCCGTTCGACGCCAGCGTGTTCGTCTTTATCAGTGTGACTGTCAGCAACATGAGCTATCTATGACTAGACATAATAGAGTCTCTAAAGGACTGGTATATATATGCAGAGAGTGTGGATCTATATTGATTGAAACCCCGCAACATCCATCAGTTTCACAATGAAAGTCCGCTCCTTTAAAATGTTTTATCCAGTTATTTTAGGAAACCATTGTTAAGGCGAATTTAATGTTAGAGAGAGATTTTACTTCAGAGCAAATCATGTTTCGTGAGGCATATCGAAAATTCCTTGCGACCGAAATTGTACCTCACATGGAAGATTGGAGAAGTGAAGGCATCGTGGATAGGGAGGCTTTCAGGAAGGCTGGTGAGCAGGGTTTTCTGATGATCTGGCCCGATGAAAAATATGGCGGCTCTGGTGATGATGATTTCCGTTTTGAACAAATCATTATGGAAGAAGGTGCCTATGCGCGAGTCGGAGATTGGGCAGCGACCTTGCACAGTCGACTTGTAGGACCATATTTCACAAGATTTGGTTCACAGGAGCAGTGCGATCGTTTTCTTCCAGATTGTGTTTTAGGAAAAAAAATATTAGCAGTAGCGATGACTGAACCAGATGCCGGGAGTGATCTTGCAGGGATGCGAACCGTGGCTGTAGAGGAGCAAGATCATTGGCGCCTTACAGGATCAAAGACTTATATAACCAATGGTATCAATTCTGATTTGGTAATCGTTGCGGCAAAAACTGATCCGGAAAACAATCCCCATGCAATGACACTATTCATCATTGAAAGAGGTATGGAAGGTTTTGAAAGAGGCAGAAATTTAGTAAAGATGGGTCTTAAAGGTCAGGATACAGCAGAGCTTTTTTTCAATGATGTGCGAGTGCCTAAAGCGAATGTGCTTGGCCAATCTGGAAAAGGTTTTATTTATCTTATGGAAGGGCTTGCTGAAGAGCGCCTTATCGGTGCCGTTAGCTACCTTGCTGCCGCACAGTTATCATGGGACTTAACGGCAGATTATGTGCGGTCTAGAAAAGCCTTTGGTAAAGCTCTTTCAGAGTTCCAAAACACTCAATTCAAGCTTTCTGAACTTCGGATGCAGCTTGATATTGCTCAGTGTTATATTGATCAGTGTGTGACTGCGTTTAATGCAGATAAACTGACCGCCACCGATGCTGCAAAGGCGAAGCTTATTTCGAGTGAGTTGCAAGTTTCATCTGCAGACTTAGGCGTGCAACTTCATGGTGGAGCTGGATACATGGATGAATATCCAATTAGTCGGCAGTTTACAGATGCGAGGATTGCGCCTATTTATGCTGGCAGTTCAGAAGTTATGAAAATCATTATTAGTAGAGATTGTTTAGGGGATCATTACGTCCCATTTAACACACGAAATTTTTAAAAAAATTTGGAGAAGATTTATGGAAATGCAAGATAAGGTGGCAGTTGTGACAGGAGGGGCGTCAGGACTGGGACGTGCAACAGTGAAGCGGTTTGCAGCAGCTGGTATGAAATGTGTTATTTTCGATATGAATGATGAGAAAGGTAACACGCTCGCGAATGAGTTGGGAGATGGTGTTATTTTTCAGCATGTTAATGTGACGGACGAAGATTCTGTAAAGGCAGGTATAGCAGAGACGATGGGTGTATTTGGCGCTATTCATGTTAACTGCAACTTTGCGGGAATTGGTAATGCGATTCGAACCATGGGGAAGAAAGGACCATTTCCACTTGATGCCTTCAAGTTAATTATTGATGTGAATTTGGTTGGTACTTTTAATGTGCTTAGACTTTGTTCAGAGCAAATGGCAAATAATGAACCTTTTAATAAAGATGGTGGGCGAGGAGCTATCATAAATACAGCATCTATCGCGGCGTATGAAGGTCAGATAGGGCAGGCTGCGTACTCAGCGTCCAAGGGTGGTATCGTCGGGATGACTCTTCCGATTGCTCGAGATCTCGCTGTATTAGGTATCAGAGTAAATACGATTGTTCCTGGTCTTATCGCGACGCCTTTAATGATGGGAGGTGCCGAAGAATTAACTCCCGAAATATGGGAGTTTCTAAAACCTTTAGGGGAGCAGGTTCTATTTCCGCGGCGTTTAGGTGATCCTGATGAAATCGCGCATGTTGCACAGACCTTGGTGGAGAATGATTACATGAATGGAGAATGTGTTCGAATGGATGGTGGTATTCGCATGCAGCCTAAGTAGATTCTTATGAGTACATTAAGCGGTTTTAAGATAATTGAATTAGCGGGTATAGGCCCCGCTCCAATGGCTGGCATGATCTTGGCTGATATGGGTGCTGAAGTGATACGTGTTGAGAGAGCGAATGCGCCTGATCCAAAGATTGCGGAAAGAGTAAGTGGACGCGGGAAAAAGTCCATTGTACTCGACCTCAAGAAATCAGAAGGTGTAAGTACACTGTTACGTTTGATAGATGAGGCAGATGTGTTGATTGATCCATTCAGGCCCGGAGTTTGTGAGAAATTAGGGATTGGACCTGGCGATTGTCTTAGCCGAAACCCAAAGCTTGTGTTTGCCAGGATGACTGGCTGGGGTCAGAAAGGGCCGCTTGCTCGTGCTGCGGGTCACGATATTAATTACATAGCCATTACTGGCGCGTTATATGGGGTAGGCAGAGCAGGGCAGAAACCTGTGCCACCTTTAAATTTAGTAGGTGACATGGGCGGCGGGGGTATGCTTTTGGTGTCCGGAATATTGGCGGCTTTATTAGAAGCTAGTCGATCAGGGGAAGGGCAAGTAATCGATGCTGCTATGGTAGACGGCGCAGCACAGTTAATGTGGATGTTCCATGGACTGGAATCGATAGGAGGGTGGGATGCAACCGCGCGTGGATCTAATATGCTCGATGGTGCTGCGCACTTCTACGATGTTTATGAGTGCGCGGACGGGAAATATATATGTATTGGTGCTATTGAACCGCAGTTTTATGCACTCCTAAGGGAGCTACTCGGTTTGGAAGATACAGTCTTTGACCGTCAGCACGAGCGTGAAGCTTGGTCAGATCTTTCGGAAAGATTATCCGCCATCTTTCTACAAAAATCTCAGGAAGAATGGTGTGCCTTGATGGAAGGAACCGATGTTTGTTTTGCTCCGGTATTGACTTTTAAAGAAGCACCTAATTATCCACCTAATGTCGAGCGAGAGACGTATATTGAAGTAGATGGTTTAGTTCAACCCGCTCCGGCTCCGAGGTTTTCAAGAACCCCTTCTAATGTTAAACATGGGGTGCGTGGTCTTGGAGAGGATACCGAATCAGTGTTGACGAATATTGGGATGAATGCGGATGAGATTAAATCGTTGAGATCCAAAGGGGTGATCGGAGAGTAGAAAATTTTAGTGGAGAAATAGCATGGTAGATTTTAAGACAATCACGATAGAAAAAAAAGCACATGTCGGATTACTGACCTTAAATCGTCCCGACAGTCTGAATGCCTTTGACACTAGTATGCGACGGGAATTTGTATTGGCCGCGAGGTTGATGAATGAAGATCCAGATATTAGGTCGATTGTCCTTTCAGGTGCAGGAAGGGCATTTTGTGCTGGAGCTGATTTAGCAGAGACGCGAGATGAGTCTTCTTCTGGAACAACACCGGGAGGACAACTTACTGAAGATCTTTTAAACCATGAGTACAAACCAGGTATTATGGCGATTTATAATTCCCCAAAACCTTGGATAGCAGCGGTTAATGGTGCAGCAGCTGGGATTGGTAGTTCATATGCTCTAGCTTGTGATCTGATGGTAATGTCTGAAGATGCTTATCTTTATCAGGCATTTCAAGCGATCGGACTCATACCCGATGGAGGCGCGACATGGCATTTACTCGAAACACTTGGAAGAAAAAGGGCTTATGAATTCATTATTTCAGGTGAGAAAGTGAATGCTAGTAAATGCGAGTCCCTGGGATTATGTAATCGCGTGGTTGAAAATGACTCATTAATAAAAGTAGCTACGGATTGGGCGACTGAGATCTCTCAAAAAGCACCTCTGGCAATGCGTTACGCAAAGGAATCTCTAAACTTTTCGACAGAGCATAACCTGTCTGATGTGGTAGCCAATGAAGCTCGATTGCAGCACATCTGTATCGACAGCGATGATGCTAAAGAAGGGGTTAAGGCTTTTATGCAAAAGCGGAAACCCGTATTTACAGGCGGTTGATCATTACCAATGTCGAAAACTCAAAGTGACTAATCCCTCTGATTCAGGATTGACAGAGCTCAGGACACTTTTAGCCAAAACAGATGATTCTGAACGGATACAAGCCCGAGAGAAGCGTCACGCTCGTGGCTATAGAACAGCGAGAGAAAATCTTATTGATTTGGTCGATGAAGAATCTTTTCTTGAGTATGGACAGCTTGCAGTAGCGGCACAGCGCAGTCGAAAATCGAAGGAAGAACTCCAGACAGAGACGGCCGCAGACGGGATTATAGCAGGGATAGCTACTATCAACTCCGCTGTTATCCAGAATGCTTCCTGTAAAGTCGGAATTTTAATTAATGACTATACAGTACTCGCTGGAACCCAAGGCTTTTATCATCACCAAAAGCTTGATCGAATTTGCGAGATTGCCAGAAATCAGAAGCTTCCCATAGTGATGTTTACAGAAGGTGGTGGGGGGCGTCCAGGTGATATCGACGTAAACACGCAGGTGGCAGGATTAAATGTACCATCATTTGCGCGTTGGGCTGCACTGGAGTCGGTTGTACCTAGAATTGCAGTTAATAATGGATTTTGTTTTGCTGGGAATGCAGCTTTATTTGGAGCCGCTGATATAAGAATTGCTACCAAAGATTCTTATATTGGTATGGCAGGACCCGCGATGATCGAAGGAGGAGGGCTAGGAATACACTCGCCAAAAGAGATCGGTCCTTCCTCAGAGCAGGAGAGGAATGGTGTCATTGATATTGTCGTTCAAGATGAACAAGAGGGTACTTGTTTAGCTCAAATATTATTATCCTACTTTCAAGGTGTTACTGTTAAATGGGCCTCTTCCGATCAGGAATCGCTTAGAAGATTTCTTCCCGAGGATAGACGATGGGGTTATCAGGTAAGGCAAATTATAGAGACTTTGGGGGATCAAGGTTCTTTTATTGAGTTACAGCGCGTTTTTGGGCGGAGCGTTATCGTCGGCTTCATGCGTCTCGAAGGACGGCCGATAGGTGTTTTGGCAAATGATTGTCAGCAACTTGGTGGTGCAATAGACTCGGAGGCGGCCGATAAGGCGGCTCGATTTTTTAACCTCTGTGGATCTTTTAATATCCCTATCTTATCGCTTGTCGATACACCCGGATTTATGGTGGGACCAGATAGTGAAAAACAAGGCGCAGTAGTTAGAATGTCGAACTTATTTTCCGCGGGAGCCAAGTTCAGCTCGCCATTAGTAGCGATTTTTCTTCGTAAAGGCTATGGGCTTGGAGCAATGGCTATGGTCGGAGGTGGATTCGCGCAGCCAGTATTTGCCGCAGCCTGGCCAAATGGAGAGTTTGGTGCGATGGGTTTGGAGGGTGCAGTAAAACTTGGATTCAAAAAAGAGCTAGATGAAACTCCAGACAAGAAAAGTCGTGATGCACTTTTTGATGAATTAGTTTCCAAGATGTACCAGGCGGGGAGCGCGTTCGAAGTGGCGAGTAAGCTAGAGATTGATGCTGTGATTGATCCTGCAGATACTCGAGATCGTGTAATTAGTGCGTTTAATAGCGCTATTAGCCATTATTAAAGTAGTATCATGGACCGATTTTTAAAAGGAGCCACCAATGAGGCAACTTGTCAATTTTGTATTCTGCGTACTGGCTATATTTTCAATTAATAACCATGCAGATGATAAGCGCGTCTTGCTGTGGGGTGATACACATCTTCATACCTCGTATTCTTCAGATGCCTTTGTCAACAGCAATACCACTGCCGATCCAGAAACTGCATATCGTTATGCCTCGGGTTTGCCAGCGGTGCATCCATACCATAGAGCTAGAGTACGAATTGAAACACCGCTAGACTTTCTAGTTGTTTCCGATCACGCAGAATTACTTGGTGTAATTCGCAAGACTACTTTAGAAGGCCCCGATACTACTGGTCTAGATTTCTTCTCAATTGTTAAAGCAAAGATAGCAGCTTGGATCCTTCAGTATACGGTTGAAAACAATGATGGAATGGATCTATTTTCAAGAATCTTACCCGAACCTATTGATCCTCGGATCGATGCGGCCCGGACATTAGAGGAAGGCATAGAAGGGGTAAGTTGGATTCCTCAGAGCATTGGAGTGCAAATTGACACTTGGAGGAACCTTACAGACCTTGCTGAGGAGTATAACCGTCCAGGGGAATTCTCTACCTTGATTGGATGGGAGTGGAGCGCCATTCCTGGTGGAGCGAATCTGCACCGTGTTGTGATTAGCGATGCCAGCAATAAAACAGCTCAAAAATTTCAGCCTTTTGGATTGACAGATAGTCCTTACCCAGAAGATCTTTGGGCCTGGCTAGATGAAACTTCAAGAGATACAGGAGCGGATTTTGTGGCGATTCCACATAATTCAAATATTTCTAAAGGTTATATGTTTGATCTAAGAACACTTCGCGGCTCGGCAATTGATCAAGACTATGCAATTCGTCGGATGAAATGGGAACCTATAGTTGAAATCACCCAGATTAAAGGTGACTCGGAAACTCATCCGACACTAGCGATCGACGATTCATTTGCCGATTTTGAAGAATATCCTTATTACATACAAAGATCGGAGACTGGTTACAAAGCGGAGCAAGGAGATTATATTCGTTCTGCTCTTAAGCGAGGGTTGGGTTTGGGCGTCGCCTTGGGCATTAATCCCTATCAATTTGGTGTCATCGGTTCAACAGATTCACATACCGCGCTTTCTTCAGCAGAGGAAGATAATTTTCATGGAAAGTTAGCAACCGATTCAATTCCAGAGCGAAAAAACCTAAGACGTATGACCAGTAGTGGAAGTAGTGGTTGGGCGATGTCTGCTTCGGGTCTCGCAGCCGTATGGGCTGAAGAAAACACTAGAAAGTCGATTCTATCTGCTATGAAGCGAAGAGAAGTATATGCGACGTCCGGTCCTCGAATTGGGGTGGAATTTTATGGTGGATGGGAACTAGATCGAGTCAAAATAAATAAGGCTGATGCCTCGATCAGAGACATTGATGGTGTTGTTCCTATGGGAGGACAATTGATAGGAGTAGAAGGTGAAAATAAATCACCAGGTTTTGTCATTCGGGCGACGAGTGATCCGAAAGGCGCCTATTTGGATCGGATTCAAATTATTAAGGGCTGGATAGATACTGAAGGATCTGCCCAAGAAAAAATATTTGATGTGGCTTGGTCTGGAGGAGATCGTCTTAACAGTAACGGGGGTCTTATGCCGATTGGTAATACCGTAAATATTAAGACAGCTAGTTATACCAATACTATTGGATCATCAACATTGTCTGCTTATTGGGAAGATCCAGAATTTGATGTTAATCAGCCTGCTTTTTACTACGCTCGAATTTTACAAATTCCTACACCTCGCCATTCTCTATATGATGCTGTAGCCCTTGGTATGGAACATGCTGATGGGTTTCCAGATACTATTCAAGAACGAGCTTATACATCATCTATCTGGTATCGACCGGCAGGCCTATGATCTCTAAAATGCAGGAAAAATGAGTTAGGTGGTTATGATTACCCTGATACCCTGCAGTTCAAGGTTGGATTTTTCGATATAGGTGTGGGTGGCAGATATTCTTTGCTTTAGCTGATCTATTTCCTCTTGCCTGACGCTTGGATTTATACTCTTTAAAGCTTCCAGGCGATCAACCTCTTTACCCAGCGTCGCTGTCATGTTCTCTCTAGCGCGTGCGCTCGCATCGATAAGTAGTGCATCAGCTTTGGCAGAGGCAAGTTTAAGTTTTTCCTCCACATCACTTTTAATGCGACGAATTATTTTTGCTCCTGCATCTCTTCTTATTTTAGAGATCGCCTCATTGAGTTTGCTATGTGAAATCGCGTGCGCTATATCTTTGCCTCGTTGGTCAATTAATATCCGGATTGGAGTCTTTGGAAAGAATTGCTCTACTAAAAGATTTTTAGGTGAAGCACATGAAGGGGAGAAGATAGTTTCTAATAGAACAGTGCCGGACTCGATCGATTTGAGTTTTAAGCTGCCGATGGTGGCATTTCCAAGCTCGGTAGTAAGAACCATGTCCATGCTTTCCGTAATCATTGGATGTTCCCAAGTTAAGAAAAGTAGATCTTCTCTACTCAGGGCTATGTCACGATCTACCGTTACAGTAACCCCATCCTCAGGAAGACATGGAAAGTATCCAGTATGCATTGATTCGGTTGGTTTTAGAGTCCAGCATTCTTCTGAATGATATTCACAGTCCACGCCATAAGCTGCACATAATTGATGCAGATAGGTTACAAGTTGTTCTGGATTTTGTTCGCTATGTAATTCTGCGATCACCTGCTCCGCAATCCCTTTACGGCATGAAGATCTTTCGAGTAGCTTGTCTTTTCCAGCTCGGGCTTTTTCGGTCAATTCTTCAGCATAGTTTCTTGTTTCAATGCAAAGATTCTGAAGATCTTCGAAGTTACCGATTAGCATGATTTCTAGCTGTTCCCTGAATCTGTCAAAGATCTCTTTACCAAAGGGACATATCCCAGAAAAAATTGATAGGCCTTTTTCATACCAATCTAAAAGAGCATGTTGTGCACTACCGATTACATAAGGGACATGTATTTTAATATCTTGATTCTGTCCAATTCGGTCTAGTCTTCCTATCCGCTGTTCTAGAAGATCTGGATTTAGCGGCAGATCAAAGAGGATTAAGTTATGGGAGAACTGAAAGTTTCTACCTTCGCTTCCGATCTCTGAACAAATAAGACACTGAGCCCCAACGGAGTTGTCTGCGAAATAAGCTACAGCTCTATCTCTTTCAATTAAGCTTAAATTTTCATGAAAAGCGGCTGTCCTTATTCCTGCACGAAGATGAAGATGTTTCTCTAACTCAATTGCCGTTCGGGCCTTAGAACAAATAACGACCACCTTATCTGGACTTAAAATACGTAAGGTGTCTTCAAGCCATTTGATGCGAGGGTCTGTTTTTAACCATGACTCGTTGTTTGCTTTTAGATGGGGATACAGGGCTTCCTGCAAGTTGCTAATGGTTGTGTTTTCCGTCAGATCAGTAGACAAATCTAGACTATGCCTTACTAGATGTCTGTTGGGGAAGCCGCTGATTTTTGTGCGGCTATTACGCATTAATATTCTGCCTGTCCCATGACGATCGATCAGCTGTGATACGATTGTTTCATCTTCTTGGCTTGGATCTATATCTGATGGCAGGTTTTTTGGACGATGACCGGCTTCTACTTCTTCTATCAGCTCACCAAGCTTCATGAAATTGATTTGCTCTTTTTCGAATCTCTTTAGATCCTGAAATCTATTCGGATCAAGTAATTTAAGCCTTTCAAAATGCCCGGTTTTACTATTCTGCTCAGGGGTAGCTGTTAAAAGTAATAGTCCCACAGCTTGGTCAGCTAATTTTTCAGCAAAGGATTTCTCAGCAGCATTTTCTGAAGAACGCCACATTTCATGATGTGCCTCGTCAATAACAACGATATCCCATATTGTTTCTAACGTTAAACGGCATGCGTCTTCATTTTCACCAAATAAAGTATTGCTGCATAAGATCAGCTGCTCAGCTTCAAATGGATTATCGGTTTCCTCTTGATCCAGCCTCTCCTCATTGAAAATAGAGAATTTCAGATTAAATCGACGGAGCATTTCCACCAGCCACTGGTGAACGAGACTTTCTGGAACGATCAAAAGCACCCTCTGACTCTGGCCTGTTAACAATTGCTGATGAATTATCATTCCTGCTTCGATGGTTTTGCCCAGTCCGACTTCGTCGGCGAGCAATGCTCTAGGTGCGTGTCTTGTTCCGATCTCCTTTGCAATATATACCTGATGCGGCAAAAGATTTGTTCTTCCACCCATCAGTCCTCTTGTTGTTCTTCCTTGCTGCTTTGCTAGAAGTTCAAGAGTTAACATCCTGAGAATAAATAGGGAATTCCTGTCAAAATTTCCGGTGACTAATCTTTGAAGTGGTGTGACTAGGTTAATGTGAGGGTTTAGATCAATTTCCCTAACTACTATTTTGTTGCTTATATTATCTAAACCTTCATAGGTATAGATGCCACTACTAATCTCGCTAGTGACGACAGTGAACTCCTTTCCTTCAGCAGTTTCTGCTTGATCACCAGGCCTTAATTCCAATCTGGCTAACGGGGCATCATTCTTAGAATAGATTCTATCTTCTCCGATTGCTGGGAAGCTTAGTGTGATACTACGTACATCAATATCAACTACGACGCCTAATCCTAGAGAGCTGTCTGCGCTGCTTAACCAGCGTTGACCTACTATAAATTGCATTAAAAAAGTACCTCTTCTAGATTGTCGTTTGATTTAATTTTTTCCAAGTTGATTTTCGTCACGTAAACCAGTTTCAAAGGAGTTCAATCCGGCAAAAAGATCAATGCTATTTTGGTAGGTATTTTGCAAAAGGATCTCGATATCAATATTTTTTATCTCCGCAATTTTTTTGGCAATGAAAGGAAGATAATATGGGGAGTTTTGTTTTCCACGGTAAGGAACTGGGGTTAAGTAAGGTGAATCTGTTTCCAACACCATTTGATCAAGAGGGGTATGCTCAATAACTTCACGCACATTTTCAGCTGATTTAAATGTAGCGATACCATTGAATCCTAGTTTAAACCCTTCTGATAGACAGAATTCCGCTAGTTTCATGGTAGAAGTAAAGCTATGGATTACCCCTTTTTTTTTCAAGGTTAGAGAATATTTTTTAAGAATTTCAATAGTGTCGTCATCGGCTTCTCTAGTATGAATGACGACTGGAAGATCTGCTTCTGATGCCAATTTTAGTTGTTTCTCAAAAACAGTTTTCTGTATTTCTCTCTCAGAATGATCATAGTAATAGTCAAGACCTATTTCACCAATCGCGACTACCTTATTGCATTGAAGATTAGTAAGAATTTTCTTCTCCGTACCATCAGTGTAATCAGCTGCAGAGTGAGGGTGTATTCCTTGAGTCGCCCAAACATCATCATAGTAATTAGCCAATTCAATTGTTGATGTTAAATTTTCCTCTGATACAGCTATAGTGACGAATTTCTTTACACCAACATCACGAGCTTTTTCAAGTTGATTAGGTAGTTCGTCACTGTTCAAATAATCGAGATGACAATGCGTTTCAATTATTGGAGTTTTGAATTTTGGAATAGGCGGACGTAGCTTTTTGCCCATTATGTTCTCTCGCATAAATTACTAGATAATTGA
>CAJXCR010000031.1 GCA_913051825.1 uncultured Halieaceae bacterium
GAGAAAATTCTATTAACAGCTTGTCGAAGAGACGCCATTGATAAACAGGTGGAGGCGATTAATTTAGCTAATTTATCCGTTGAAGTCGTCGATGTGGCGCCTTTCGCGGCGGAAAGAGCATTGAGAGATTCTGCTCAAAATTTTAACGTCGAGAACGAAAGTTTAAGGCTAATCGTAGATGTTGGAGATAATTATATTGTCTGTAATTTAATAGATAGTGAAGGAGCGCTATTTGTTTGGGAGGAAGCGATTAAATGTTCCTCAATTCAGCAAGATGTATCTGGATTAGATGAGCCTTCTGAAACTGATCCTATCTTTGAGTCATCTCTAATTCAGTGTCGAGATAAAATCAAAAATTCATCTCGCGAGATGTTCATGCAGGCTCTTACTGTAGCGTTAAAGCGAACAATCCAGATGGCTTCTTCCTCTACCAATTGTGAAATTAAAAATTTAGTTCTAATAGGTGATGTAATACCAACTGTTAACGAAGTAACTACTATCGGAGATCATCTTGACGTAAAGGTTAATTTGGGAAATCCATTTCAGAATATGGCTTTTGGTCCTTCTCTTAACGCTAGCCATCTAGCTTTGCGTGCTTCCTCTTTTACTACTGCCTGCGGTTTAGCGCTCAGGGGTTTAATATGAGTATTCAAATAAATTTGCTTCCTTGGCGTGAAGCTCTTCGGTTACAAAAAAATAGATCTTTTTTTGTACAGCTTGGATTAGGGTTGGTTTTAGGTGCAATTCTCGTTCTGATTTGGGGGTATTTTTTGAATCGGCAGTTAATTTACCAGGAGTCACGCAATCAATATCTTTCCTCGTTCGTTAATCAATTAGATTATCAGCTTGCCGAAATCAAGGGTCTAGAGATACGTAGACAGCAAATTATTGACAGAATTTCTTTAATTGAAGAGCTTCAAAATAATCGACAAATCGCCGTAAGAATTTTTGATCAGATCGTTTATTCGACACCAGAGGGTGTTTTTTATAAGCGACTAATTCGTTCAGGAAATCTTTTGTCTATGGCAGGTGTAGGCGAAAATAGCGATCAAATTTCTGATTTGATGAGGCGACTCGAAGCTTCCAAGTGGCTTAATTCTCCGACACTGGATTTGATAGAGTCTAATTCGGAAACCGGTTCTAAACGAAGCGCCTTTAATTTGTCAGTTTACATAGACAGACCTGAGTATGTTGTCTCGAGCGCGGGAGGATAAGGTGAAGATCGCTAAAGATTTGCTCAGTCTGCACGAAATTAATTTCTCCGAATTAAGTTCTCATAATATCGGCGTTTGGCCAGACGGGCTCAAATTTGTTTTGATAATTAGTGTTGTTTTGCTTTCATTTTTTGTCGGTTACTACAGCTGTATAGAACGACTGAAAGTTGATGTAAATAGCTCCATTATTAGAGAGGAAAATCTGCGGAAGGAATATGAAAAGAAATCATCACAAGCTTCAAGTATTCATCTTTATCGATTGCAAATGGCGAAGATGGAGGAAATGTTTTCAAATTTAGTTGGGCAGCTTCCTTCAGCTAATGAGGTTCCTGCTCTACTTGAGGATGTGACGCAGAGAGGTGTAATAAATGGATTAAGCATTACCAGTATAGATCTTCAGGAGGAGCAACCAAGAGAATTTTATATTGAGATGCCCATCAAAATTAAGGCAGAGGGTGGTTATCATGATTTAGGGGCTTTTGTGAGTGGCTTAGCCGCATTACCTAGAATCGTAACATTGCATGACTTCTCGGTCTCGAGCCTTGACATTGAATCAGGGCTGCTGGGAATGACTATGGAAGTGAAGACTTATCGATATAAATCTGAAGAATTAGTCAAATGAAGCCTGATAATAAAGTTTTGGCTACATTGCTTTCTATGCTTCTAGTTAGTTGCGCTGAGAAAAACTTTTCTGATTTAGACACGTTCATCGAAAAAAAGAATTCAGTCCGTATAGAAAATATTGAACCACTTCCAAGCATTAGAAAATATCGCGCATTTGCTTATCGAGCGGCTCAGGTTCGCAGTCCGTTTTCATTGCCGCCAGATCCTAATGGAATTTCTAGACTGCCACCTGTTCTGTCAGATCCTCCAGATAATTCTCGGAAGCGGGAATTTCTCGAACAATTCCCTTTGGAGTCTCTAACCATGGTAGGGAGTCTAAATCGATCGGGGAAAATTTGGTGTTTGGTACAGGATCCATCGGGAGGGGTGCATCGGATTAGTAATGGATCCTTCTTAGGTCTTAATCATGGGAAAGTTATTTCAGCCGGAGAAATTTCGATGAAATTAGTAGAGATAGTGACGGACGGAACTGACCACGGCTGGATTGAACGACCACGATCCTTACATTTGAATTCTTTTTGATTTTATGGAGATCGTTATGTACTCCCTTATCGACAGCAGAAGTAAAATTCGTAGTTTAAAAGCAATTTCATTGCAGATACCGATAAAGGTGATTATTAGTAGTCTTATTCTACTTAACACTAATCTTCTATTTGCTTACGAAAAAATTGACTACTCCAATATTGAAAAAACTTTGATAAAAGATTTGGATTTTCAGTATGGCCCATCAGCTTCGGGCGTCCTGTCACTTACCATTGAAGGTGAAGTTGAAAATATTTCGATCAATCAAGAAGAAGGTAAGCTAACAGTTCAAATCCCCAATGCCGTTGCTAATAATAATTTGCTAAGAACTTACTACGTGTCTGATTTTGGAACACCAGTCGATAGAATTCTTTTAAATAAAATCGCTAAGGGAGTTTCAATAATATTAGAAACTAATGAGCTAGTTAGTTATGTATCTGATCAAACCGCTGATAAATATGTGCTTAGTATAAGTCATGAAAGTAAGGATGATGAATCATCATTATCTCAGGAGATGTTCACTGGAGAGTTAATTTCTTTAAATTTTCAGACTATAGAAGTACGTTCTGTTTTACAGATTCTGGCGGATTTTACCGATCTTAACCTCGTAACAAGTGATGCTGTTTTAGGCGATGTTACTTTGCGACTTAATCAGGTTCCTTGGGATCAGGCGCTAGATTTAATTCTTAAAAATAAAGGTTTGGATAAGCGTCAGGTAGGTAATGTCTTGATGGTAGCTCCGGCAGAAGAGATCGCTGAACGCGAGCGACGACAGATGGAAACAGAACGCCAGTTGGCAGAATTAGCACCTCTTCACTCTACTTTTATGAGGATTAGATATGCCAAGGCAGAAGATATTGTTGGTTTATTTGACGCGGGCTCCAGTGATGGTGGATCTTTGATTTCAGACCGAGGATCTGTAGTTGTAGATAATAGAACAAATTCACTGTTAATTACTGAAACTCTTAACAAGTTAAAAGAAATCGAAAAGCTTGTAGAGTTGGTTGATATCCCTGTAAGACAGGTAATGATAGAGGCTCGCATAGTGATAGCGAATTCTGATGCTCAGAGAGACCTAGGGATAGAGTGGGGAGGTGCCTATGGGCATCAAGAAAAAGGTTTAATGGTATCTGGTGATGCGTCAAATTTGTTATCCATTAATGATGCAATGCTCTCTAATGATAATCTAGTCCCTAACTATCCCGGTGCGTTGCTTGTAGACTTAGGAGCAAGCGGAGCGACAAGCGGTATAGCAATGGGTTATGCTTCATCCAAGCTATTTTTGTCAGCTGAGCTTTCTGCTATGGAAGCATCAGGTAACGGCGAGGTTATCTCGCAGCCAAAAGTTATAACTGGTGATAAGCGTCGTGCTACCATAAAATCAGGTAGGGAAATCCCCTATCAATCTGGCTCGCTAAGCGGTCAAAATACTACAAGTTTTAAGGAAGCTGTGTTGGAACTGAATGTCACGCCAAATATAACCCCAGATGATCGAGTTTTACTTGATCTAGTAATAACTCAGGATTCTGTAGGTGAATTAGTTCCAAGCGGAAATGGAGGTGTTGTTCCTTCTATAGATACGACTGAACTGACAACCCAAGTCCTAGTTGGCGATGGAGAAACTGTGGTTCTAGGAGGCGTTTTTAGAACTGAGGACTTGGAGAAAATAGCAAAAGTTCCGGTACTTGGAGATATTCCTTTAATGGGTTCTTTATTCAAAAATAACAGCGTTTCCAGAGAAAAAACAGAGACATTAGTATTCATTACTCCACATATTATCGCTGATCCTGTTTTAAATTGATCTGTTTTAGTGCCTACGAATAAATCTCATCCAGATCGAATTTTTCTAATAGGCCCTATGGGTGCAGGAAAGACCACTGTAGGCAGAATTTTGGCTCAAAATCTGGGTCTGGCTTTTGCGGATACTGATGAAGAGATTGAACATCGTTCAGGCGCTAGTATTTCTTGGATTTTTGATATCGAAGGAGAGGCTGGTTTCCGTGATCGAGAAGAGCAATTAGTGAAGGAGATTACAAAAAGAAAAGATATTGTTATTTCTACTGGTGGCGGAGTGGTGCTTAGACAAAAAAACAGACAAGTTCTATCTGCAAGAGGCTTCGTGGTGTATCTTCGAGCAAGCGTTGAAGATTTGTTAGGAAGAATGAACGGAGATAAAAAACGTCCCCTGCTTCAAGTTGATGATCCTCAGGAAAAGATCCGGCAGATTGTTACGGAACGTGACCCGCTTTATACAGAAACAGCAGACTTCATCATTGAAGCGCATGGTTTAAGTTTTAAATCAGTGGCTAAGCGCCTAACACTTAAGCTAACTGATCCGTCTTTTAGTTATAATTAGCTTTTCTCAAATTTGATATTCTTTGCATGCCGATTCTAAAAGAAACAATAAAGGTCGATCTTGGTCCTAGATCATACCCGATCTACATTGGTAAAGATTTTATGGAAGATGCTGACCTTTTGCGGCCGCATATTAAAGGGAGGCAGGTTGTTGTAGTAGCCGATGAAAATGTCGCCAAGCTTTATCTTGATTCTTTTTGCTCCAATTTTCGAAGTGAATTTGAGCTTCTGGAGATAATATTGCCAGCCGGTGAGATTAACAAAAATTTAGAATCGTTTTCGTTAATTATCGATAATGCACTTGGAGCAGGACTTAATAGGAATGCTACTTTTATTGCGCTCGGCGGCGGTATCGTTGGTGATGTGACTGGTTTTGCTGCTGCATGCTATCAGCGTGGAGTCAGATTTCTCCAAGTTCCAACAACATTGCTTGCGCAGGTTGATTCGTCGGTGGGTGGTAAAACAGGAATAAATCATGCTCTGGGAAAGAATATGATAGGAGCATTTTACCAACCCGAGGCTGTCTTGGCGGATGTAGCCACTCTGGATACGCTATCAAAAAGGGAGTTCGTCGCGGGTCTGGCCGAAGTAATAAAGTATGGTCTAATTATAGATAGGCGGTTTTATCAATGGTTATTAGATAATATTGAATTGCTTCTTGCTAGAGATTTTTCTGCTTTAACTTGGGCGATTAGACGGAGTTGCGAATTAAAAGCGCAAGTAGTTTCTCAGGACGAAAGAGAAATAGGTTTAAGGGCTATCCTAAATTTAGGGCATACCTTCGGACATGCGATAGAAAACAGCTTTGGCTATGGATATTTCTTGCACGGTGAGGCAGTTGCGATTGGATTAGTGATGTCTAGCGCTTTGTCCAGCAAAAGAGGCTGGATAGAAGAGTCTCAGGTAGAGATTTTATGTGATTTGCTCGATAAAATTGGTTTGCCGAGCAAATTACCTGAGGGTGTATCACCTGAAGATTTTATGCGAGTAATAGCTTTGGATAAAAAATCGACGGATGATGGTCTCAGATTTATTCTTTTGAGAGATATTGGAGAAGCTGTTGTAGCGTCAGATGTTACCCCAGAAGAGGTTCTTGGCCTTTTTTGAGGATTTGTCCCGCTCTATTCATTTGGGTAAACTCCCTCTCCCTTTCAGCAAAATTCTGCTCATACTACGAGCCGAAAGAGTGTTTTTAGCGTATGACATGATGTTGGCTGACTGTGTCTGGAGATTTCAGAGAGCAGCGTGGGATAGATGTGCTGTGTTTGTGGAGTTAGTTTTTGATTTTTGATGTTAATTTTGTGTCTGTATTTTTATAGAGATGTTTAATGATCGGATATTCTAAAAGACCAAATAAGTCAGGTTTATATGACCCTGCCTATGAAAAAGATAGCTGTGGGGTTGGCTTTGTGTGCAGTATAAAAGGGATAGCCAGTCACGATATTATCGTCGAAGCTGCTGAGATGAATTGCTGTATGGACCATCGTGGTGGTGTTGGATATGAAGAAAATTCTGGAGATGGAGCGGGCGTTTTAACAGCCATTCCCCATAAATTATTTACTAACCGAGTACTATCCGATCTGGCCGCTGACGTTCTACAACCAGGTTCTTATGCAGTAGGAAACTTTTTTTTACCAACGATCTATGCTGAACGAAAGATTGCAAAATCTATATTCGAGAGGGCAATTATAGATTGTGGTCAAAAAGTTTTAGGGTGGAGGAAGGTTCCAGTAGACCCCTTAAAAGCTGACTTGGGAAAGGCAGCTAAAGCTGCAATGCCTGACATTGAGCAATTGTTTGTGGGTGCAAATAAAGATACAGATCAGGAGGAGTTTGAGAGACAGTTATATTTGATTAGAAAGAACGCTATGCAGAGCGTGAGAGAAAATCAGAAGTTGACTCAACATCATCTAATCTATGTATGTTCTTTGTCTTCGAGAATAATTGTATACAAAGGGATGTTAACTCCTGCGCAAGTCTTCCCATTTTATGAAGACTTAACAGATAAACTTTTTGAAACTCACATAGCGATGGTGCACTCTCGATTTAGTACAAATACCTTTCCATCGTGGGACAGGGCTCAGCCAAATCGTTTTATGAGTCACAACGGTGAGATAAATACATTACTGGGTAATGTTAATGCAATGAATGCGCGCCAAGGTGTTGTTAGTGATGATTACTACAGAGGAAATATAGAGAAATTATTTCCAGTTGTAGAGCCAGATTGTTCGGACTCTGGCAATTTCGATAATGTCTTGGAGTTCCTGCTAATGACTGGTCGTTCTCTTCAAGAAGCAGTGCTTATGATGATTCCTGAGGCCTGGCAGCAGCATCAGCAGATGGATTCAGAGAAGAAAGCGTTCTATGAGTATCAATCGGCACTTATGGAGCCTTGGGATGGCCCAGCTTCAATAGCATTCACCGATGGCAAGTGCATCGGTGCAGTGCTAGATAGGAATGGGCTTAGGCCTTCAAGATATTACATCACTGATGATGACAAATGTATTATGGCTTCTGAAGTGGGCGTTGTTAAAGTAGATCCGAAAAAAGTTGTAGAGAAAGGGAGATTGCAACCCGGTAAGATTTTTCTCATTGATTTTCAGCAAGGTCGAATGATACCAGATGACGAAGTAAAGTCTGATCTTGCAAAAAAACATCCATATCAAGATTGGCTAAATAATCACAGGATATGTTTGTCAGATATTTCTCCTCAAAAAAGTTTTGGTTTAGATTCAAAAAGCCTTCTGCCTAGAATGCAGGCTTTTGGTTATACGCAAGAAACAATGCAGTTCATGCTTCTTCCTATGGTAAAGGAATTAAGAGATCCTCTTGGTTCTATGGGCAATGATGCTGCGCTAGCAGTGGTTAGTCAGAAACCTAGAATGTTGTATGATTATTTTAAGCAAAGATTTGCTCAGGTTACTAATCCCGCAATTGATTCAATTCGTGAAGAGGTTATTATGGCCTTGGGGTGTTATATAGGGCCAGAAAAAAATTTGCTGAAGCCTTCGCCGGAGCATGCGGAGCGCTTACAAATACCTCATCCAATACTTTCAAATTCCGAATTAGCAGCAATAAAAAAACTCGATCATAAGGGGTGGTATGCCAAAACTATAGATATCACTTTCCCAGCAAATTCAGGGCATGAAGGTTTATTAGAATCCTTGCAAAGAATAGTACTTGAGGCGCATAAAGCAGTTGAAGATGGCAGTAGTATAATCGTTCTGTCAGATAGAGGTGCTGCGTCTGACAGAGTTCCAATTAGTTCTCTACTAGCGGTCGGCACTATTCATCATGCTTTGGTTAAAGCAACCACTCGTACTCGTATTGGTTTAATTCTAGAGACTGGTGAGGCGAGAGAAGTCCATCACCACTGTCTTCTATTTGGTTATGGGGTGGATGGAGTTAATCCATATCTGGCTTTTGAGGCTTTGTGGGATGCGCGACAAGCCGGCAGGTTAGATGGAATTCAGCATATTTCTTGTGACGAAGATGTGGTGGCGGCTTATAAAAAAGCGGTAGGTAAAGGCATGCTAAAAGTTATGGCAAAGATGGGGATATCAACACTGCAATCCTATAAAGGAGCTCAGATTTTTGAAATTGTGGGTTTGGCTGCTGAAGTCGTTGATCTTGCCTTTAAGGGTACTGCCAGCAGAGTGGAAGGTGTGGGGATGAAAGTTCTTGCCGAGGAGATGGAGCGACGTCATAGTTTGGGATATCCAAAGAGCAATATCATCCCTATCAATTCCTTACCTAACCCAGGAGATTTCCATTGGCGTCGTAATGGTGATGCTCATATGTGGGATCCATTCTCAGTCTCGACTCTTCAGGAAGCTGCTCGTGACAATAACGAACAAGCATATTGGCAGTTCTCCAAAAAAGTAAATGAAGAAAATACTAAAAATGCCACTTTGAGAGGTTTGTTAGATTTTAAAAAAACAAAGAGTATTTCTTTAGATGATGTTGAATCGGTCAAAGAGATTGTAAAGAGATTTGCCACTGGAGCAATGAGTTTTGGATCTATCAGTGCAGATGCACATGAATCCTTGGCGATAGCCATGAATCGTATGGGTGGAAAATCGAATACTGGTGAAGGTGGAGAAGATTCAGAGCGTTTTACCCCCATGGCTAATGGTGATTCAAAACGATCGGCTATTAAACAAGTGGCTAGTGGTAGATTTGGGGTCACCATTGACTACTTATCTAACGCTGACGAAATTCAAATAAAGATAATTCAAGGTGCGAAGCCAGGAGAAGGAGGAGAGCTGCCCGGAGGCAAGGTGGATGAATATATTGCTAAATTGCGTCATTCGACACCCGGAGTGGGTTTGATTAGCCCACCTCCGCATCATGATATTTATTCTATAGAGGATATGGCGCAGTTGATTCACGATTTAAAAAATGGGAATCCGGACGCGAGGATTAGTGTAAAGCTTGGAGCAGAAGTTGGAGTTGGAACGGTAGCTGCTGGTGTGGTCAAAGCAAGGGCCGATCATATAGTTATAGCAGGTGATTCTGGAGGAACCGGAGCCTCACCGTTGACCTCTATAAAGCATGCAGGAGTGCCTTGGGAGTTGGGAATTGCTGAAACACACCAGACGCTTGTCCTTAATAATCTCCGCTCAAGAGTAGTACTGCAAACAGATGGCCAACTTAAGACAGGCAGAGATGTTGCCATTGCGGCCATATTAGGTGCTGAGGAGTTCGGTTTTGCCACAGCACCATTAATTGTTCTTGGTTGCATAATGATGAGAAAGTGTCACTTAAATACTTGTCCTGTCGGTATTGCGACGCAAGATCCTAAGCTTAGAGAAAAGTTTAAGGGTGCACCTGAGCATGTAGTTAACTATATGTTCATGGTTGCGAAAGAATTGCGACAAATTATGGCAGAACTTGGAATTAGAACTATAAACGAATTAATAGGTAGAGTTGATCTGTTGGAAGTGGATGATGCACTTCGTCATTGGAAAACAAATGGACTTGACTTATCTAATATTTTATCTCCAGCTGTTCAGCCATCCGACTTTACGGGGGCCTATGCACTTCACTCTCAAAATCATGGTTTAGACAAGAGTTTAGACAATAAATTAATTCAGTTGTCGCAACCAGCGTTGCTGAAAGGCGAAAAAGTGACTGAACAACTAGATATCGTTAATACAAATCGAGTAGTTGGAGCCATGTTGTCAAATAAGATAATTCGTGAAGTTGGTTCTAAAATGTTACCAGACGATACTATTCATTTTAAGTTTAGCGGAAGTGCGGGGCAGAGTTTGGGTTGCTGGTTAGCTAAAGGAGTAACACTTGAAGTGGAGGGCGATGCAAATGACTTTATTGGAAAAGGTTTATCTGGCGGCCGAGTAATTGTTTATCCTCCTAAAGATAGTCAGTTTTTAGCTGAAAAAAACATTATTGTCGGCAATGTTGCTTTGTATGGTGCAACCTCTGGAGAAGCTTTTTTTAGCGGCATCGCGGCGGAACGATTCTGTGTAAGAAACAGTGGCGCAGTGGCGATTGTGGAAGGTGTTGGTGATCATGCTTGCGAGTATATGACTGGCGGCAGTGTAGTTATTTTAGGTGAGACAGGTCGAAATTTTGCAGCTGGAATGAGCGGAGGTATAGCTTACGTCTGGGATCCAGAGCGTAAATTTGAATCTTTGTGTAATTTGGATTCCGTAGAGCTTGAAACCATTGAATTAGGTGCGGAGGAAAGATACGTCAGAAATCTAATCCACAGACATGTAGTCTATACAGAATCACGCATTGGAAAGCAAATCCTAGACACATGGGATGATAGTTTTACCTGTTTTGTTAAAGTCATGCCTGTGGAGTACAAAAGGGTTCTTCAAGAGAGGGAGCAGCAGTCAAAAAGCGCTTAAATTTTTATGGTAGATATTTTTGCTCATGGGTAAGACCACCGGATTTTTAGAGTTTGACAGAGACCCTTCGCCGTATCGAGACCCGATGGAACGGCTGGTAGATTTTAAAGAAATCTATGATGAAGATGACTCTGAACGTTTGATGACACAAGGTGCGCGATGTATGGATTGTGGCATACCTTTTTGTCAATCAAATGATGGTTGTCCAATACATAATCTAATTCCTGAATGGAACGACCTGGTTTATCAGGATCAATGGATGGAAGCACTTGATCGTCTACATAAGACGAATAACTTTCCAGAATTTACTGGTAGAGTTTGTCCCGCTCCTTGTGAAGGTGCTTGTGTCCTTGGGATTACTGATCCTGCTGTAGCGATTAAAAATATTGAAATGACCATTGTTGATAAAGGTTTTTCTGAAGGTTGGATTAAACCTAGGAGCGTAAGAAATAGAAGTGGTAAATCTGTTGCTGTGATTGGTTCAGGGCCAGCTGGACTAGCGGCTGCGGACCAACTTAACCAGGCAGGTCATTCAGTGACTGTTTTCGAAAGAGCAGACAGGATTGGCGGGTTACTCATGTATGGAATTCCAAACATGAAGCTGTCAAAAGAAGAAGTTGTTGAAAGACGTGTTAGTTTACTGCGCCAAGAGGGGATCAGATTTTTGACCGAAACAAATGTTGGTCACGATGGATCAGCGGTTAATAAAATCCTCGAAGATTTCGATGCAGTATTATTATCGACTGGAGCGACAGTACCTCGAGATTTAGACATTCCAGGAAGAAATTTGAGTGGGATCCATTTTGCCATGGACTTTCTGACGGCTAATACAAAGAGTCTGCTAGATTCAAGTCATAAAGATGGCAAGTATATTTCTGCAAAAGATAAAAATGTAATAGTGATCGGGGGTGGTGATACTGGCACAGACTGCATTGGAACTTCCTTGCGCCATGGATGTAAAAGCCTAGTAAATTTTGAATTATTTCCTAAACCACCAGCTGAAAGATCGTCAAATAATCCTTGGCCTACATTCCCAAGAGTTTTTAAGTCAGATTACGGGCATGAGGAATCAACTAGAATATTTGGAAATGATCCTCGCGTTTATTCAATAAGTTCTGCGAGCTTTATTGGTGATGCATCTGGGAATCTTGTTGGTGTTCGCACTATTGATGTTAAGTTGGAGGAGGGAAGGCCGGTTACTATAGAAGGGTCTGAGCGCGATTGGCCGGCCGATCTGGTGCTATTAGCCATGGGATTTTTAGGTCCTGAGCACTATGTAAGTGATAATTTTGGCTTATTGTATGACCAAAGATCCAATTATGAGGCCGAATATGGTTCTTTTAGCACTAACGTGGACGGTGTCTTTGCCGCTGGTGATTGCCGTCGTGGCCAATCTCTCGTAGTTTGGGCGATAAACGAAGGTCGTGGGGCTGCCAGAGAAATAGATCGTTATTTAATGAAAGTGACTTCTCTGCCTTAGAAACATATCAACAGCAGTTTGTAAATGCATAGACTGTTGATGCTTGTTTTAGACACTCATCACAACTTAATGTTTAATGTCTTATTTACACCTTGGAAATGATAAAAATGGTTAGCTTAAAAAATGACCGATTTCTTCGTGCTTTATTGAGAAAGCCTGTTGATCGCACGCCGATTTGGATGATGCGTCAAGCGGGTAGATATTTACCAGAATATAGAGAGACAAGGCGACTAGCTGGTTCATTCTTAGATCTATGTAAGAATACTGAATTGGCCTGTGAAGTAACTATGCAGCCGCTTAGAAGGTATTCTATGGATGCGGCAATACTTTTCTCAGATATATTAACTGTTCCAGATGCAATGGGTTTAGGCCTTTACTTTGAGGAAGGTGAAGGCCCTCGATTTCGTAAATCCATCAATAATGAATCAGATGTCAGGAATCTCAAATCAATTAAGGCTGAGGATGATTTAAGTTATGTAATGAATGCTGTTAGAGCTATTCGAAAGGAACTAAATGGAGATATTCCGTTAATTGGATTTTCGGGTAGTCCCTGGACATTGGCAACATACATGGTTGAAGGTGGCTCTTCGAAAGATTTTGCAAAAGTTAAAACAATGGCTTATAGCCAACCAGAGTTAATGCATTCACTGTTGGGTATTTTGGCGGATGCAGTAGCAGACTATTTAGGTGCGCAAATATCAGCGGGTGCTCAGGCGGTCCAGATTTTTGATACTTGGGGAGGCAGTCTTAGTTCGCAAGGGTACAAAGATTTTTCCTTGGCTTATATGAAGCGCATAATCGAGCAGCTGTCAGTCACATTAGAAGGATCTTCAGTACCAGTAATTCTGTTTACTAAAGGAGGTGGGCAATGGTTGCCTTTTATAGCCGAGACAGGAGCGCATGCAATAGGAATTGACTGGACGACTGATATTAAAAATGCACGTTCGCAAGTAGGCGATCTAGTAGCCTTGCAAGGTAATATGGATCCGGCAATATTATTCTCCTCGCCTAAACGGATAAGAGAAGAGGTTGCAAATATCTTAGAAGGGTTTGGCAAAGGTACTGGGCATGTATTTAACTTGGGGCACGGTATCACACCAGGTGTGGATCCGGATAATGTTAGCGCCTTTGTGGACGCTGTTCAGGAATTATCTCCTAAGTATCATTTATAGCTTCGAAACAAAAATTCACTTTATCTCAAAGTCATGATCCATTTCTGCGGCAGGTTGTTGACTGGAGGGTTTCCCTACAGAAATGGCGGGAACTCCAGCGACCGTGGTATGAGCTGGTACATCTTTTAAAACAACACTCCCAGCACCTACTTTAGCGCCATCTCCAATCGTAATATTACCGAGAATTTTAGCTCCAGCACTAATTAGTACCCAATGACCTATTTTGGGATGTCTGTCGCCCTCCTGCTTCCCTGTTCCTCCAAGAGTTACTGATTGAAGAATGGAAACATTGTTTCCAACTACAGATGTCTCTCCAATAACCAATCCCGTAGCGTGGTCTAGCATGATTCCGCTCCCAAGTTGCGCTGCGGGATGAATATCAGCTCCGCAAATGCAAGAAGTCCGATTCTGGAGGTAGAGCGCTAATGATTTTCTATTCTGTGTCCACAACCAATGGGCAACACGATGTATTTGAAGGGCGTGAAAGCCTTTAAAATAAAGTAAAGGTAAATGAAGTTCATTACATGCTGAGTCGCGCTCTAGCACTGCCAATAGATCTCTTTCAGTAGCTTCTAATATTTTTTTGTCCTTGCAAAATACTTCAAGAAAAATGTCTTTTAGGATCTCAACAGTTGCACTGGGTTCGCTCAATAGTTTAGCGAGTATAAACGCGAGAGATTCATCTAGAGATGCATGATTAAGTACTGACTGCTCAAAAAACTCAGATAAAACGGGTTCTTTAGATACACATATTCTTATTTCTTTATTAATCTTTTCCCATGTTTCTTTCACAATTATTTCCGCATAATTAGTTATAAAAAAGTGATGGGCACTTTATCCCATAGTGTATGGTCAGTCAGCCTAAAGTTTCCCTTTATATTCCCATAGGTCATGACCGCTATCCTGAAATTTTTTCTCAAAAGGGCTTACAGGAGTGTTTGCAGTTAATAAACTGACCGTTCCAAATATTCCTGCAATTAAAAGTGATATTCCCAATTCCTCAATGTAACAGTCCCAATTTGACCGCACTTCTATATTGCCTCCAAGTCGAATAAGACTTGGAAAACTAGGATGCCCATATATTCTTCTTTTCAGGTGTTTCGATTTGGGCCAAGGATTCGGATAATAAATATAATGGAAATCTACTTTTTGGCCACGTTCAATTAGGTACTCCCAAATATTTTCGCAATGTTCATTTAGAAGTAAATAGTTTTTAGATGTGCTTTTTTTGTGTTTTCCCAGCCGATAAGAAGATTTATCAATGCCTAACACTAAGAATTCAGGGTGCTTTTCTGAGAGTATTTTTGTGCTCTCTCCGGTGCCGCAGAAAGAATCAATTACCAAACCTTTATAGGGCAGAGCTAAATGTTTCTCCAGTAATTCAGTAAGTTCACTATTTAGCTTGGGATTTGGTTTTTTCCAAGTTTTTGTTAGATGTTTCCTTACCGTGATTTCTAACTTCGGATGCAGTTCTTTCTGATTGCTAATGATTAACTTTGAGATTTCTTTATTTATGACTTAGTTCCTTAAAAGGTTATAAATTTGCTCGTAACACATACTCTTGAGATCATAAGGCACTAGGTTTCTTTCCTCTATAGGAAATTGATAAGTCATGCGCGAAGATCTTAGACCATATTGGATAAAAAAATTCTATTTAAAAATAGTACATAGCTATACCCGTCATTTTCTTCAACCAAAGTGTGCAAGTCTTGGTGCTCATGAAATGATTATGAAACCATGGCACGTAAAAATATCTGGGCCTAATATATATATTGGGAAGTGTTTTACTGCAATCGGAGAACCCATGCATCCTGTAGAGATTGGTGTATGGGGAAGAGAGCCTGGCCAAGGAGCGATTCGAATTGGTGATTTTGCCTTACTAAGTCCAGGGGTTCGAATAAGTGCTAGTGACGAGATTATTATAGGTGATGGAGTAATGATGGCTAATGGGTGTTATGTAACTGATTCCGACTGGCATACATTATATGATCGAACTCGTCGGTCGTTGACCCCGACACCTGTTGTATTAGAAAAAAACGTGTGGCTAGGTGATGGAGTTACCGTTCTAAAGGGTGTTACCGTAGGAGAGAATTCAGTTGTTGCTGCCAGATCAGTGGTTACTCGAGATATTCCAAAAAATACTGTGGTGGCAGGAAATCCAGCGAAGATAATCAAAAAGCTTGATGCGGATTTGGGATATATTACTAGAGGAGAGCTATTTTCTGATCCCTCTTCAGTCTTATCTTTCTATGACGCGGTAGACCGGGAAGTATTATCTAAGAATTCTATCTTTAAATGGATTTCCTCTCTGATATGGCCTTGAGCATAAAATAAGTCTTAATTTCTATAGAAGCCTAAGAGGCTCTTCTTGGGTTGCGGATAATTGTTCACGCAATTCAAGAATATGGTCAGACCAATATCTAGGGGTATTAAACCATGGAAAGCTTCTAGGAAATGCTGGATCAGACCAGCGCTTACCCAACCAAGCTGCATAATTAATAACTCTCCTTGTTCTTAGGGCTTCGATTAATCGGATTTGGCTAATATCAAAATCACAAAATTCTGTGTATCCCTCTATTAATTTAGAAAGCTGAAGCTCGCGATCCATTTTTTGACCGTTTAAAAACATCCATAGATCTTGGATTGCAGGTGCCGTGAGACAGTCATCAAAGTCAACAAAATGTGCCACATTGTTCCTCCACAAAATATTTCCCACATGACAATCTCCATGTATTCGTATTGGAGAGATTCGATATGGAGTCTCAAATATGACGAGGCAGGTCTTTGTGAGATCTTCTATAAGCGTCTCGTAAGCATTTTTTAGCTCATCTGGTACAAAATGCTCAAGGAGAAAGCTATGAGAATCTTTGATTTCTTTTTCAAAGCACAGCTCTGGCCGCGCATCGAACTTTCCAGCACTACCTACCGAATGTATTCTACCTAGAGTTCTTCCTAATACTTTAAGACTATTTTCATTTTCAAGTTCAGGCGAATGTCCACCCATTCGAGAAAATAGTGCAAAGCGGAAAGTTTCATATTTAAAAAGAGTCTTCTCCCGATATTCATATGGGGCGACTACCGATATCTCGGCTTTTGCCAAATCAATACTGAATTGATGTTCTTCAAGTATTTGTTGATCTGACCACCTTTCATCACGATAAAACTTTGCTATCAGAGGCTCTCCATCCTCTACTCCAACCTGATAAACTCTATTTTCGTAGCTATTTAATGCAAGCAAGCGTGCATCACATACGATTCCAATGGACTCAACTGCTGAGATGATTTTATCAGGACTAAGATTGTCGTAGTGATGCATTAATTCGTCACTCAAAGATATGGATCGAATTCATGGATTATTATTTATGTCATAATCCAATTGTTGAGGTTATATCGTAAGTATTGCCGTAACAGGAAAGTTTTCCAAGAAAAGATTTTCCCTTACTCAGAATATTCAAGTTGCCACTGTTTCTGGGATTGAGGATCATTTTGTCTGTATAAATGAAAATTTCAAAAGGATAGCTTAAAAAGCTAATTGTATCGCGGAGGAAAAGATGCCTACTTATAAAGCTCCCTTGAGAGAAATTCATTTTGTAATGCATGAGCTTCTTGAATCTGAATCTTTCTATAAAAGATTACCCGGGTTTGAGGACGTTACCAGAGATTTAATGGATGCGATCTTAAAGGAAGCCGCCCGATTCTCTGAAGATGTTTTAGCACCTTTAAATCGACAGGGTGACGAGCAAGGATGTTCATGGGATGACGGAGAAGTCATGACGCCAGACGGATTTGCAGCAGCATATAAGCAATATGTCAAAAACGGATGGGCTTCATTGGCCGCAGATAGAGAGCATGGTGGCCAAGGGATGCCAAATTTACTCGGAACGATCGTTAATGAGCTAGCTGGGACAGCTAACTGGTCATGGCTTATGTATCCAGGGCTAAGTCATGGTGCGGTAAAAACGATTGAATCCCATGGAGATCCTGATCAGCAACGCAAATTTCTTCCGAAACTCATTACAGGTGAATGGACTGGCACCATGTGTTTAACCGAATCTCAATGTGGCAGTGATTTGGGTTTACTACAGACGAAAGCGGAACCACAAAAAGATGGAAGCTATATTTTGTCTGGTACTAAAATATTTATTAGTGCTGGTGAGCACGACATGGCAGAAAATATCGTTCACATTGTATTGGCGAGATTGCCAGATGCCCCAGCTGGGACGAAAGGTATTTCCTTATTTATTGTGCCGAAATATAACGTAGAGAATGATGGTGGTATTGGATCTAGGAATAATGTTCTATGCACTTCCATTGAGAAGAAGATGGGTATACATGGATCGGCAACCTGCGTATTGAATTTTGATGAGGCAAAAGGATTCCTAATTGGTCCCGAGAATAAAGGATTGGCATGTATGTTCACCTTTATCAACACGAGTCGAATTGGAACTGCAATTCAAGGTCTTGCTCATGCAGAGTTATCATTTCAGGGTGCGCTATCTTACGCAAAAGATAGATTAGCAATGCGGAGTCTGGCGGGACCAGTTAATGCAGATGGGCCAGCTGATCCCATAATTGTCCATCCCGATATTAGGAGAATGTTATTAACTCAAAAGGCCTTATCAGAAGGTAGCAGAGCTTTCTTATACTACTTGTCTCAGTTGGGAGATTTGGTTGATGCTGGAGACGAGGAGCGCGCAAGAAAGGCAAATGATCTAATGGCATTACTCACACCAATTGGGAAAGCTTTTGTGACCGAATCCGGGTTTGAGGCTGCGAATTTAGGCATTCAGATATATGGTGGTCATGGATTTATTCGAGAATGGGGAATGGAACAAATTGTCCGTGATGCTCGAATAGCGATGATCTATGAAGGTACAACGGGAATACAGGCTTTGGATCTCCTAGGCAGGAAGGTTTTAGGGAGCGGCGGGAAGTTGTTAGTTGGATTTACAACCATATTAGAAAACTTTTGTGATGAAAATCTAAACGAAGAAACAGCAGCTTTTATTGACCCACTCAAACGTTACAAAGACGAGTGGCTAAAAATTTCTATGGAGATTGGAGAGCGGGCTATTAAGGATCCCAATGAAGCAGGTGCGGCTGCATATGATTATCTTATGTATAGTGGATATATCGTTCTTGGTTATTTTTGGGCAAGAATGGCAATACTGTCCCAGAAAAAAATCGGATCTTCCGACACATCTTTTTATGAGGCGAAGTTAATTACGGCAAAGTTCTACTTTGAGAGAATATTGCCTAGAACGCGATATCACTGTGAATCAATATCTTCGGGAGCAGAAAACTTAATGGACATGCCTGCTGATATGTTTTCTATTTAATCTAGACAGATGAATTTCTGTATTTCGAAGTTAGGTCATGTCTCGTGTGCCAGGTCGATCTGGCAGGATTCGCTGCCAGACTGCGCTAGAGCCAGAAAACTCCATTATGTTTCTTTATTAGCAAAAAGAAATGCTCTTGATTTCGAGATTAATTTAAAAATAAATTAGAATAAAGCTGAGACTGGGAGTTGCGAGTGGAAGAAGAAAACGAAAAGAACTTAAAAATAGTCAGTTTGGAAGAGACCGACCATGCAGAATCTATGAGACAGTTGTGGTGGACGCTAGGAGTAACCGCGGTCGGGTTGGGTTTTATCGCATATTACACTTTGTAACGTGAATAAATTATTCCTGGAATGATTTCTGAAGTCAGATATTTTAGGGGATATAAGAAATCGTGTTGCTTCCTTAGAAATCTTAAAATAAACATAATAATACGGTATTGGCCACTTTGATTAAGTCCCTAATAATATTTTTGATAATAGCTAGTCTAAATTCATCTTTGGTTAAAGCGGAAGCAGAACTTGAGGTGGGAGTATTCAAGCTGGGTGTTAAAATTGAGAGTCTTTATGAATGGCTTAACAAGCCTTGCAGGTTAATGAATTTCTCTGAGGCGATTATAGAAAATAAGGATGAAGCCCAAATAAAAATTTGCACCCTTAGAAATGATGCGAATTTAAAAATATATGGCCACAACGTTAAAAAGGCTATTTTTCGTTTTTATGGCGACGAGCTATTTCATGCAGCTTTTGATTTTAAGAAAAGTTGCAATTGTTTTGAAGAAGTAGCGATATCGCTCGCCAGTCGTTATGGTAAGTCAAATTATACTAGTTTGAATGGCGATCTGATTCGATATGAGAGAGCGACAACTAAAATTAATTTCCATCAGCTCGCAGGAGTGCAAAGATTGTGGTGGTACAATGTGCCTTTACTAATCGAGGCCAATTCCTTAATCGGAAGCTCAAATTTAGTGAATGATTAAATTTACTGTTAAGTAACGGTGAATTTCAATCATTTAAATATAAAATTGGATGTCAAAAAATATCTAAGATTTTTCTCTTGCGTAAATTCAGTTTTAAATCATAACGAGCCATGATTACAATTTATCATCAGAACAGAGTTTAAAATGTTCGGAAAAGCGATCCATTGGTTTAGACAAGATTTAAGATTGTCGGATAATCCTGCGTTATCTGAAGCCAATCTACATTCAGAGGTTTTTCCAATATATATTTTAGACAATCATGCTTCTGAGACTGAGAATATAGGAGCGGCATCTCAATGGTGGTTGCACCATTCTTTGACAAAGTTAGATCAACAACTTGGAGGGAAGTTGTCTATCTTTGTGGGTGATCCGGGGAAGATATTGACCGCCCTTGTTAAGCGAAATGAGATAACCCATGTTTTTTGGAATCGTTGTTATGAGCCTTGGCGAGTATCACGTGATAAAAAGATTAAAGAGTTGTTAGAAAAGCAAGGAACGTTTGTCCAGACGAAAAATGGATCTCTACTTTGGGAGCCCTGGAGAGTTTTAAAAAAAGATGGAAGTCCGTATAAGGTTTTTACTCCATTTTACAAAAGAGCCTGTCAAGACACGGATCCCCCTCGTCAGCCTTTGACGGCAGTTGATATTAGAAAGTCTAAAAAAGATGTCGAGACTTTATCTGTTGATAGTCTAAATCTGCTTCCCAAAACACGATGGTACGACCAAATAGAGGCTCTTTGGAATCCTGGTGAACGAGGTGCGAAGAAAGCATTAAATAGTTTCTTGAGTTGTGGTTTAGCTGGATACCAGTTAGGGAGAGATTTTCCAGTCCGAGAAAATATTTCTAAACTATCACCTCACTTGCATTTTGGAGAACTTTCTCCTAATGAGGTCTGGTATTCAGAATCTAGGGAAGGCATTTTAAATTGTTCTTCTGATGATGGAGTATTATTTTGTAGACAACTTATTTGGAGAGAATTTTCTTACAACCTTCTTTATTTTTTTAAAGATCTCCCAGAAGAAAATTTTAAATCCAAGTTCGATCGGTTTCCTTGGGTTGTTAACCAAAATCATTTAAAGTCATGGAAACAAGGCAACACGGGAATTCCTTTCATAGATGCAGGAATGCGTGAGCTTTGGCAGACCGGGCATATGCATAATCGTGTACGAATGATTGCAGCTTCATTTTTAGTAAAAAATCTTTTGATCGATTGGCGAGAGGGACAAAAATGGTTTTGGGATTGTTTGTTAGACGCGGATCTGGCGAGTAATAGTGCGGGTTGGCAATGGGTGGCGGGTTCAGGAGTAGATGCCGCACCCTACTTTAGAATATTCAATCCGGTATCTCAGGGAAAGAAGTATGATCTTGAGGGTCTTTATATCAGGAAATTCGTTCCAGAATTAAGTCAAATGCCGAATGAATTTATCCACGATCCTTGGAATGCTCCACCAGAAATTCTAGAGAAAGCAAATGTTATATTAGGTCAAAATTATTCATTCCCTATAGTTGATCTTAAAGAGTCTAGACAGCGAGCACTTTCAGCTTATTCGCAAATAAAAGGTGCCAAGAATTTATAACTTAAATATGCTAAATGACATCCTAGTAAGTAGAAAAATGCCAATTGCTAAGATGGAGATATCAAGCTTGTATTACAATAGATTAATCTTTTATTTTTTTTGAGGGATAAGATGCGAAAAAATCTGTTTTATATATCCTTAGTTGCTCTAATTTTTTGCAAAACCGCGTGGGCGGAGACGCTTTTAGGTATCAAAGAAATCAATCCAGGAATTTCGCTTACTTTTGAAATAGCAGCGAAAGATACTATTCTGCCAGCCGAATTTTATTTGCCTGAAAAAGATACGGATATACATGTTGAAATGCTTGCGGTTTGGAGCGACTCGGCACCCGCTGGGTCAATGGCAGGAGGTTTTGTTGCCTATTTAACAGTGACTGGTGAGATTAAAAATCAAAAGACTGGGAAAACCTTGGATTTTGAACTAACCCCGCATATTAATCTCTCAGATAATTTTCATTACGCGCAGAACATAATATTACCTGGTGATTTGAATGATTCTTATAATTTATCATTCAAAATATTTCCTCCAAAACCGGGCGAGCTAGGTATGCATCTCGATTGGGTTAAGGCATTTGGGAAAGAGCTTGTAGGTGGCCACGAGGTTGAGTTTTTGAATCTGAATTTAAGAGAAATCGCTTTATCTACTAGAAAGTAATTTCTATCTATATAGTTAGGAATGGGTTTTCAATTTAATTCCCAGAAACCCCAAAGGGACTATATTTTTCATGGTGCGTTTTACTTTTTTATCTTAATCAACTCTACCATTACTTCTTTCTAGCGATTGTAAGTCCATCGCCTATGGGGACAAGGCTCATTTCGATTCGAGAATCGTTCTTTAAGTGTACGTTGAAATTTTTTATTGCAGTAGTGTCTTTGCGCACATCTTGGGCATCAATTACAGATCCACCCCATAAAACGTTATCTATCATCACTAAACCTTTTGGACGAATTAATTCGAGTGCTAGCTCGTAATATGAGATATAGTTGGCTTTATCTGCATCAATGAAAACCATATCGACTTGTCCGGAAAGAGATTCATTTCTTATAAGACTATTTAGAATATCAATAGCATCGCCTAATTTAGACTCAATTTTATTTTCGAAACCAGCATCTTTCCAGAAGCTCTTGGCTGCATCGGTCGTTTTTTCGTTGCAATCAATTGTTATTACTTTTCCTCCATCATCCATAGCACTCGCGAAAGTTAAAGCGCTATAGCCTGTAAAAGTTCCTATTTCTACGATTTTTTTTGCATTTATTAATTTAATAATCAGTGAAATTAGTTGACCTTGTTCGGGAGATATTTGCATATTCGAATCAGGTCTATTAGCTGTGTGTTCCCTGATGCGTTTCAAGCTATCCATCTCTCTTAGAGATATCGACAACATGTATTCGTGCAATGCATCACTTAGTTGAATAGTCTTGCTGCTCATAGTTCGCCAGTTCCAAGATTGCTTAACTTTATAGGAAGGACTCGCTCTTTAAACGGTCCCGTTATAACATAAACTGATTCTAATTCTATTATAAAAATAAAACATGTCTCGAGATCTTGTCAGCCTTATAGGCAATACGCCTCTTATTAAACTTAAAGCCCCTTCAGAGGAGACGGGCTGCGAGATTCTTGGGAAAGCTGAATTTTTAAATCCTGGTGGTTCAGTAAAGGATCGAGCTGCCTGGTATATTATTAGTGATGCCATACAAACAGGCCAACTTAGGTCTGGCGGAACTATAGTAGAAGGAACTGCCGGTAATACAGGCATAGGGCTTTCTTTAGTAGGCAACTCATTAGGTTACAGATCCACAATTGTTGTTCCTGAGACCCAAAGCTTAGAGAAACTACAACTTCTGAGAGCTTGTGGTGCAGACTTAGTTACTGTTCCAGCAGTACCCTATCGTGATGAGAATAATTACGTCAAGATTTCTGAAAGGATAGCTAAGAAAATAAATCAGGAGCGCGCTGCTGGGGCTGTGTGGGCGAATCAATTTGATAATCTGGCAAATAGAAGATCCCATTATGAGACTACCGGACCTGAAATATGGAGAGAGACTAATGGTAACTTAGACGCCTTCGTTTCTGCCGTGGGTACTGGCGGAACCCTAGCGGGTGTGGGTGCGTATTTAAAAGAGCAAGATCCTAAAATATTAATTTGTCTTGCCGATCCTCCTGGTGCTGCTCTTCATAACTATTATAGTTGTGGTGATTTAAAGGCGACTGGTTCGAGTATCACAGAAGGTATTGGCCAAGGTCGGATAACAGCAAATTTAGAAAACATAGAAGTAGATAAATCCTATTTGATACCAGATCAAGAAACTATAGATATGGTTTTTCAGCTGGTTAAGAATGAGGGACTTTTCTTGGGCGGAAGCTCAGGAATAAACGTGGCAGGGGCGATTCGTCTTGCAAGAGAACTAGGTCCTGGACATACAATAGTAACTATTCTTTGCGACTCCGGTAGTAGATATCTCTCTAGATTATTTAATTCCGACTATCTAGCATCGAAGCATCTAGAGGTGCCAGATTGGCTAAATAGTAAAAAAGCACTTTGAGATTATTGTAAAAATCTAGGAACTATACTAAGTAAGGATATTGAGTAATGGAATACTTTCTAATGGTTGGCTTTATGACTTCAATTGCTTTGGTCTTCTGGTTTGTGAATGTGGCTTCTGCGTTAGATTCTATTGATAGATCCCTTAAGGAACTGGTAGAGCAGGGTAAGAAGAGGTAGTGAATCCGATTAATAAGTAAAAAAATATCTTTAATTTTAAGCGAAACATTGATAAAGCAAATGCTCTTCGTGTCGATTTTTTTAAGTAACAGATAGATGCAGCTAAAACCTTAGTATTAGGCTTTTACTCCCATAAAAGAGGTTTAATTGTGAGTGATCTAGAAATTATTGCGGGTTTGCTATTGGCGATTATGCTCACATTAGTCTTAGGAATGCTAATTTTAAGCCGTAACCTTCATATTTTAGGGAGGAAATCAGC
>CAJXCR010000032.1 GCA_913051825.1 uncultured Halieaceae bacterium
ATCCACATAATCCTGAGCCTGATCTGAATAATAGGGTGAACTCGAGTCCAGAGTAGCCGAGCCATATTGGTGAGTCCCCCTTACAGATTGTCTTCCCTGACTATCCCACTCGACGAGGTAATACAAGCCATCACCCGCGACGTTGGTTAAAAATCCGTCCTCTTCTAAGCCCAATCCATATATGGCTCGCAGCGTATCGGGGCCTCCAGCAACAGGAAGATTCATTTCGCCTCTTACGTGCCGATTAACGTCACTCCAAAGTGGGTCTATGCGTCCCTTAGCCTTAAGTACTGCATCGGTACAACGTTTCAGTTCAGAAAACGGATCCGGAGACGGATCGCCCGCCTGCTCTGCAAGCCATTCGCCTCCAATAATGCAGGTTCCAAGCGCAGCGCCACGATTATCTAAATCGGTATATAAATCCCAATTTGAGAGATGTCGTTGCGCATCGTGATAACGATCTGCGATTTTATCGCTCAGTGATAGCGCAACCACACTCTGAACATATCGAGCAGCACGAGAATTTGTCGAATACGCCTTATCATGTTTGATTTCATTAAATTCTTTTGCGGAAATGGGGCCTAACGACGACAACAGTTCGAGCCCTCTATCAGCTCTATTGGTCATTCGTGTGGGGAAACCGTCTTCGATGCGAAATTTGGAAATGTCAGGGTTATAGGGCGCCGCGGTCACCTTGAAGGGCGTTTGATTCGCACTATGCACATAACCCGACTTAGGGTTATAAAGTTGGGGCAGTGCATCAAAGGGAAGGTACGAATTCCAAATCAATTCTTTTCTATCCCCAGGCAGATATTCAGACCAGTCAAAACCTGATACCCGATTTGGCGTCATCGAATTATGCACAAACATAATATTGCCGCCTGAATCTGCAGCAACGAAGTTAAAGCTGGCGAAGCGATGAAGCCGCATCGCATCGCGCCATTCTTCTAAATTTTGGGCTTTTGACATCGCAAGCCACTGCTCTATCTGACGCATCTCTCCCGCACCAGCATAACGCACCGCATAGACACCATGATCCGTCCTTAAAACCGGCCCATGAATAGAGCTTAAAACTTCTCGCTTGAAGGTCCACTTAAGAAATCCAAACAGCTTGATCGTCAATGGAACTTCTCTACTTCTTAAGCTAAGCCACTGGCCATCCAAGCGATAGCGCATCGAATCATCGGGATCCATGTCTAGCAAAAAGACATCCACTAGATCTGGTTTGTTCACGGTCGCCGCCCAAGCGACATGCCGATTAAACCCTACTCCAATGGTTGGGCTAGCTGGGAACAGGCCGCCCATAATATCCAGACCCTCTCCACTTTTTATATGCGCCTCGTACCAAGCAACTGGCCCAGTGGTAGGCTGATGAGAATTAATAGCTATTCTAGTGGCGCCATCTTCACTATAAGAAGGAGCGACCGCGAATGCATTAGAGCCAACCGGCAATCCATCGCGATTAACACCTGGTGATTTACCAACTTGACGCTGTCGGGTAGGTTGATTGAGTTCCTCTAACGCAGAATCGAATCCATAAAAGAGCAAATGCTGAACCATATAACCCGCCACAAGATCTCGCGCTGTGACCGGCAATACATCGAGGGTAACCTCCTCTGGGTGAATTAAGGCATAATAGTTTAGCCCTTCAGCAAAAGCCTCCAAATATGCCTTGCTGGCCTCTCCAAGTTGAGTTTCATAACCTGAATCTATGGCTCCCCAAATGTCGAGCCACTTAACGATAAAATCTGTTGGCGCAGCCTCCTTGCCGACGAAACTTGCCCTGTTTCCTCTATAAAAAGGAATGGCAGACTCAATCAATGCCCAATGATCTTCCGCCTGCGCATAAGCCAGACCAAAGGCGGCGTCCACATCACGCATCCCAATAACATGCGGGACACCTCGGAGATCTCGTTCTATAACGACTTGATAAGGATGACTAAGTAGCTTAGCAGGCGGTGTAGAAAAACCAGATTCGGATAAAATCAGCAGGAGGGTCAGGGCAGTAAAAGTTAATCTGGTATATTGCAAATAATTCATTAATCTAGATCGTGCTAGGCAATAGCGTTAATGAAATCGATAAAGCTGAAAACATGTGCTTGAGCTGGTTGAGGGCGCACGCAAACTTAATGGCTTGCAGGATTATGCTAGTTAGCTTCCCGCTGAACCGCGCTCCTTCTCTATAAGATAATCGGCTATCTTGAGCATATTTGTTTGGTTTCCTGCTTTCCTTGTGCTTATTCGATACTTACCATTAATTACTATTTCTGGGGTGCCTGTAATTTTTGCTGACCGTGCACGAGAGCTAGCCTGACGAACCTGGCTTCCCACCCCAAAAGAATTAAATGCATCAAAGAAATCGCTCCTCAGCACCCCGCTGGACTCGAACAATGTGGCAATATCTGACTCAGCTGTTAGCGGCCTGCGATCCTGATTAATTGCTCTAAAAATAACTGGGTTTATCTTTTCCGAAATACCAAGCACTTCAGCGGTATAAAATACCTTAGCATGAATCTCCATTGTTGAATTCCAAATTGCTGGGGAGCCCTTGAACACCACATCATCAGCCAAGGTTTTTTTCCAAGCAGCTAATAATGGTTCGAAGGTATAGCAATGTCCGCAGCCGAACCAAAAAAATTCCATAACCTCTATCTTTTCAGGATTGGAGGTTCTCAAGACCGGCGAGACGGCATCATAATGCTCACCTTCATTCCAAGGCTGACCCACCGCAAAATTCATGGCCCCAAGAGTTAATAACAAACTTGTCAGAAAAGCTCGAAACATTTTCCTCACCTCCAGTTTCAGTATTCTACTTAGACTAAAATTACGAGACTCCGTTCAATTTCAGTCAAAAAAGGCGGCCATCGCCGCCTCAACTAGCTCTTTAAAATTCAGTAAAGGCCCGCCGCATAGCTTGACACTGCCTCGATTTCTAGATCGCTTAACGAAAAAGCTGTCGTTCTCATGATCTTACTATCACCATCATTTGTGCGCCCAGCATCATCCTCATAACCCTTACGATACATTTTTAACTGAGTCGCTATATAATCAGGGTGCTGCCCGCCCAAAGACGGAAAGCCGGCAGGCGCATTTCCCTTACCATTGGGGGAATGACATGCGGTGCATGCCGCTACATTACGGCTCAATATCCCTGACCTATAAATTTGCTCACCCAGCTCTACTTTATCTGGGTCTGCATAGTTTATGGAAACATCCTGAGAAGCATAATATGAAGCAATATCAGCAAGGTCTTGTTCAGACATACTATCCAACTGACCCATCATGGTAGGAATGGGTCGACGACCTTCTTTTATATCGAGAAGCTGCTTCAGTAAATATTTCTCGCCCTGCCCAGCCAGTTTCGGAAACATTGGCACAAGACTATTTCCATCAACTCCATGGCAACCACCACAAACCATTGTCTTTGTTTTCCCTGATCCGGGATTCCCTTTTAGCGGCTCTGCGGCAAACGTATTTACAGCTACAATCGCTAACAGAGTAACGAATAGCGTCCTCAGATTAATCATGATCATCTACCCTTAAAATCTCAACTTGCGGATGTTGACATATAGGAAATCAACGCTTCATAGTCTTGGTCAGAGCAGTCATAACACATACCCTTCGGAGGCATTCCATTAAGTCCTCTATTACTCGCTCTGATCAAACTCTCCATACCCTTTTCCAGCCGCGGACGCCACGCATCAACATCACCCGTCTTCGGGGCTCCGCCAACTCCATTAGCGTGGCAGATTCTGCAGGTTCTATCATATTTATCCATTGCAGAGTCAGCCCAAGACGCGCTAGCAACAAGAAAAAGTGCTGCCAGTACTAATCTAGTCATTGTAAGACCTCTGGAAACTGGGTAAATTGACCTTTGCAGAATAATCTGCCCAAACCACCGTAATTGACGTCCTAATCAGCTGGGGCGGGATTATATACGGAAAAAAGCCTCTAAAAAAGTGATCTTCCATGAACTCTCCTCCACCAGAAGACTATACGCGATCACTGAACTTTCGGGCTACTTCTTTTCTTATCAGCGCTGCAAAATTAAGCCAATGCCCAGATGACACTGGAGGAGAAGTGGCTTTTGCTGGTCGATCCAACGCGGGGAAATCTAGTGCTATTAATTGCTTAACTGGCAATAAGAAGCTAGCGCGCACTTCAAAAACACCTGGCAGAACCCAGCTATTAAATTTCTTTAGTGTTTCAGACAGCTCTCGCCTCGTGGATTTGCCAGGTTATGGCTTTGCTAAGGTTCCAGAAAAAATAAAGCGTGACTGGAATCGTTTGATGGAAAATTACCTTAAATATCGGCAAAGCTTGAGAGGATTAATACTCCTTATGGACTGTCGCCATCCTTTGCAACCATTCGATCAACAAATGCTGGCTTGGGCGATGGCTGCGCAAATGCCAACCCATATTTTACTGACAAAAAGTGACAAAATGAAAAAAGGGCCAGCAAAAGCAGCATTGCTCGCCGTTAGCAGTAAAATAGAAGTTTACGGCGGTCTTATTTCTGTTCAGCTTTTTTCTGCAGAAAAAAATACTGGCCTCTCTGAGCTTATTGAGACTCTTAGCTTTTGGTTAACAACAATTGATTCGGAATAGGTATTGAAAAATTAAATTAGGTATCTCAGTGAGCTTCATCCCAATTTTCCCCATAACCAACATCAACCACTAAGGGGACGTCCAGGCTAGCAGCATCTGACATAAGCGCGTTAACTTCCACAATCAGAGATTCCAATATGGACTCGTTCACTTCTAATACCAATTCATCATGTACCTGCATTATGATCGAAGCATCAACATCCTCGTTAAGGAGCCAGCGATCAACATTTAGCATTGCTTTTTTAATAATATCAGCCGCTGTGCCTTGCATGGGGGCATTGATTGCTGTGCGTTCCGCAGCCTGCTGACGCATCTTATTTCTAGCATTAATTTCCGGCAGGTATAGTCTTCGACCAAATAGCGTCTCCACAAAACCTTGTTCATGAGCGACTTCCCTAGTTGCATCCATATAATCCTTAACACCAGGATATCTAGCAAAATATCGATCAATATATTCTTGCGCTTGATTTCGACCCAGCCCTAGCTGTTTAGCCAAACCAAAGGCGGACATCCCATAAATGAGTCCAAAGTTAATCGCTTTTGCCTTTCGCCTCTGTTCACCCGAAACAGCATCTTGATCAACTTCAAACACCTCGGCTGCTGTAGCTGTGTGAACATCCCTATCCTCATTAAATGCCGACAGAAGTCCAGCGTCCTTAGACAAATGTGCCATTATTCGCAGCTCTATCTGTGAATAATCTGCAGCAACCAGCGCAAATCCCGATGGAGCGATAAAAGCCTTTCGTATTCGACGACCCTCCTCTGTTCGTATCGGTATATTCTGTAGATTTGGTTCCGATGAAGATAAGCGCCCGGTCGCCGTAACAGCTTGGTGATAAGATGTGTGAACTCGCCCGGAAACCTCAGATACCATCATTGGCAACTTGTCGGTATAAGTAGATTTAAGTTTGCTAAGGCTCCTGTGCTCGAGTAATAATTTTGGAAGCGGATAATCAAGTGCAAGCTCGACCAATACATCTTCAGCTGTGGAAGGCGCACCCTTAGGGGTCTTCTTAACAACGGGAAGCTCTAACTTTTCAAATAGGATTTCTCCAAGCTGCTTGGGCGAACCTAAATTAAATGCCTGACCAGCAATTTCATGCGCCTCTTTTTCTAGCTCCAAGATGCGTTTTTCCAAATCTCGACTTTGCTCCGCTAGTAAATCGATATCTAGCAGGGCGCCTTTTCTTTCTATACGTGACAGAACCGGGACAAGCGGGAGCTCTATTTCATTAAAAAGGCGTATTAGTTTTTTCTCTTTCTCTATTTTCGGCCAAAACACTTCATGCAGCCGCATAGTAATGTCGGCATCTTCCGCCGCATAAGGTCCCGCCACTTCTAGTGGTATTTGATCGAACGTAAGCTGCTTGACTCCTTTGCCAGCTATATCCTCAAAGTGGGTAGTTTTATGACCAAGGTATTTTAGTGCAAGACTGTCCATGTCGTGCCGGGTGCCAGTCGAATCCAAAACGTATGACTGCAGCATCGTATCGTACTTTATCCCTTCCAATACTATTCCATGGTTAGCCAAGACCGACGCATCATACTTAAGATTCTGGCCCACCTTAGCCCTCTTAGAATCTTCAAGTAGAGGTTTAAGTTTATTAAGCGCCCAGTCTCTATCTAATTGTTTTGGTGCACCAGGGTAGGCGTGTGTGAAAGGCACATAAGCAGCTTCGCCAGAATTTACTGAAAACGAAACACCAACGACTTCAGCCTTCATATAATTAAGTGATGTGGTTTCAGTATCAAAAGCAAATAGATTTGACGCCTGCAAACGAGCCAGCCAAAGCTCAAACTCTGCTTTTGAAAAAATCGTTAAGTATTTACTCTGTATAGCAGCGGAAACTTCAACATCAGTTGTGTTGCTCGAAAGCAGCTCTTCCGTCCAGCTCCTAAATTCTAGCTGTTGGTACCACTCCAGAAGTTTTTCAATGTCAGCTTTCTCATGCATCAATCCATTTATATCGATCGGAAGCTCAACATCGGTTTTTATAGTAGCCAACTTGTAAGAAAGTTCTGCCAAATCTCTGCTAGATTCAAGTTTAGATACTAAAGTTTTAGCGCCCCTAACAGGCAAGCTCTCTACTTTATCTAAAGAGTTATAAATGTCTTCGACACCGCCGAGGTTCTGTAAAAGCGCAAGCGCAGTCTTCTCTCCAACACCTTGCACCCCAGGGATGTTGTCAACCTTGTCTCCCATAAGCGCCAAAAAATCGATAATTAGGCTTGGAGGAATTCCAAATTTCTTTAGCACTCCAGCTTCATCTAACAACGTATCAGTCATTGTGTTAACAAGCGTAATATTTTGATCTACAAGCTGCGCCATATCTTTGTCGCCAGTAGATATTAGAACTGGTCTGCCAATTGCACTGGCTTGCTTCGCGAGCGTGCCAATGACATCGTCTGCTTCTACGCCAGGTATTATTAGGAGTGGCAATCCCATCGCTTCCACAATTGAATTCAGAGGGTCAACTTGCTCACGAAGCTCTTCAGGCATTGGCGGGCGGTTTGCCTTGTATTCTCCATAAAGCTTGTCCCTAAATGTTTTTCCCTTTGCGTCAAAGATCACCGTGACTGTGCTGGCCGGATAATCCTGACATAATCTTCGCAACATGCTTACCACGCCCTTGATTGCACCTGTTGCCTGACCACTTGAATTGGTCAGCGGAGGCAATGCATGAAATGCCCGGTAAAGATAGGAGGAACCATCGACCAGGACTAGCGGTTGCGGTGCTTCAGTCTTCGACATATAAAAACTTTTTTAGGTCTATCATTTAGTGCAAACGTCCATGCTAGTTTTTGTTAATCGTCTATTTAAGTTTTTGTCACTGCTAAGCTTTAAATTAAACCAAGAGGAATTAAATAATGATCAATCAACATGACGACGAATAAAACCATCAAGTAAGTAATTGAGAATTTAAAATTATGCATGGCGATAGTTGGGTTTTCATCACGCATTAGCTCAGCAGATAGCCACAAAAATCGACCTCCAAGTAACAATGCTGCCGCTAGATAAATTTCTCCACTCATGCCGGACGCGTAAGGCAAGAGAGAAGTAACTACCATTAAGATGACGTATAAAAAGATATGTAGTCGAGTGAATACCGTTCCGTGGGTCACTGGCAGCATCGGTATATCAACCGCTGCATAATCATCTTTACGATGTATTGCCAAAGCCCAGAAGTGGGGTGGTGTCCACGCAAAAATTATCAATACTAAAAGCAGTGAATCGCTTTCTACTTGCCCAGTGACCGCGGTCCATCCCAGCAATGGCGGCGTTGCCCCAGCCAATCCGCCAATCACAATATTTTGAGGTGTCGCACGCTTTAAAAAAACCGTATAAATCAAGGCATAGCCCAACAATGAGGCGAGCGTTAGCCACGCAGTAAGTGCATTTATTTGGGTAATTAGAATCCAGAAACCGACTATGCCTAATATTCCTGAAAAGACTATCGCTTCAAAATTTCCCACTCGGCGTTGGGCAATGGGTCGATTTTTCGTGCGACTCATGACTCTATCAACGGCTCTATCAACGAGATGATTTAACGTGGCCGCAGATGCCGCACATAGTGCGATTCCCAAATTTCCAAGAATTAAAATTTTGGTGGGAACCAGGCCCGGAACAGCCATAAGCATCCCAACAACCGACGTTAGTAGCATCAACGCTACAACGGTCGGCTTGGTTAACTCCAAATAATCTTTAAAGCTAGCCGATTGATCGTGTATTGCTTTTTCCATTTCTAGACTTTGCCGGGCTTTCACAAATTTGCGGTACGCACAGTCTAACACCGTGACCGTTAACGTGGCCTCTAGAAGGTGTTATTTTTAAAATAAAATTTTCTCTTGCAAAGCCAGAGTGAAATATGGGATTTTCCATAGAAAAGACGAGGACCTATCTAAAACATTTTTCAAGTTTAACTTTCCAGTTACGCATCCATCCTATTAAAAGATTGGTTTAAGTTAGTACTACGGAAAACAAATACGGCTAAAGTAACAAACGCCATAGCAAACCACTGCAGTGCATAGCCAATATGACCACCTGAACGAACTTGCACCTGGGGCCAGTTTGCTTCAAGGCCGCCAGCTTGATTGGGATCAATTCGCACAATATGAGGAAACACTTGAATACCAAGTCGATCCGAGAGTTTCTCTACTAAATCACTCACATTCACGGTCCGAAGTTTTAGGGGCCACGGACCTTCAAGTTTTTCTGACAATAACGGCGGGGCCTTCCCTTGAGGCACATGTATTTTTCCAGTAAAAGTCAACTCACCCAGCTGATCTGTTTTCAGGCTCGAGCCCCACTCTCCAATACTTTGTGGTATCCATCCTCGATTTACCAAAACAGCACCGGAACCGTCTGACAAAATCATCGGTTCAACCACATCTGAACCGACTTTTCCTAACCGAATTCGGTGAGTTAAGAAGATTCTGCTATCTGGCAAGAAAGTACCGGTGACTTGAATTGGTAACTGCTGCAAGCTCTGCTGGTGATCGTCCATGACTTTCCACGAGAAAATACTGGCTGATAAGCCCCGCCTCTCTTCAAGTAGGTTTTTTAATAAACGTTTTTCTTCGGCCCTATCCAACTGCCAAATGCCTAAACTACAAAACATGGGGAATAGAATTATCGTGACAAATGTTCTCTGCCAGTCAAAGAAAAATTTCACTTATATAAGCCTAGCCAGATAATAAATGTATGATTGTTCAATCAAAAAGGGAATATAGGTCTAAGGCCTTGTTAAAGGGTCTTTGGTCTGTTTTTTAATACTTCTTCTTTAGCCCCATCTCCGCTCAGCGCAGCGTAAGCTTGCTTTTTGAACTCACCTAATCCATCAAGCCCAATAACATTGAACGTAGAGGGAAGCGCCATCCCAACCAACATCGATATCGGCAATAAAATCCATACAACTTCTGTGCCCAATTTCTTATGGAAATTTGACTGTGCGAAATTTTCCGATTTTCTATGGTAAACAGTTGAATAGAATAAAACGCTAAATACTATAACAGACACAATGATGCAAAAACCAAATAGCATCAACCTAAAATCTTTCGATGATTGGCTCACAAGTTCGGATTCAGCTCCAACAACCAGTGAACTTATGGCAAAAACACATGTTGCTAGAAGTAATTTTTTTCCAATAACCATACGCTTAAATAATTAATCGTCTATTAGCCTAACCAGATCAGGTGCGGATTGTACATTGGATGATTTAGATTTCTCAATGGTTGTAACCCCACGATTTATATTTTTCTTATCAGACGGGCGTTTTTCATAAAAGTCGCATGAAACGCAGGCTATCGCATCGTCAGCAAGATTTACAAAAATCTTGTCAGACAATCCACAGTTAGGACAAACTGCTGCCGCTATAAAGCGCCTTTGGGTTTTATCTATATTCAATATCGATTTCTCAGCTAAGAAATATTTTACCAATTCCCTATGATAACTGATTTGTTCTCAGCTGGTTTAAAAGCAACTTTGTATTGGGTCGAACTCCGTGCCAAAGATAAAAAGATTCCGCGGCTTGCTCCACTAACATGCCTAGACCATCAGTCAGCCCCATAGGGTTCCGCTCAGCAGCCCAATTTATAAATTCAGTTGGTGCTGAACCATATGCAAGGTCATAACAACACACTTTTTCGTTAACGAGGCTAGTTGGCAAAGATAGCGGCTCTTGTTTTACGCCTGCAGATGTAGCATTAAAAACGAGATCATAGTTCTCACTTGCAATGTCATCAATTCCTGCTCCCTCTACTGAACCAAGGTCAGAAAATTGCCTTGCCAAATCTATCGCCTTGCTTTTCGTTCGGTTAGCTATATGGATATACGCAGGATCTTCTTTTAAGAGCACCTCCAATATTCCTTGTGCCGCACCACCAGCCCCAATCACTAAAATACGTTTTGATTTTATAACCCATGATAAGTTTTCTTTTAGATCACACACCAACCCTGCACCGTCGGTATTGTCACATTCTATAGCGTTTTTTTTGCTAAGCAGCGTATTTGCAGCTCCAGCTCTATTTGCTCGCTGACTTGCTTTTGCAGCAATTTGAAAGGCCTCGGACTTGAATGGAACAGTTACATTAATTCCACAACCTCCCGCAGCAAAAAAACGTTCCACAGAATCTTCAAAATCATGAGATTCAATAAGTTCTGCTGTATATTTCAAAGAGATAGAGAATTGATCCGCAAAAGCGGCGTGAATAACTGGCGACAAGCTATGTTTTATTGGATTACCAAAAACGGCGAAGACCTTTTCTTTATCCATATTAGTTAGTTCGTCGCTAATGAAAACTTAAATCTGATGAGCATTTGGTAAAGATTGCTCTAATAGCCAGTCTCTCGGTTTAAGATAATAAGAGGTTAATTCTTCTTCCGGAGAACCGCTCTTTGGCCTGTAGTCGTATTCCCATCTGACCAAGGGCGGCAGTGACATTAATATTGACTCGGTTCTGCCATCAGACTGCAGACCAAACAAGGTTCCCCGATCATATACCAGGTTGAACTCTACGTAACGGCCTCGTCGATACAACTGAAATTCTCGCTCACGATCCCCATAATTTTCTTCTCTCCTTCGCTGCACTATCGGCAGATATGCAGGAATGTAGGAATCTCCGATCGCTTGCAAGAAGGAAAAGCTCTTATCAAATCCCCATTCATTTAGATCGTCAAAAAAGAGGCCTCCTATCCCGCGCGGCTCTTTACGATGCTTTAAATAAAAATACTCGTCACACCATTTTTTGTAGCGAGGGTAAACACTATCGCCGAATGAAGAACATGCTCCTTCTGCTGTTCTGTGCCAATGAATACAGTCCTCTTTAACGCCATAGTATGGCGTTAGATCATAACCTCCACCAAACCACCATATAGGGTTTTCTCCTTTTTTTTCTGCCACGAAAAATCGAACGTTAGCATGGGAAGTAGGTATATAAGGATTTCTTGGATGGATGACCAGTGATACGCCCATCGCCTTAAAGCTGCGTCCGGCCAGCTCAGGTCGAGAGGCGCTAGCAGTTGGAGGCAAGTTATCTCCGGTAACTAGTGAGAAGTTTACACCTGCCTTCTCAAAGATCTTGCCATTTGTAAGAACTTGGCTTCTTCCTCCACCACCTTCTTCGCGATTCCATTCATCGACAATAAAACCCTGCTCTCCATCTTCAGCCTCTATAGCAGAGCATATTCGCTCCTGAAGCCCAACAAGATACGACCTAACCAGATCAGAATTCATAAATTTTTAATCCTAATTTCAATGTTAATTATAGCTGAAGACTGATTTTTAGGCGCGGATTATTGATCCTGTGTCAAGATCACGGATTTGAGACGGCAAGGATCTACCTCCCGTTTCACCAGCAACCAATGCCGAAAGCTGGTCTGGGAAATAGGCCTCAACCTCCTTAAGAGTTTTTGCGGGCTCGAAGCCAGCCGGATTGGCAGAGGACGAAACAAGCGGGCCATCCCATGCAAGACACAGCGCACGCATGATTGGATGATCGGTGACTCGCAGGGCCACCTTGTCATGAACCCCAACTATCCAGCTAGGAACTTTGCCATGATGCGATACAAGCCAAGTATTTGGTCCTGGCCAACTCTCGGTCAACAAAGCACGTTTGGATAGGGAGAGATTTTCTAATAGATCTTCAAAATGCTTTTGCATCGCAGCCACAAGGATTAATCCTTTCTCCATAGGCCTTTTTTTAAGCATCAGAAGCTCGCCAACCGCTGTCTCGTTATTTGGGTCACAAGTAAGGCCCCAAACAGATTCAGTTGGACAAGCAATGACCCCGCCGCTACGCATACTAGCGACGGCAATATTTAGCAAATCTTTCAAGCTTGCAAGCTATCTTGCAGGCTCGCATCCTTTACAGAGATAGCCTCCGCATTTTTCTTACGCTCGTCTTTTAATTTTTCCTGAAGCTCTGACTCGCTAGTAGCCAGAATTTGTACGGCAAGATAAGCAGCGTTTTTAGCTCCAGCTTTTCCAATGGCCACAGTGGCTACCGGTATGCCAGCCGGCATCTGCACCGTAGAAAGCAAAGCATCGAGCCCATCTAACGAAGCATTCATAGGGACACCAATGACTGGGCGGACCGTCATAGCCGATACGGCTCCCGCTAAATGCGCGGCCATTCCTGCGGCCGCAATAAATACTGCGCAACCTCGTGATTCCGCATCCTGCACATATTCCTTGGTTATTTCTGGAGTTCGATGAGCAGACGTAATCTTAGCTTCAAACGTAATATCGAAATCGCGCAGCACTCCAAAACAGGCCTCCATAACTGGCAAATCTGAATCAGACCCCATTAATATAGCAACAAAACTTGATGACATAACAACAACTTCCTTCTAAAAGATTAAACAACGTTAGCACCCTAATTCTAACAACTGTGCCAAGTGGCACAAGCTTTCGCACAAAGCGTCAGTAGCGCTATACTTTACCCGCAAACGGTTTTTGGCTTAAGCGATTAATCGTTTACAAGATAGGGTTACAATCTCTCAAATCTGGAGAAAGACTTTGGCGCTGCTAGAAATTCTTGAGTTTCCTGACCCTAGGCTCAGGACCGTTGCGAAACCCATCGATAAGGTAGATGCTATCTTACTGAAACTTATAGATGATATGCTCGAAACAATGTATGCGGCCCCAGGCATTGGTTTAGCAGCTACTCAAATCAATGTCCATAAGCGCCTGCTAGTTATGGACGTTACCGAAGAAAAAAACACTCCTATGTCCTTTATAAATCCTGAAATTGAAATCATTGATGCCGAGTTGGGCGAGTTTTCCGAGGGCTGTCTCTCTGTCCCGGGATTTTTTGAAATCGTTAATCGACCAAGGTCCATCCGAGTCAAATCTTTAGATCGCAATGGTAAAGAAAAAATTCAAGAGCTTGAAGGGCTAGGCGCAATATGTCTGCAGCACGAAGTCGACCACCTAAACGGAAAGCTATTCGTTGACTATATTTCGCCATTGAAGAGAGGCCTTATACGTAAGAAGCTGCAAAAAGCGCAGAGACAGCGGACCTAAAAATAAGTGATCAATAATCGCCTCAGGATTGCCTTCGCTGGCACTCCACAATTTGCAGCAACCCATCTCGAGGCATTAATATCGAGTGAGCACCATTTGGTTGGAGTTTTTTCCCAGCCTGACCGTCGCGGTCAACGGGGCAATAAATTACAACAAAGCCCTGTGAAAAAGCTAGCGCTGGCCAATAATATTCCTACGCACCAGCCTCACTCAATGAATGAGCCGGAAGCGGCAAAAACTCTATTAACACTAAATCCGGATGTTTTGATCGTAGTTGCTTACGGACTTATTGTCCCTCAGCAAATTTTAAGCATACCGAATTTTGGTTGTTTAAATGTACATGGATCGATACTTCCTAGGTGGCGAGGCGCGGCGCCCATTCAAAGAGCTATAGAGTCAGGTGACAAGGAGACTGGGATCACCATTATCCAAATGGATGAAGGGCTAGACACAGGTTCTTCTCTCGCAATGAAGCATCTTCCAATTCAAGAACACATGACATCCGAAGAATTATCTCAATTGCTTTCTCATGCGGGTAGCGACTTACTATTAGAAGTTTTGTCAAAACTGGATGAGTTTCAAAATAGCGCTACTCCGCAAAGTTCTCTGCCCGGCGAACCATGTTACGCTAAAAAACTGGTTAAGGAGGAAGCGCAAATAGACTGGTCTTTTGACGCTAAAAGGCTGGCTCAAAAGATAAATGCGTTTAATCCTTCACCAGTATGCTACTCCCATCTTGGAGAAAAGCGTATAAAGATATGGCACGCTCAATCGATCACTAAAAACCGCGTAGAAACCATCCCAGGCACAATTTTATCAGCAGATAAAAATAGCATTACCGTCGCATGTGGAACTGGCCAAATTCAGCTAAAAAAGTTACAACTACCTGGTGGTAAAATACTTTCTCCAGCAGCATTACTTAGCGGGCACAAAATCCTTTTTTCCATTGGAAGTCGATTCAGTGAAATTACAGAAAGCTAAGCCTACATGAAGCAGGATGCGAGAATGTACGCTGTAAAAGTTATAAAGAATGTCTTGCTAGGCCGCTCTCTATCGCCTACCTTGAAAAAAGCGCTAAATCACTGTGCAGATAAAGAAAAGCCCAAACTGCAACAATTAGTCTATGGAGCATTAAGAGATTATCCACGGCTTTTTGGAATTACAAAACAAATACTCGACCGACCCATTAGAGCAAAAGATACCGATCTAAAAGCACTTGTTATACTAGGTATTTACGAGCTTGAACACATGAATACTCCGGCTTATGCAACTGTTGCTTCAATAGTTGAGCGAGCACAAGACCTTGGCAAGCCATGGGCGAAGGGACTTATAAACGCTGTATTAAGGCGATTCATAAGGGAAAAAGAAGTAATTCTCTCGACACTTACTCAGTCGCAACAAGCATCTCACCCAGAATGGATGTATGACAAAATAACTAACGAATACCCTGACAAACATGCAGATATATTTGCTACTAATAACGAGGCACCGCCTTTAACTATTAGAGTTAACCAAGAACGAATCAATCGCGAAGATTATCTATCCCTGTTAAAGGAGCGAGGCATCGTTTCGAAACCAGGAATTCTTGCAAATACCTCTATATACATAGAGCAGAGCATAAGAGTTGAAGACCTGCCTGGATTTACCGAAGGAATGGCAAGCGTGCAAGATGAAGCGGCCCAGATGGCTGCTTCATTGCTCCCATGTAAAGCAGGGGAAAAAATACTTGACGCTTGTTCAGCTCCTGGGGGAAAGGCTACACATCTTTTGGAAACGTTTCCCGAAATTCAAATGTCTTTAATGGATATTGACCAAGAGAGAATGATCAAGGTAACTGAAAACTTAGATCGTCTAAGACTTTCTGCCAATGTCGTCATCGGCGATGCATGCGCCGGATCAAAAATATTTCCACCGGATAGCTTCGATCAAATAATTGCTGATGTTCCTTGCAGTGCTTTTGGCGTCGTTCGACGTAACCCCGATATAAAACTTCTGAGAAAACTAGAAGATATTAATTCCTTTTCCTGCTTACAAAAAAATCTTTTGAACGGGCTTTGGCCCATTCTTAAGCCTGGCGGCCATTTGCTCTATGTTACTTGCTCCATATTGCAGGATGAAAATGATTTAGTGGTAGGTAACCATGTTAAAGTTAATACTAACTGCGAATGGATACCTATCGAGGCGAAATGGGGCTTTGAAACCAAATATGGCCGGCAATTAATCCAGACGTCCGGCACACACGATGGACTGTATTTTTCACTCTTAAGAAAAACCTCTTCCCACTAGATAAACTATGTGCACTATTACGCTAGGACAAGTCTTACATTAAGTTAAACATTTATTTATGGTGCCCTAATCATCAAACTGGATTTCTAGATCATGAAAATTATAATCCTGGGCGCAGGGCAAGTCGGTGGCTCACTTGCAGAACGTCTAACCGATGAAAATAATGATATCACCGTCGTGGATAAAGATGCTGACGTTCTTAGGAATCTTCAAGATCATCTTGATATAAACACGGTAGCTGGCGATTCGGCTCACCCGGAAACGCTGCGACAAGCAGGGGCTGATGAGGCCGATATGCTAATCGCCGTGACCAATAGCGATGAGATCAATATGATGGCCTGTCAGGTAGCGCATTCACTATTTAATACACCAACAAAAATTTCACGCATCCGCTCACAAAATTACTTATCTCACAAAGCTGATTTATTTTTGGATGACCATATCCCGGTCGATGTAATTATTGGACCGGAAGAATTAATAACTCGGAATATCGGTCAGCTAATCGCTCACCCAGGTTCATTGCAGGCACTAGACTTCGCAAATCAAAGAGCACAGCTAGTAGCGGTTAGAGTGCAACCAGGCGCACCTATTGTTGGGCAAGCTTTGAAAGAAATCAGAGCGCACATGCCAAAAGTTGATGCGCGCGTTGCTGCAATTTATAGGCAAGATACCCCCATCATTCCGGTTGGTACAACAATCATCGAAGAAGGTGACGAGGTTTTTTTTATAGCTGCCACGGCGGACATTCAAGCCGTAGTTGCCGAACTGACGGCTGTACACGATCGTTACAATCGAATACTGATCGCGGGCGGCGGTAACATTGGATCAACTTTAGCCGAAAGTTTAGAAGCTCGATATAACGTCAAAATAATTGAAAAATCCCATTCTCGTTGCAAATTGCTTTCGGAAAGACTGCGAGAAACCATCGTGCTTGAAGGAAGCGCATCTGATCCACAACTATTAAGTGAGGAAGGTATAGAATCGATCGACGTCTTTTGTGCTCTCACTGACAATGATGAGTCAAATATCATGATGTCAATGCTTGCAAAGCGCCTAGGCGCAAGAAAGGTTATTACGCTAATTAGCAATTCTACATATGCCGACCTTATTGGGGATGAAATTGATATTCCAATCTCTCCACAACAAATTACGATAGGTAGCTTGTTGGCGCACATTCGAAGAGGAGATGTTAGTGTCGTTCATTCTCTGCGGCGCGGTGTGGCAGAGGCAATGGAGTTGATTGCGCATGGAGATAAAAAATCTTCTCGCGTTGTAGGTCGACGACTCGATGAGATTGGGCTTCCGCATGGAGTTACCATCGGTGCCGTTGTCAGAGGCAAAGAAGTTTTTATCGCTCACGACCACATAATTATTGAACCCGACGACCATGTCATCCTTTTTGTAACAGACAAAACTCATATTCCAAAGGTAGAAAAACTTTTCGCTGTCGAATTCGGATTCTTCTCTTAGGTTAAGGTCATGAGAATACTATTTTCTCTTCGCATCCTAGGCTTGCTCTTGATGACCTTCAGCAGCACCATGATTTTTCCGATGCTGATATCTCTAAGCGAGAATGGTCATACGGCTTTCACTTTTCTAAATGCACTTGCTCTAACTTTCACCTCTGGCCTACTGCTTTGGTTGGTATCAAGTGGCTCAAAGCAAGAACTCCGAATTAGAGACGGCTTTCTAATTACTTCCTTATTTTGGTGTGTTTTAGGATGTTTTGGCTCACTCCCTTTCTATTTAAGCGATGCACTGGATCTTACGTTAATCGAATCAATTTTTGAGTCTATTTCTGGATTAACAACCACCGGCGCAACAGTAATTACAGGGCTTGATGAATTGCCAAAATCAATTCTATTTTACCGGCAGCTTCTTCAATGGTTGGGTGGTATAGGTATTATTGTCGTCGCGGTTGCCATTTTACCCATGCTTGGTATTGGCGGAATGCAGCTTTATAAAGCGGAAACTCCGGGCCCATCTAAGGACAGTAAAATCGCCCCCAGGATTACTGAAACAGCTAAGGCTTTATTTTTAGTTTATCTCTCTCTAACTGTTGTTTGTGCACTAGCCTATTTTCTTGCGGGCATGACTTGGTTTGACGCGATTTGCCATTCTTTCTCTACAGTAGCGATCGGAGGCTTTTCCACCCATGACGCGAGCATGGGATTTTTTAACAGCCACGCAATACTCCTTATCGCTAGCATCTTTATGTCTATCTCAGCTATTAATTTTGGGATTCACTTTATTGCTTGGCGACGCAGATCCTTTCAACCCTATAAAGTTGATTCAGAGACACGATTTTTTTGCGCTGTTTTAACTTTATGCGTTTCTATCACGGTTGGCTATTTAATTTTTACAGCGACTTTTTCTGCTAACGAAAGTTTAATAGTGGGAACATTCCACGCTATATCCATTGCCACGACTACTGGATATACAACTACATCGTTTTCGAACTGGCCAGGATTTTTGCCCGTTATGCTATTACTTTTCAGCTTCATGGGTGGTTGCGTAGGGTCTACGGGGGGGGGGATGAAAGCAATGCGAATCATGCTAATCCTCAAACAAGGCATTAGAGAAATGAAACAATTGCTGCACCCTCATGCAGTGATTCCGCTCAAAATTGGCAAAAGACGTGTTGAGGCAGCCATTGTAAGTGCGGTATGGAGTTTTTTCGCAGTTTATACTTTTGCCTTCGTAGTTATTATGCTTTGCTTAATGGGCGCCGGCTTGGATTTTATTACCGCCTTTTCATCTGTTACGGCCGCAATGAATAATCTCGGACCCGGCCTCGGAGATGTGTCTAGTAATTACAAAAGCGTGGGCGGGATAGCTCAAGGGCTTTTATGTTTCGCAATGCTTCTTGGCAGGCTTGAGATTTTCACATTGCTAGTGATTTTTACCCCTATGTTTTGGCGAAATTAAAGGATTAGTATGGCTAAGACTTAGTTTAAACGCTGGCCAGCACTTTCTTGCTACTTTGCTCTTCTAGCCTTTACGATCATCTCATAAGCTGTTTGTATGCTCTGCGTTTTTTCCGTCGCAAGTCTCACCATATCTTCTGGAACACCCTTGGCGATTAGTTTGTCTGGGTGGTTTCGACTCATTAGCTTTCTATAAGTTTTCTTGAGGTCACCATCGCTTATAGACGACGAAACCCCCAGAGCAGTGTAGGCTTCGCTTAAATTTGGAGCATCTGTTCTTCGATCCCCAAATGTCCCTCCTTCTTTTTCAAAACGTGCTTGTGCCTCCACCATGCGTAAAAGAACATCTAAGTTTGTATCACCCAAGCCTAGTAAGCGCCCAATATGATACAAAGCCTTCCGCTCACCTTGATCTAGGTTGTCATCAGAAAGTGCTAGTGCACAAAGCATAGTTAACAAGGTTTGGATAAGCTGAACGTTATTTGAAGCTAATCCTCTAAACTGACTTACAGCCGATTCGGGATCAAAATCTACTGTCGCTCCTTTTTTAAAAAGCTTTATGGCTATTTGCCTTTGCTCAGAATTGAGCCCCAGGTGAACAAAAATTTGCTCTGTATGCTCTATTTCAGATTTTGATACATGTCCGTCAGATTTTGCCACATACCCCAACAGTAGGAAGGTATTCTCAAAAAATGACTTTTGAATCGCTTCCAAATTTTGGCGTGACCCGAACCCCATTTGAAAGCCTAAGCCTCTGTCAAAAGCGTGGCCCACAAATAAACCGATTACCAGTCCCCCAAACCCGGCAGAAAAAAAACCTATCGCCCCACAAATCAACTTGCCGTAATACATACTAAAAAGTCCCCTCCTCTCGGATGACTCGTTCTAAACTAATTTTTGTATACTTGGGATAATTCCCTCGGATGAGTCCTAAAGCGTTTATATTCCCATTGATATTGTTCTGGACAATAAGAAATGCACTTCTCCACACCCGTATTGAGCGCCGCCAAGGATTCAGAAATATCCTCTGAATAAATCTTGTCAGACGCTGGTAAATAGCGAATTTGAAATCCATCTGAGATTCTCTGAGCAAAGCCAAATACAGCCAAAGCTCCTGTACGACGAATAATGTTACTTGACAACGTTCCAGTGAAACAGAGGTTCCCCATGAATTCGACATTTTCACCTGAAACGCCTTCCGTAGGAACTTGGTCAGGCAAAATACCAGCAATCTGGCCTGCTTTAACGCTTTTTACCAAACTTGCAAGTCCACGCTTAGTGGTAGGTACCAGCAGCGCACCGGTTCTTTGTCTTGCTCGCACTATAAGACTACTTAACATCTCCAGCTTGACTGGCTCGTATAGAGAAACCGCCTGACCAAGCATCCCTAAATGGAGTCCGAGTACTTCCCAATTCCCCAAATGAGGCGCCAACACAACCACACCGCGCCCATCTTTCAGCGCATCCGTAATAAGCTCTGATCCGGACACTTGCAATATTGTTTTCTGTACTTTGCTCCAAGGTCTCAACCAAACCCAGCCCATCTCGCCTGCAAGTTCCGCAGTTGAGAGAAAGCTTTGTTTTGCTAGATTTGATTGGTCTTGACTATCAAGCTCGGGATAAGCTAGCTCTATGTTTCGACACGTTACGCGATAACTTCGTCCACCGAGGGACCAAAGCAAGCGTCCAAGTTGGCGAGCAAAAATTCGCGCGACAGCAATTGGTAAACTAGCCATTAAAAAAAGGAGAAACTTAACGGTAAGTGACTTAAAGACGTCCATTTCTTAATATTTTAGTAGAAAGTTCATTGTCTGTTGCGTGTTCTGCCGGTAAAAGAAACGCTATAATACAATTCTTGCCACTTGCGTATACATAATCTTAATTAAGGTTTTGATGACACCACTTTCATTTCAAGAACTCATTCTAAATTTGCAGGCATTTTGGGCTAACAAGGGATGCGTGATTTTACAACCGCTTGATATGGAGGTTGGAGCGGGCACGTTTCATCCTGCAACCTTCCTCAGAGCCATAGGTCCCGAGAGTTGGAGTGCCGCTTATGTGCAACCGAGCAGGCGACCTACAGATGGAAGATATGGCAAAAACCCTAATAGACTCCAGCATTACTATCAATTTCAAGTCGTAATGAAACCATCGCCAGATAACTTTAAAAGCTTATATCTTGACTCATTGAAGAGCATCGGCATTGACACAGGCATACACGATATTCGATTTGTAGAAGATAATTGGGAATCACCCACATTGGGAGCATGGGGTCTTGGCTGGGAAGTTTGGGTTAACGGAATGGAAGTCAGTCAATTTACCTATTTTCAGCAAGCAGGAGGATTAGAATGTTTCCCGGTAACCGGTGAAATTACTTATGGCCTAGAAAGAATTGCAATGTATTTGCAAGGAGTCGATTCAGTATACGAGTTGTCATGGACAAAAAATGCAAAGAGAAAAATTTCTTATGGCGACGTTTTTATGCAAAATGAAATAGAAATGTCTGTTTATAATTTCGAAGAAGCCAACACTGGCCAAATTTTTGAATATTTCGATTTTCTTGAAGAGGAAGCAACGCGGCTGGTATCTCGTCATCTGCCTCTCCCCGCTTATGAAATGGTTATGAAGGCTTCGCATGCATTCAATTTGTTGGATGCTCGCCACGCTATTTCTGTAACTGAAAGACAACGATTTATTTTAAGAGTTCGCACCTTAGCAAAAATTGTTGCCCAGGAATATTACGACTCTCGTGCAAAGTTAGGGTTCCCATTGGCTGAACCGGAGCTACTTAAATCAAATTTTGATAAAGGCTCCGAGAGATAGCTATGTCAGCTGTATCAAAACCCTTGCTAATTGAAATAGGAACAGAGGAGCTGCCAACTAATTCGGTCTCAGTTCTTGGAAAAGCGCTTTTAGAGGGAGTATGCGGCGGCTTAAAGATTAGGAACCTGTCGTTTGGTAAGGCGCATTGGTATGCAAGTCCGCGTCGGCTAGCTGCACTCATTCATGATGTTGAACAAGTCGCGCCTGAGAAAATGACAGAAATATTAGGGCCGCTCGTCGCGGCTGCTCGGGATCAAAACGGAAAGTGGAGTAAAGCTGCCATTGGGTTTGCTAAGAAACATGGCTCTAGCCCAGAAAATCTAACGGAAAAAGATACCGAAAAAGGTCCTCGCTTAGCCTTTTGTTCAACAATTCAAGGGGTTTCTATTGAAGATTCCTTGACGAATATTATCAATGAAAGTATAGACGCGCTGCCTATTGAGAAGAAAATGCGTTGGGGAGCAAAGCAAATTTCTTTCGCAAGACCAGTGCATTGGGCAGTTGTAATGTATGGTTCCACTGTTTTTCACGAGCCAATACTCGGTGTAACTCCTGGAAATATAACTTTTGGCCATCCAGTGCATTCTCCTGATCCGATTCCATTAAGTAATCCAGAGGGGTATGAAGAACTTCTTGAGGCAGCTCGTGTAATAGCTGATTTTGAAAAACGTAAAAACTCTATTCACATTCAGATTCAAGCGGCAGCTAAGGATATGAATGCAACTGCCGTGGTCGATGAAGAGTTGTTATGTGAAGTGACTGGTCTATGCGAATGGCCAGTAGCGCTGTCGGGAAGCTTTAGTTCCGAGTTTCTGTCCTTACCAGACGAGGCTCTCATCCTTGCAATGAAGACGCATCAAAAATATTTTCATTTGCTTAACTCAGAGGGAGAGCTTCTTCCTCATTTTATTACTATATGTAATATCGAAAGTAAAAATCCCGAAGAAGTCATTCGTGGAAATGAACGAGTAATTCATCCACGGCTTAGCGATGCCGCATTTTTCTTCGACTCAGATATGAATAGTTCGCTGGAATCTAAAACATCATCACTTGGTCAGATTATATTTCAGCATCGCCTTGGCACTTTGCTGGATAAGGTTAATCGAATCGACCGCAACGCACGCCGAATCGCGAAGATTCTTGGAGCATCCGAATCTGAGGCGAGCCAATCAGCACTTCTGTGCAAATCGGACCTTGCCAGCCAAATGGTTCTTGAGTTTCCCGACATGCAAGGAATTGCTGGTCGACACTACGCTCTAAATGATGATGTTTCATCTTCTGTCGCATTAGCTATCGAGCAGCATTATTGGCCTATCTATGCTGGAAGCAGACTTCCCGAGACCGACATTGGAGTTTGTGTAGCAATAGCAGACAGGATCGACACACTTGTCGGTATATTTGGTGTGGGGATGCATCCTACAGGCTCCAAGGATCCTTTTGCTTTAAGAAGGGCCTCTCTATCAATATTGCGCATACTAATTGAAAAGGCTTACTTTCTGGATCTCAGAGAACTGGTAGATTTTGCCATAGAAGGCTTTACTAACGATCTGCTTGATTCTGGAACCTCAACCGCTGTTTTAAAATATATTATTGATCGACTACCCACCTATTACGTAGAGAGTAATATTTCAGTGGAGATCCTTCGGTCGGTATCAGCTTTGGGCATATATTGCCCTTTTGACATCGACCTTAGAGTTAAAGCTGTTGCTCATTTTTCTACTCTGCCCATTTCTGAAAGCTTAGCTGTCGCAAACAAGCGAGTAACTAATATTTTGTCCAAAGTTGATGAGTCAGATTCTTTAATAGAAATCAATGAGGATTTATTCTCCACAGAATTTGAGATTCGCCTTGCCGCTGATCTGAAACTTGTAAAAGAGGCTTGTTTGGATTTGATTTTGAAAAAAGATTATGGCGCGGCACTGGAGCAACTATCAATGCTTGATGCTCCACTAGCGGATTTTTTTGAAAATGTAATGGTAAACTCCGAAGACTCTAATTTACGCGCTAATCGAATTAGTTTGCTGAAATCGGTTCATGAGCAATTCTTGAAGGTTGCAGATATTTCCCAACTTGCTGGAAA
>CAJXCR010000033.1 GCA_913051825.1 uncultured Halieaceae bacterium
TTTCTGAGTGGATCGACGATTCTGGTGGCAATTCGTTTATGCAATTTAGTGTCCCTGAAGCTTCGTTGCGCCTCGTTCAGGCCTCCGGTAGATTAATTAGAACAGAAGAGGACGTTGGTAGGATTACTCTATTAGACCGCAGGATAGTGACCCGATATTATGGCCGTGCTATTTTGGATTCCTTGCCACGCTTCAATTTTCAACTAAATTTGCCATAAAGGATAAGTAACCTAATAAAAAGAAGTCAAATAAATTGATGCGCTTCTAAATTATTGAATTTTCTTGCGCTGCTAAGAAGAATAGCACTAGCACATCTATTATTTCAGGAATGAAAAATTGAAAGATGAGCGATTCATTCACATAGTTGGTATGTATAAAAGCGGAACTTCTTGGCTTTTACATGTGCTGGCAAATCACCCAGAAATCATTGCCTGGAGAGAGTTTGATATCCTCCGAGCTGTTTATGATTATCGTAGCCGTCCACTGAGTTATATAAGGAGAGGTCTTAATAAGATTTTACGAATAACAGGGCTAACTGGAAGCTTAGGTTCGGAAAGATTAGCTCTTAAAGAATTAGTCCCGGTTCTTAGAGATAGAGAAACTATAATAAGAAATATTTTTTGCGGTAGGGGCTGGATTCCTATGTTGGGTGTTGACAAGCAATGGGAGGCCATGAATTTGGATTATAGTGATCCCCATATCTTCATAGAAAACCTTTTATCTATTGATAAGATTAAATTGCAGGCAGATAACACGCCGAAATTAGTTCCAAAAGAATTCGATAATACTTTAAGCGCTGCAAATACTCGACGGAGTGATCTAGAAAAATTTGCTAGGGATGTTATTTTATTAGAGGACTTACACGATGTTCCCGCGGTTTATTTTAACTATTTAATTGAGCAAGTCATGCCGCAAGCTTATATCGCATTAAAGGCGGCAGATCAGTTAATTTGTATCGAAGAATTACGCAAGATTACACCAGGATCGAAAAAAATTGTTGTTGTAAGAGATGGTCGAGATGTGGCTCTCTCAGCACTTGCGTTCACTAACTTAATGAAAAAGTGGGAAGCACCATGGACACCTAAGGAAAGTGATTATTTTGAAGTGTTGAATTCTTGGGCACTTAGAATTTCCTTGTTAGAGAAAGAAATTGAAAAAGGAGATTTACTGGTTATTCGATATGAAGATCTGACAATGAATTTTGAGAGCACATGTGAAAGTCTCTTTAAGGAGCTTGAACTATCCAGCGGCATTAACTTGATTCAAAATATTAAGAAAAATACAGATTTTAAAGTAGTTTCTGGAGGTAGAAATCCTGGAGAAAAGGCAGAGCATCTTGTTCGTTCCGGCTTGATAGGGGAGTGGACTTCGGAGCTAAATGAGATAGAGCGTTCTAGGGCGTGGAAAGTTGCTTCTTATCAACTTTCCTTATTAGGATATAGGGAAGACGGCGGTTTCGACGATTGGCTGGGTTGTATTAAAATAGGGAATTTGTAAAAAAAGCTTATTCAAGTTCAAGGCTGTATTTGTAGAAATTAATGTCTTTTTCATAGCCAAGTTTTTCATATAAGGCTTGGGCCGTTTGATTATTAGTCTCTGTTTCTAGGTCCAATCTTGATCCGCCATGATCTATCGCGTAGTTCTTTGCAGTATTCATCAGGCGTGTTCCCGCCCCTAAGTTTCTGTGACTACTTAGAATATAAAGATCATAAAGTACAAAAATTCTACTTAGCTCAACTGAGCAAAAGGTAGGATATAGTTGAGTAAATCCAATCGCGGTTTTGTCCGAAAGGCAAATAAAAATAATACTTTCTTTGTTTGTTAGACGTGCTTCCAGGTATTTTGAGGCGCGCTCAATATTTGATTCACATTTATAAAACTGTCTGTATTTGTCAAATAGAGGGCTGATGAGAGCTACATCAGAAACTTCAGCTTCACGAATAATCAAGTTGCATCTCTTGTTCTAAATTTATTGTCAAAACAATTATAATTTCTTAGTGTTTTAATATCATTTAATGAACGGTCTGGTTTGTTTCTTCCTCTAGGAAATAGTTTGAGTTTTCCATAGAAATCTTGGCATTATTTGAGTTTTCTTTTTCTATATATTGCTCTCTAAGCTTCTCTACAACATTCGTCATAACGGCAATGGTTTGGCTGATTTGCTCTAATGCAATTAAAATCGATTTAGAATCCTTTCTTTCAATTTCTGTATCCTTCATAGATGCGCCCTCTCTATCTGCACTAACCGTATTAAAGTTTCTGCTAATCCCAGTTTAGAGCACCACCCGTTTGATACTCTATTACCCTAGTTTCAAAGAAATTCTTCTCTTTACGTAAATCCATTATCTCTGACATCCAAGGGAAAGGATTTTGCACTCCCGGAAATTGTTCTGGTAGGCCTAACTGAGACAATCTTCGGTTTGCTATGAACTGCAAGTATTCTTCCATCATAGATGCATTCATTCCTAGCACACCTCTTGGCATGGTGTCCCTAGCATATTCTATTTCGATTTGAGTTCCTTCTAGAATCATTTCTATAGCTTCTTCCTTGAACTCTTCTGACCAAAGATGAGGATTTTCGAGTTTTATTTGATTAATGACGTCTATGCCGAAGTTAAGGTGCATTGATTCATCACGCAAAATGTATTGAAATTGCTCGGCGACCCCCGTCATTTTATTACGACGTCCCATGGATAGGATTTGAGTAAATCCACAATAAAAGAAGATCCCTTCTGTGACGGCATAAAATCCAATTAGGTTTCGCAGTAAAACTTGATCGGATTCTATAGTTCCGGTTTGGAAGTTTGGATCAGATAGCTCTTTGGTATGGCTTATGCTCCATGCGGCTTTTTTGGAGACGGACGGAACTTCTCGGTACATATTAAATACTTCTCCTTCGTCCATTCCTAGAGATTCTATGCAATATTGATAGGCGTGAGTATGTATGGCTTCTTCAAAAGCTTGTCGGAGAAGATATTGTCGACATTCTGGATTAGTAATTAAACGATAGAGTGCTAAAACCAAATTATTTGCCACTAAAGAGTCTGCGGTAGAAAAATATCCTAGGCTGCGCTTTACAATTCTCCTTTCATCTTCTGATAAGGTGTCATTATCTTTCCAGGTTGCAACGTCTGCCGTCATATTAATTTCCTGAGGCATCCAGTGATTGGCGCATCCATCAAGATATTTCTGCCAGGCCCAGTCATATTTGAATGGAACCAATTGATTTAGATCTGCTCGGCAGTTGATCATAGCTTTTTCATCGACCGTTACCCTGCTTGCACCTACTTCAAGTTCCTCCAAGCCTGTTGGCACTTTAGTTGATTCTGTATCCATGCTCTGATTTATAAATGAACGTTCTGATGATAATTTTTCTTCACTGCTCACTGTGGAAGGTTGCCCCACAAATGTTGCGCTGGATATTTCGGATTGTTCTGAGTGGTAATCATCCCAGTTCAACATAACCTTACTCCTGTTGATATTTAATATTTGAATTTAGAATTTGAGAATTTTATTGGCATGCTTCGCAATCAGGATCATCTATCGAGCATGCCTGTGGTACTGGAGCACCTTCATTAACACTATTGACTGCATTTAAGGTGCCCGAATCAACAGTTGATTTCTCTGCTCCAGTAGCTGCCAACGATCTAAGGTAGTAAGTGGTCTTTAGGCCACTAAACCACGCCATTCTGTAAGTGATATCAAGTTTTTTCCCACTTGCATTATTAATATAAAGATTCAGCGATTGCGCTTGATCTATCCATTTTTGTCTTCGGCTTGCTGCATCCACTAACCATTTTGGCTCTATTTCGAATGCTGTCGCATATGTTCTTTTTAGATCTTCCGGAACTCTATCTATTGATTGAAGACTGCCGTCAAAGTACTTTAAGTCGTTTACCATTACCTTATCCCATACTCCTCGAGATTTTAGGTCTCTAACAAGGTAAGGATTAACGACGGTGAATTCCCCCGACAAGTTGGATTTCACGTATAAATTTTGGTAGGTCGGTTCGATAGATTGCGATACTCCAGTAATATTGGCGATTGTTGCTGTGGGCGCAATCGCCATAACATTAGAGTTTCGCATTCCATGCTGTTTGACGGTTTGTTTAAGATTGGACCAATCAAGTGACGAATCTTTATTAATATTGATGTAATTTGATCCACGATTTTTTTCAAGGAGGTCTAGTGAGTCTAGAGGAAAAATTCCTTGGCTCCAAAGAGAGCCTTCATAGCTAGAATAAGACCCTCTTTCTTTTGCTAGTTCACTTGATGCCTCGATAGCATAGTAGCTTATTGCCTCCATAGATTTGTCGGCAAATTCAATTGCTTCTTCAGAAGAATAGGCTAAATGCTGTTTGTAAAGAGCATCCTGGAATCCCATAACGCCTAACCCGATTGGGCGATGGCGTAAATTAGAATTTTCTGCTTGCTCAACGGAGTAGTAGTTAATGTCTATAACATTATCGAGCATTCGAATAGCGGTTTTTACTGTACTTTTGAGCTTATCGAGGTTAAGTCTGCCCTCTTCGATGTGTTGTGGGAGATTTACTGATCCTAGATTACAGACCGCGATTTCTTTTGAATTTGTGTTTAGTGTGATCTCTGTGCACAAATTAGAGGAATGAATTACACCTTCATGCTGTTGAGGAGAGCGTATATTGCAAGGGTCTTTGAAAGTTATCCAGGGATGTCCGGTTTCAAAAAGCATCCCAAGCATTTTTCTCCATAAGGTCTGTGCTTTTATTCTTTTAAAGAATTTTAACTCTCCAGTTTTAGTTTGCTCTTCGTAATATTCATATCTTTTTTCAAAAGCTTCACCATATAGATCATGCAGCTCGGGCACATCGTTTGGAGAAAATAGAGTCCATTCCTTATCATCGAAGACGCGTTTCATGAATAAATCCGGTATCCAATTTGCCGTATTCATATCATGCGTTCTTCGTCGATCGTCTCCTGTATTTTTTCTAAGATCTAAAAATTCTTCTATATCTAAATGCCATGTTTCCAAATAAGCGCACACCGCACCTTTACGTTTTCCCCCTTGATTGACAGCTACTGCCGTATCATTCACCACCTTTAGGAAGGGCACCACTCCCTGTGATTTTCCGTTCGTTCCTTTAATATATGCGCCTAGCGCCCTTACAGGAGTCCAATCATTTCCTAAGCCGCCTGCGAACTTTGACAACATTGCGTTATCCTGAATAGCGCCATATATCCCATGAAGGTCATCTGGAACAGTAGTAAGATAGCAGGACGAAAGCTGTGGTCTTAAAGTGCCTGAATTAAATAGCGTTGGGGTTGAGCTCATATAATCGAATGAAGAAAGTAACCGATAAAATTCTATCGCTCTTGCATCGCGATTTTCTTCTCTTAAAGATAAACCCATAGCGACCCGCATAAAGAAGATTTGCGGCAACTCAAATCTTATTTCGTCGCTATGAATGAAGTAGCGGTCATAAAGTGTTTGTAGGCCTAGATAAGTGAATTTTAAGTCTCTGCTTGGATCAATAGCTTCTCCCAGCATCGATAAATTAAATTCCGCTAAGTCGGGGTTTAGTAACTCTTGAGCTATACCCCTTTCTATGAAGCTGGAAAGTGCGATTGGATATAAGTCCTTCATCTCGCTTTGAGTCGCGGTTTTTGCTACTCCGAGAAATCCAAGCGCCTCTGATCTCAAATTATCGCAGAGTAAACGAGCTGCAGCATAGCTATAGTTTGGTTCCTGCTCTATTAGCGTTCTGGCAGTAATTACAAGCGATGCGCTTAATTCTTGAGAAGAGACACCGTCATATAGATTCTTAAGCGCTTCATCGATTATTTCTTGTTCCTTGACGTCTTTTAGATCAAAGCATGCTTCTTGAACCACAGTTTGAAGTCGTTCTAAATCAAGTGGAGCACTAGATCCATCAGGTTCGATTATTTTAATCTTGCCGGCAGCTTTTTGTGCTTCAGGGGAGATATTTTGTTTTGCGGCACGTTTGCGGGCACGTTCTTCTCGGTAGATGACATAATTTCTGGCCGTCTTATGCTCTTCTGCTCGCATTAACGCGAGTTCAACTTGATCTTGTATATCCTCTATATGAATAGTGCCTCCCGAAGGCATTCTCCTATGGAAGGTAGCTACAACCTGATCTGTCATTTTCTCGACTGTTTTATGTACTCTGCTGCTCGCTGCTGCATTGCCTCCTTCAACTGCTAGAAATGCCTTGGTAATAGCTACAGTTATTTTGCTTTCTTCAAACGATACTACCGTTCCATTTCGTTTAATAACTTTTATTTGGCCTGGTGCGGTTATAGCAATACTTGGATCTGTGGTCGATTTAACCTCTGGAATGCTTGTTGAACTTTCTTTTCCTAATGTTTCGTTTGATTCTGTTCGCATTTTCACTCCAGGGATGTATTTCTTTGAGTTAAATTTATGAGCTGGTATTGCTCGTATGGCTTTTAATTTATTCTATTTAACCAAGCTATCTTCATAAACAAATCTAAATACTTTGGGTTACTTCGCCACGCATTTATCAATGGTTAAATCAACTTGGTGATATAGAAACCCAATATATAGGGGTATTTATCCTTTAATAATACAAGATAATGCGGTTTTTGTGATAATGCAAGTAGAACACTATGATTATATGCTGTGGATAACCCTGTATTTTTAATAATTCATAAATTCGTAAGGTACTGGGTTCTTAAATTGGTTTTAAAAGCAGTTGGATATAATTTCTTGTTAGATTCCGAGCAGCAATTCCATCAGGGCTTTTTGACTGTGTAGTCGATTTTCGGCCGCCTCCCAGATCACTGTGTCCGGAGAATCTAGGAGTTCGGCACTTATTTCTTCTCCGCGATGCGCTGGCAAACAATGGAGATAGAGCACGTCTGAACTTGCGTAGCTGAGTAAGGATTTGTTCAGCTGATATTTTTGAAATTTTCTCTTTCGATTATCAGTCTCATGTTCTTGACCCATTGATGCCCAAACGTCGGTTACCACCAAATCGGCATTTTCAATAGCATCATTAGGATCACTTATCAGCTGCACGCGTTCTTTGTTTTTCTGCAATAAAGTACCATCTGGTTTATATTCGTTAGGACAGCAAATTGTTAGTTCGAAATCGAATTGTTTTGCCGCATTAATATATGAATGACACATATTATTTCCATCTCCAAGCCAGCAGACTTTTTTCCCAGATATCTCTCCCTTATGTTCTTGGTACGTCAGCATGTCTGCTAACAGCTGGCATGGGTGATACATGTTTGTGAGTGCATTTATAACTGGAACTGAAGAATAGTTTGCGAATCGGACTGCAATTTCATGTTCGAACGTTCTAATTACAACTAGATCTACCATAGAAGATATAACTCTCGCTGAATCTTCTATTGGCTCACCACGACCAAGTTGAGTATTCTCGGGGGTCAAAAAGATTGCTTTGCCCCCAAGATGTGAAATTCCTGCTTCAAAAGACACTCTAGTCCTAGTCGAAGATTTTTCGAAAATCATTGCCAATATTTTGCCCGGAAGTGTTTCATGCGTTTTCTTTTTCAGAGTTTGCATTTGTTTTAGGATTATAGCTCTAGAGAGCAATGCCTTTAATTCCTCTGGCGTCAAATCTAACAAGCTAAGAAAGTGTCTAGGGGGGTTGAGCATGCTTAAAAGTCCTCAATTAGAGTCTGGAAGTTATTTATGGCGGTTCCCACAGCTCGACCTAGCGCCAAACCTTCTTCATCAGTCATTATCAAAGGAGGTAATAGTCTTATGGTTTTCTCAGATGTTACATTTATCAGCAGGCCGTCATTAAGGGCGTAAGAAACTAAATCATTGCATTCATTATTCAGTTCAACACCAATCATAAGGCCTTTGCCTCGGATCTCCTTGATCATTCCTAGGTCATTGACCGAATTAACAATTGAATCTCTTATGATTTTTCCTAACTCAGTGGAACGACTGCAAAGCTCTTCATTTTTTATCGTCTCCAAAACAGCCATCGCAGCGGCGCATGCCAAAGGGTTTCCTCCAAAAGTAGAGCCATGCTTGCCGATGGTTAAAACTTCTGCTGCCGAGCCTTTAGCGAGACATGCTCCAATAGGAACTCCATTCGCTAAACCCTTGGCAGTAGTAACGATATCTGGCACCACTCCCAAGCCTTGATAAGCAAAATAATTTCCGGTTCTACCATTTCCGCTTTGAACTTCGTCGAAAATGAGCAGACAATTTTTTTCATCGCACAATTCTCGCAGTTGCTTCAAATAATTCATATTTAAAGGAATGATCCCTCCTTCTCCTTGGATAGGCTCTAAAAGGATTGCTACCACTTCTGAGTGAGATTCAAGTTTCTCGACAATTTCGTTAAAATCGTTTCTTTTAGTCCGTATGAAGCCCGGAACCAAGGGTGCAAATCCTGTCTGAATTTTGTTTCCGTCTGTAGCAGATAAAGTAGCTAAAGTTCTCCCGTGAAAGGCTCCTTCAAGAACTATTATTTCTGGGTTCTTAAATCCGCGCTGATGACCATGCATTCGGGCCAATTTTATGGCTGCTTCATTAGCTTCAGCGCCAGAATTTGCAAAAAAAATTTTGTCCATTCCTGCAATGTCGGCGAGTTGGGAGGCCAGCAGTTCCTGCCCGTCTATTTCATAGAGATTGGAAGTATGGAGTAGCGATTCGGCTTGCTTTTTTATCGCAAGCGTAACAGCTGGATGAGCATGTCCTAAATTTGTGACACTGATGCCACATAAACCATCTAGATAACTTCTTCCCTTGCTATCATACAGATACGAGCCCTGGCCGTGAGAAAAATTCACGGGCAATCTAGAATAGGTTTTCATTAGTCTCGATTTCATAAAATAGGCTTGTTGAGATTTGCTGAGAGAAGTTATTTTGATTCGATTACTATAACCATAAGGCCAAGTTGCATGCAAATCCGCGTTTTTTACTTTGTTTTTGCTCTAACACCTATTAACATCGTGTAAGTTTAAAAATTCGAGTGGATAAAATGGATATTGCTGAAACGATAGAGAATCAGGTTAAGGAAAATAAGATATTGCTTTACATGAAGGGCTCGCCTAACTTGCCTCAGTGTGGTTTTTCTGCAAAGACCGTCCAGGCCTTGATGGCTTGTGGAGAAAAATTTGCTTATGTTGATGTGCTATCAAACCCAGAAATTAGAGAGAATTTGCCAAAAATTGCTAATTGGCCAACCTTTCCGCAGCTATGGGTGGATGGTGAGCTAGTCGGCGGGTGCGATATTGTCACGGAGATGCATGCCAATGGAGAACTTCAGTCATTAATTAAAGATGCGACCTCTAGTTAAGGATTAATTAACTCGAAGTCACTCTTCCTTGATGTTGTTTATTTTTTGTAGCAGCCTCAGGCATGCTGGTTAATTTTTAAGCCATGGTAATTTTAGTTTAAGTGGACACTCAATCATATATAGAGCAACTTGGCGAAGGAGCGAAGCTTGCTTCGCGCAATATTTCTTTGGCTTCGTTTTCGCAGCGCAACGAATTTCTGAAAAGGCTGTCCGAGGAATTATCTAATTCAAAAAAAATAATACTAAAAGCTAACCAAAAAGATCTTGTTGAAGCAGCAAATAAAGGTCTTAGTGAGTCACTTTTAGACAGGCTAAGAATAGACCAGCCGGCTATTGATAGGATGATTGATAGTGTTCGGGAAGTCCTGAATTTGCCAGATCCGATAGGACAAATAGAGAACTTACGAAGCATGCCTTCTGGCATTAAAGTTGGTCAAATGAGTGTTCCTATAGGTGTTATTGGTATAATTTATGAGTCGCGACCAAACGTTACTATTGAGGCAGCAAGTTTGTGTGTTAAATCTGGGAATACCGTCATTTTACGAGGTGGGTCCGAGGCAATATTTTCCAATCAGTGCCTAGCTGACTGTCTTTCGACTGCATTGGATCAGGCGAAACTGCCTGTTAAAGCTGTTCAGCTAGTAGAGACCGTTGACAGAGCAGCAGTTGGGAGTTTGTTAAAATTGTCAGAATGCATAGACCTTATCATACCTAGAGGAGGTAAGGGTTTGGTTGCTCGCATCGCAGAAGAAGCGCGGATACCTGTCATAAAACATCTCGATGGTAATTGCCACCTATATCTAGATGATGGTGTCGACTTGGATGTGGCACTTAAGGTAGCTATTAATTCTAAAACTAATAGATATGGCACTTGTAATACTATGGAAACGCTGCTTGTCGCTGAGAGTTTAATAGATAATTTACTTCCGACTATTGTAAAGGAAATGTTCAGTCATGGAGTTGAAATAAGAGGCTGTGAGAGATCGAAAAATATAGCACCTGAGATTATTCTGGCTACTGAAAATGATTGGTACGAAGAATATTTGGCACCCATTTTGGCGATTCGTATCGTTTCCGGAATAGAGGAGGCTATTGAGCACATCTCTTTATACAGTTCTAACCATACTGATGGCATTGTTACTCAAAATCATCAAAGAGCAATGAAATTTATTCGTGAGATTGATTCTAGTTCCGTTTTGGTGAATGCATCAACCAGATTTGCTGATGGATTCGAATATGGCCTTGGTGCAGAAATTGGAATATCCACTGATAAGTTTCATGCGAGAGGCCCGGTAGGTGCTGAAGGTCTTACTTCCAAAAAATATGTTGTCCTTGGAAATGGTGAGATACGAAATTAGCCAGCAGGCATCTTAATTGTCGATTGGACTGTTCGGCGGGACATTTGATCCCGTTCACAATGGCCATCTTAAGATTGCTTCTGAGATGCTTCGTTTGTTAAATTTGTCAGAGTTAAGATTTATTCCATGTGCTTTGCCTTCGCACAGAAGTTTGCCTTTAGTGTCCGCCTGTGACAGGGCTGCCATGTTAGACCTCGCGATTGAAACGGAACCGCGTTTTGTATGCGATCGTCGTGAGATAGATCGCATTGGTCCTTCTTTCACGATAGACACTTTAGCTGAAATTCGTGAAGAAATTGGTCTTTCTTGCCCTCTGGTTTTTTTAATGGGAAGCGATGCTGTTCATTCTATAGCTTCTTGGAAGCAATGGAAGAAGCTGCTGAACTATACACATTTATTCATAGTTAACAGGCCTGGAGTGTCAGTAAGATTTCCTAGTCATGTATGGGAATGGGTTAAAATGTATCAAGTTAGTAATCTTAGTTGTCTGGATTTAACACCGAATGGCCACATTTTCATCACACCAGCAAATGCATTGGAGATTTCAGCAACTGAGGTGCGCGAAATGTTATACCGTCGCCTCCCTGATGTTGATCGGGTTTTACCCCGTTGTGTTTTAGATTTTGTCAAACAAAATAATCTTTATTTAGAGCAATGGAATAATGAGAATGGGAAATCTTCTTTTGCAAAAAAAAGTGTGTTAGCTAATGAAAACTGATCGATTACAAAAGTTGGTTATGGATTCGATATTAGATTTGAAGGCTCTAGATCCAGTCGTGATCAATGTATCAGAGCTAACTGATGTAACTGATAAATTGATAATTGCTTCGGGAACCTCCAACACACATGTTAGAGCTTTAGCGGAGAATGTTTGTAATAAAACTAAAGAGCTAGGCCTAAAACCGCTTGGTGTTGAAGGTAAAGAATCTGGTGACTGGGTTCTAGTGGATTTTGGTGATTTGGTGGTTCATGTCATGTTGCCAGCTACTCGAGAATTTTATTCTCTAGAGAAGCTCTGGAATTTTCGAGCTAAAAACCTTGTTGAAGATTGATATTTTTGCAATTGGTAATAGGCTACCAAGCTGGGTTAGTGAAGGTGTTGAAGAATACACAAGGCGTTTGCCCGCAAATATAAATTTAAAATGGAATCAATTCCGCTTGCAAAGCAAAGAAGGTAAAAAAAATACTGTAATTGCTCGGGAGAAGCAGGGAGAAAGGTTTTTGGCGGCGATCCCTGTAGGATCTAAAGTAATAGCTTTAGATGAAGGAGGTGATGCTTGGTCTTCAAAGAGTTTGGCAAACACTTTGAGCAACTGGATCTTTGATAGTGAGTATATTTGTATTTTGATAGGTGGTCCAGATGGATTATCTCCTAAATGCCTTGAGCGAGCCGATCAGATTTGGTCTCTCGCACCGATAACATTACCCCATTTTTTAGTAAGAATTATACTTGTAGAGCAGCTATATCGGGCATGCAGTATAAATCTAGGACATCCATATCACAGAGAATAGTTTCATGTCGAAAAGTTTTTAGATGTTGATACGTAAAGATAATCAATTAAAGGATACACAAAGAGAAGTTTTCGTTTTCGAAAGGCGAGTGTTTATCTTAATTGCATTGGTTTCGATTTCTCTTTTCAGTATTGCTGTGCGCTATTTCAATCTTCAAATAACAGAGTATGAGCTTTACAGAACGGCGTCTGATAGGAATAGGGTGCATTTGCAGCCAATTGTTGCAAATAGAGGGCTTATCTATGACAGAAATGGTGTTCTTTTGGCAGACAACAAGCCTTTTTACTCGCTCGTGATTGTTCCAGAACTTAGTGTTGATCTTGCTGGAACTTTGCGTCGAGTTAAAGATCTGATTGAATTATCAGATACGGATGAAAGCGCCTTTTTGCAGCGTCTTAAGAGAAGAGTTCCATATGAGGCTGTGCCCCTTAGATTGCGTCTTTCTGAATCTGAAATAGCTATACTAGCAGTTCACCAGCACGAGTTGCCAGGAGTCCAGGTTGACGCCAGACTAGCTCGTTATTATCCGAAAGGATCACTTTTTTCTCATTCTTTGGGCTATGTTGGCAGGATAAGCGAAGAGGAAACTAGGAAACTTGATCAAGTTTCCTATCGAGGAGCTTTTTTCATAGGGAAGGTCGGTATTGAAAACCAGTATGAGTCTGTTCTGCGTGGACAGGTGGGTTATCAGAATACTGAGACAGACGCGCATGGACGAGTCCTAAGATCTTTGGAGCGAGTAGATCCAAAAGCTGGGAAAAATTTAACTTTGCATCTTGATAGCTCTCTTCAAGAAGTTGCAGAAAAAGCTATGGGTAATCAGCGGGGAGCTTTGGTTGCGATCGATCCGTTAAGCGGCGGTATTCTGGCCTTAGTGTCTTTACCAACTTATGATGGAAATCGTTTTGTGGAGGGCATCAGTCAAAAAGAGTTCTCGAAAATTCGCGAATCAAAAGATGGGCCGCTCTTTAATAGGGCTGTTCAAGGACAGTATCCTCCTGGATCTACTATTAAACCAGCAATTGGGCTGGCGGGGTTGGAAGCGGGTTTGATTAATGCAGATACAGAGGTGGCTGACCCAGGGTGGTATAAGCTTCCTGGAGAAGATCGTTTGTATCGTGACTGGACTCTAAGGATTCGAGGGACAGGCCATGCTCCTAGAGTTAATCTAGAAATGGCAATAGCGGAGTCATGTGATGTCTATTTTTATGATCTGGCTCGGCGACTTACCATAGATGGAATCAATAATTTTGTTGGACAGTTTGGTTTAGGCAGTAGAACAGGAATTGATATTCCAGGAGAAGCGAATGGTATTTTACCATCTGCCAAGTGGAAGCTTAATACCCTTGGAGGACCATGGTTTCCAGGGGAAACTCTCATAGTTGGAATAGGTCAGGGTTATACCTTGGCCTCCCCAATTCAGCTTGCGAATTTTGCGGCAATAATAGCTACACGAGGAAGACGATTTGTGCCAAATTTGGTTCATTTTATTGGTGATGAACGAGTATTTCCAAAGGAGTTGACTTCAGTCGCTGCTGAAGATGAGAGTTGGGATTTAATTCATAATGCCATGCTTCAAGTCGTCCATGGTGAGCGCGGCTCAGCGAGAACAATGTCATCTAACTTAAAATATATGGTGGCAGGGAAAACAGGAACCGCTCAAGTTATTGGAGTCGCACAAGGCGAATTTTATGATGAAGACGCTGTTGCTGATAGGCATCGAAATCATGGTCTTTTTATTGCTTTTGCGCCAGCTGAAGCTCCTACTATCGCTTTAGCGGTAATCATTGAAAATGGAGGCAGCAGCCAGGTGGCACTTCCTGTTGCAAAAGCTGTTATTGATTCTTGGCTTGATGAAGAGAATAAAGGCTAATGCAGGATGTTCAGCGTCAGTTGCCATTAGAACGTAAGAGTACCTCCAGTAGATTTGATGTCACAAAAATTTTGAATATCGATCTGCCAATAATGCTAATCGTCTTGATGCTAACAGTTTACGGCTCAGTAGTATTATATAGTGCATCTGGGAAAGACTTGGATTTATTGTTTAGGCAATTCAAATTTTATTTACTTGGTTATGTAGTAATGGTCTTCAGTGCAAATATTCCGATTAACTGGTACGCAAGATGGTCGCCACTTTTATATTCCGTGGGGGTTCTGCTTCTTTTTGCAGTATTCTTTTTTGGAGACGGTGCGAAAGGAGCGCAACGATGGTTAAAAATAGGAGACTTTCGTTTTCAGCCTTCAGAATTAATTAAGCTGGTCCTTCCAATGTTTGTTGGCCTTTATTTATCGAAACAAATCCTCCCTCCCAGATTGCCTAATTTGGTTTTATGTTTATTGGTTATACTGGTTCCTACAATATTAATTTTGCTTCAACCGGATTTGGGTACTTCAATATTAGTATTCAGTAGTAGTGCATTTGTTCTATTTATGGCAGGGATTGGATGGTGGTATGTTTCTGGTGCTTTTGTGTCCTTAGCACTTGGCAGTATTCCTCTCTGGTTATATGTTTTAAAGGACTATCAGAAACAGCGTATTTTAACGCTTCTTGATCCTGAGAGTGATAAATTAGGGGCTGGTTGGAATATTATCCAATCCAAAACTGCTATTGGATCAGGTGGATGGAGCGGGAAAGGGTGGTTGGCTGGGACGCAATCGCAATTAGATTTTCTTCCTGAAAGTCAAACAGATTTCATTATAGCAGTCTTGGCAGAGGAGTTTGGGTTAAGAGGTGTCTTGATCCTATTAATATTGTATTTGTTCCTAATACTCCGAGGGTTGTGGATAGCTTTTCATGCGGAGAGTAGTTTCGGTCGTCTATTAGCTGGCGGAATAGCAATGACTTTTTTTATATATGTTTTCGTTAACATGGGAATGGTTGCAGGTTTGTTGCCCGTGGTTGGTGTTCCTTTGCCACTATTTAGTTTGGGGGGGACTTCTGTTGTTACATTGCTTTTTAGTATAGGGATTTTGATGGCTGTCGGAGGTGATAAGCGTGTCTTTGGTAAGTAGGAAAGTTATAAAGTTGTCAGTCTTTTTATTTATTTTAAATTTCCCCTTTGTGGCGCTGTCCGAATCAGATTTTTCGAACAATTCGGAGGTCGAAGTTTTGATTGATGAATTGGTTTTGGAAAACGAGCTTGATAGACAGATGTTAATTGAGATTTTTTCTAAAGCTCAGCTCAAAGATTCAGTCCTGAAACTCATGACGCGGCCAGCAGAAAAAATTAAGCCTTGGTTTGAGTACCGCGATATTTTTGTTTCAAAAAGTAGAATTAAAAATGGACTTTTGTTCTATCAAAAAAATATAGATATTTTGAGCAGAGCAGAAAAAAGGTTTGGTGTGCCGCCAGAGATTATTGTGTCAATAATAGGAGTCGAAACTTCTTACGGTACTAATACAGGAAGCTATCTAGTTATTGATGCGCTCTCCACTTTGGCTTTTCATTATCCTTCAGAACTTAAGAATTATTCGAGGCGTAAAACATACTTTACAAAAGAGTTAAAAAACTACCTTGTGCTAACTGAGAAACAGCAATTGGATCCACTCGCTTTGCGGGGTTCTTACGCTGGTGCAATGGGGTTTGGACAATTTATGCCTAGTAGTTATAGAAACTATGCTATCGATTTTGACGGAGATGGGAGGATAGATATTTGGGAAAATATCGCAGATGCTATTGGTAGTGTAGCAAATTACTTAGCAAAACATGGATGGGTAGAAGGAGAAGAGATTGTTGTTCCTGCAGATTTTCTTGGTAATGCTGAAGAAAATTGGCTTAATGCTGGCCTTAAACCCCAAAAAACTGTTAGTGAGTTAGTAGCTATGGAATTTACCACTAAAACTGCAGTGCCTCCTTCCTCTTTAGCGACTGCTATTGCATTAGAGGGTGAGGAGGGTGCTGAGTATTGGATGGGATTTAAAAACTTTTATGTGATCACCAGATACAATCACAGTACCATGTATGCGCTCAGTGTATATCAATTAGCCGAGGCGATTAAGGAGAAACTAATAGTTGCGGGCAAGTAATTATTTGTTTTATTTCTCGATATTATGGCTTGCCGGCTGTGTTAGTGAATCTTCGCGTTATGATCAGGAAATAGACGGTCCGCCAAATGAGCCTCTATATCCTCATCAAGTCTTAGATGCTATTCCAGTACCTGATCCAATTCTTGAGCAGGGAAATATTAGTCCCTACGTGGTTAATGGGGTTACTTATGAAGTTTTAAATGAATATCAAGACTATTCTTCCGAAGGAATCGCTTCTTGGTATGGAGTCAAATTCCATGGTCGGAAAACTTCTAATGGAGAAATCTTCGATATGAGGCTTGCCACAGCAGCGCATAAGAGTCTTCCGATTCCTTGTTATGTTTCGGTAACTAACCTAGAGAATGGTCGCTCGATGATTGTTAGGGTTAATGATCGTGGACCTTTTCATCCCAATAGAATTATCGATCTTTCTTATGCTGCAGCAATAAAATTGGGTTTTGCCGATATGGGTGTTGCTAGAGTGAATGTCGAAATCATTAATGTCGCAGGAGTTGATGACCGCCGATTAAAAACCAAAGGTCAGTATAGATACCTCCAATTAGGTGCTTTTCAGTCTAGGTCCTCAGCCGATCTACTTGTGCGAAAACTCCAATTGTTTACGGATTCCTCAGTCACGGTTAGTTCTGTTCAAATGGGTAAAATAATACTTTACCGTGTTCGTGTTGGCCCTTTTTCAAGTAATAGTGAGGTCTTTGCTGAAAAAACCATGCTAGAGTTGAACGGTTTTTCCTCGTTGCAGCCTCTTCCATAGTCAAACTTTCTTTCGCGAAAGTTTTTAGTGATGTAACATCCGCTCCTTGTTGCAGAGTTGATTTTGAGAATGAAGTTAAGATTGCTTTTGGTATTTTCGTTTATCTGTCCAGTCTGGGCTGAACCAATATTACCTGCGCCACCTGAAGTAGCCGCTGTTGCGTATATATTAGTTGATGTGGCCAGCGGTAAAGTTCTGGTGGAACGAAACGCAGATGATCAAGTTCCTCCGGCTAGCCTTACGAAAATAATGACAGGATATATATTGGCAGACGAGATTAACTCTGGCCATGTTTCTCGACAAGATGCCGTGCAGGTTAGCGCTAATGCTTGGGCCCAAAACCCGTTGTTCAAAGGGTCATCTTTAATGTGGATAGAGCCAGGACTGGAGGTGTCTGTTAGCGATCTTGAACATGGTCTCGTTGTTTCTTCTGGTAATGACGCAAGTGTAGCGCTGGCAGAATTTTTGTCAGATAGTGAAGAGATTTTCTCAGAAAAGATGAACCGTTATGCTGAGTTGCTAAGTTTGGATTCAACTTACTATGTTAATTCGCATGGATTACCTGATAAAGAGCATCTAACGACAGCGCGAGATCTGGCAAGTTTATCAGCAGCTCTTATAAGAAATTTCCCTGAGCACTACTCAATATATAAGAAGCGAGATTTCACTTACAACAATATCCGACAATATAATCGCAATACCCTTCTAGTAGATGATCCTTCCGTCGATGGGTTGAAGACTGGATACACTAAAGAGGCAGGTTACTGTCTGGTGGCATCAGCGGAGAGAGAGGGGATGCGTCTCATTTCTGTAGTCCTTGGCACCAGTAGCCCGGGAGCTAGGAAGAGGGGTGCTAGGAAACTATTAAATTATGGTTTTCGTTTTTTCGAGACAGTTAGTAGATTTTCAGAAAACACTGAATTGGCTCTCCCTAGAGTCTGGCAAGGAGATAAAGAGATATTGAGTGCCGGGGTCTCTACTCCAGTTTATTTAACAGTACCACGGGGTGTTAGTGAAGATATTGAAATGCGCGTAATCCTAAATAAACAGATTTTGGCGCCAGTAGCTGTAGGTGATACGGTGGGGAGGGTAACTTTAATATTAGATGGCGAAGTACTTCATGAAACCCCATTAACCGCTAGAGAGAATATTTTGCGATCTGATTTTTTCTCTCGGCTTTGGGATATGATTTTAATGTGGCTTAATTCAGTATTTTTGCCTTCACAATCTAGTTGATGAATCATTTGGATCAGAAGGTAGAAATAGAATTCCCGTGTGAATATCCCATTAAAATTATGGGGAAGAATGTAGATAATTTTGAGAGGGTAATATTGTCAGTTCTGGACAAATTGTCTCCAACATATTCCCGAGAAGCTATAACTCGGCGCGTTAGCAAAAAAGGTACTTTTATTTCGCTTACAGTTTCAATTATTGCTACTGGAAAGCCGCAGTTAGAGAAATTAAATAAAGACTTAAAAGCAACAGGTTTAGTTAGCATCGTTCTATGACCCAGGCTTTAATCACGCGTAATCTTGGTTTGCTAGATTATGAGAGTAGTTTGCTGAAAATGCAGAAATTCACAAATATCAGAAAGAAAAACACGCCAGATGAGCTATGGCTGGTTCAGCATCCTCCTGTCTATACCTTAGGTTCTTCTGGAGAGAAAGAGCAATTATTAGCTGCTACCGATATACCTATTTTTCACTCTGATCGAGGTGGAAAAATAACTTATCACGGTCCAGGGCAATGCTTGGTTTATATTATGGTTGATTTGCAGCGCATTGGCCTTGGTGTGAGATCTCTAGTGAATTTGATTGAATCTTCAATGGTTGATCTTCTCTTAACCTATCAGATTGTAGCGCATAGAAATCTTCATGCTCCTGGAGTCTATGTTCAAAATGAAAAAATAGCTTCACTAGGTCTTAGGATTCGACGAGGTCTAAGCTATCATGGAGTTGCCTTAAATGTAGATATGGATTTATCTCCATTTAAAAGTATTAATCCCTGTGGTTATGAGGATCTAAAAGTTACTTCTATGGCTCTTTGGAACTCTATTGTAAAAGTAGAGAGAGTGGGAGTAGACATGCTTGAGATTTTAACTAGCTCTTTAAAACCTTTATACCAAGGTGTTAATGTTTTTAATGAATAGACAAATAGAAGAATCTAAGCCTCGGCGAACTTTTGCTATTATTTCCCATCCAGATGCTGGAAAAACTACTATAACTGAGAAATTATTGCTTCTTGGTCAAGTTATTCAAACTGCTGGCTCGGTAGGAGGAAAGAAGGGTCCTCAGGCGACTTCAGACTGGATGGATATGGAACGTGAACGCGGCATCTCGGTAACTTCTTCTGTAATGCAATTTCCGTACAAAAAATGTTTAGTGAATTTGTTAGATACGCCAGGACATGAAGATTTTTCCGAAGATACTTACCGCACACTCACTGCCGTCGACTCAGCCTTAATGGTGATTGATGGCGCTAAAGGAGTAGAGGAGCGGACCGTTAAATTAATGAATGTATGTAGATTGCGTTCTACTCCGATAGTTAGTTTTATCAATAAAATGGATCGAGATATACGCGAACCAATTGAATTATTGGATGAAATAGAATCTGTTCTAAAGATCAAGGCAGCACCGATTAACTGGCCAATAGGTATGGGTTCCCAGTTTCTAGGAGTTTATGATTTAGTCAATGATGTTATCCATGTCTACAAGCCTGGACATAGAGCTAGTATTCATCCAGATGAAAAAATAACCGGGTTATCTAGTGGGCAAGCAGAAAAATTGCTTGGTGATACATACGATGCATTTTGTGAAGAAGTTGAATTGGTAAGAGCTGCAAGTAATTCTTTCGACAAGAATGATTTTCTTATGGGCCGATTAACTCCAATATTTTTTGGTAGTGCTCTGGGAAACTTTGGGGTTCATGAGATGCTTAATAGTTTTGTAGACTGGGCTCCATCGCCCCAGATTCGATCAGCTCTAACCAGAGATATCGATCCAAATGAAACAGCTTTTACTGGTTTTGTCTTTAAGATTCAGGCAAACATGGATCCTCGGCATCGGGATCGAATTGCTTTTCTTAGAATATGTTCTGGCAGGTTTAACAGAGGAATGAAAGTTTTTCATGTGAGAACAGAAAAAAAAATAAAGTTGGCAGATGCTGTTAGCTTTAAAGCAGGCGAGAGAATTCTTCTAGAGCAGGCAGAAGCGGGTGATATAATTGGCTTGCATAACCACGGCACCATAAAAATAGGAGATACATTTACTTCCGGTGAGCAATTACAATTTACTGGGATTCCGAACTTTGCACCTGAACTATTTAGAAAAATAAGGCTTCGTGATCCAATTAAATCTAAACAACTAAAAAAAGGTCTCGCTCAATTGGCTGAAGAAGGGTCTACTCAGGTTTTTGTTCCCTTAGATGGAGGTGATAGTATAGTGGGGGCTATAGGTCAGTTGCAGTTTGATATGGTCTCTTATCGTTTAAGGGAAGAATATCAGGTAGAGGCGGTTTATGAGCCGGTAAGTATTTTTACAGCTAGATGGGTGACTTCTAGAGATGAAAAAATGGTTATGGAATTTAGAAAAAAAGCATCTTCTCAGCTATTTACTGATAGTGGAGGGCACTTAGCTTTTCTAGCTTCTTCTAGAGCAAATCTTTCTGTTATCGAAGAGCGATGGCCAGATTTGGAATTTAGCTCTACGAGAGAAAATTAAATCTAATCTTCCAGTAGCGCCAAAATATGCTTTTCAATGCTTTGAGGTGCTGTTATTGGGGCGAATCGCTTGATATTAGAGCCTGTTTGATCAATCAAAAATTTTGTGAAATTCCATTTTATTGCTGTTGTTCCAAAAATACCTGGAGCTGACGTTTTTAGATATTCAAATAATGGATCTGCATCACTCCCATTTACTTCTATTTTATTAAAAATCGTAAAAGTCACGCCATAGTTCACTTCGCAGAACTGGCTTATATTTTCGATGGAACCTGGGTCCTGCTTCCCAAATTGGTTACATGGAAAGCCTAGGATTTCTAAACCCCGACTATTAAGGTTCTTGTATAATGTCTCCAGACCCTTAAATTGTGGCGTAAATCCGCACTTAGAAGCAGTATTAACAATCAATAATACTTTCTCGCGAAAGTGCCCCATCGGGAGTATTTCATTATTTTTAGTACGGCAATTGTGATCAAAAATTGTTTGAACCATTAATTTTCCTTAAAATCTTTTGCTCGACTCTTTAATTAGTCTACGCTCAAGAAGCACCTTAGACTATAAGATTTTGTATTTCTGGTATAGCCTCATGTATTGAGAGTTCCCTTTTTTCTTCTTCTGTTCGTGCTCGATATTCAATTTTTCCTTCCTTAAGAGAATTTTCTCCAATAATAATTTGATGTGGAATTCCTATTAATTCCATATCAGCGAATTTGATCCCGGGTCGTTCGTCTCGATCATCAAGAAGAACATCAATATCGAATTCTTTCGCTTGTTCATATAATTGGTTTGCTGCTTCCCTAACCATGGTTGATTTTTTTATATTTAAAGCGATTATGACAAGACTAAAAGGAGCAATTGATTTGGGCCAAATTATTCCTTTCTCATCATTGTTTTGTTCTATGGCTGCAGCGACAATTCGACTTACACCGATCCCATAACACCCCATCGCCATACAGGTCTGTTTTCCTTTTTCATTAAGTATTTTTCCATCCATCGCCCGGGTGTATTTTTCTCCTAGCTGAAAAATATGACCTACCTCAATGCCGCGCATCACATTTAGATAGCCTTTGCCATCTGGGCTGGGGTCTCCCTGTTCAACTTGGCGCAAATCCTCGACCTGAGGTAGATCAGCATCTCGAATCCAGTTAACACCGGTCAAATGAAAGTCTTGCTTGTTAGCGCCACATATAAAATCCGACATTATCGAGACACTTCGATCTGCTATTAATTTTATTGGCAGACCAACAGGTCCTAGCGATCCAAAGCCAGCACCACATTTCTTGAATACGAGATCTTCAGAAGCAAAACTAAGAGGCGAAGCAATGCCATCTATTTTCTCTGCTTTGATGGCATTTAGCTGATGGTCTCCGCGCAAAATTAATCCTACGAGAGATCCTGGATCCGAACCTTTAACAATTATCGTTTTGATGGTTTTAGAGATCGGTTTTTTCAAAAACATTACTAATTCAGATATTGTATGCACATTCGGGGTAGAGACTTGTTCCATTATTTCTTTTGGTTCCAAAAGAGTGGTTTTGGGTGATATGGCTTCTGTCATTTCAATATTAGCTGCATAGTCACTTTCACTAGAGAAAGCAATTGCATCTTCACCAGAAGCGGCTAATACATGGAATTCTCTAGATCGATCTCCACCAATGCTGCCGGAATCTGCTAAGACACTTCTAAATTCTAGTCCCAGGCGGGAGAATATCTTGGAATATGCTTCACTCATCGCGTCGTAAGTTTGTTGTAAGCACTCGCTTGTGGCATGGAAGCTATATGCATCTTTCATTACAAATTCTCTTGCTCTCATTACACCAAATCTAGGTCGTACCTCATCACGAAATTTAGATTGAATTTGATAAAGAGTTAGGGGAAGTTGCTTATAGCTTTTAAGTTCATTTCTTATTAAATCGGTAACTACTTCTTCATGGGTAGGACCAAGACAAAATTCTCTTGAATGACGATCTTTTAGTCTAAGTAGTTCTGGTCCGTATTCCGACCAGCGTCCTGATTCCTCCCAAACGTCACTAGGTTGAACCATTGGCATGGTGATTTCTAGCGCGCTTATATTATTCATTTCTTCTCTAATTATGCTCTCTATATTCCGAAGAACTTTCAACCCCAATGGGAGCCAAGTATAGATCCCTGATGCAAGTTTTCTTATTAGTCCTGCGCGCACCATAAGTTGATGGCTAATTACTTCTGAATCAGCAGGAGTTTCTTTCTTGGTGGCGATCAAATATTGGGTTGTGCGCATTTTAATAGTGCTCAAATTTTTTATAGAATGTTTAGTTTAATATTGATGTTTCTCTTCCTACAAACGACTTTTTGAGATAATTAAAAAAGACACTTATTAAAATTACTCAATTTATAGTAAATTTTAATACCACAATTCGTTATAGAAAGCGGTTGTATTATGATCTTTCATGTTTTATAAAACGGTCTAGCCTTATTAGTAAGTTGTAAAGTTTGCAACTGCAGTACATTGCAAACTCATCTTTTAAGGTAATCGTCCAGTTTTCCGCTAAGAGGGTTGAATAAAAGATGGCTAAGAAAAAAGCAGCACCAAAGAAGAAAGCTCCTGCCAAGAAAAAGGTAGCAGCTAAGAA